>JBMORH010000076.1:0-34096 GCA_049322275.1 Thermodesulfobacteriota bacterium
ATTCCCCGGTGTGCTCCGACACCAGCCGAACCGCCCGCTCCCTTACCTCTGGTGAATATCTGCTTTGCTTGCCCATGACCCCATCCTCTCAAGAATCGGAGTCTCCGGCAATCCCGGGGCGGTTCACCAGGTCATATTGAATCTGGTTTCCAACGCCTCTCACGCCATGC
Organism: Thermodesulfobacteriota bacterium; assembly: GCA_049322275.1. Taxonomy (GTDB): domain Bacteria; phylum Desulfobacterota; class Desulfarculia; order Desulfarculales; family Desulfarculaceae; genus JACRDC01. The sequence continues at coordinate 171 of JBMORH010000076.1, forward strand.
CAGAGGGCGGGCAGCTAACCATCTCGACCGCAAACGTCTCGATAAGCGAAAAAGTCTGCCCCACCTGCGGAGAGACCTATTCCGGCGACTGGGTGACGCTGACCATCTCCGACTCCGGCCACGGCATCAACCCGGACGATCTGCCCAGAATATTCGACCCCTTCTTCACCACCAAGGCGGTGGGCAAGGGCACCGGCCTGGGCCTTTCCACGGTCCATGGAATAATTCTTGGTCACGGCGGCCATGTTGAATGCCAAAGCCAATTGGGTCAGGGCGCCACCTTCACGGTCTATCTCCCCGCCTACCTGGGGGCTGCCGAGGCCGGCGGCAATGGATCGGCAGCCGAGCTCGCGAATCACCCAGGAGGGAATGAGAAAATCCTCCTGGTGGACGACGAGGGCAGCCTGAGAGAATTTGCCGCCCGCACTCTGAAGAGCATGGGCTATGAGGTGACCACCGCGGGCAGCGGGGAAGAGGCGCTGGAAATCTTTCGGCAAAGAGACGATCAGTTGGACCTGGTTATCATGGACCTGGGCATGCCGGGCATGGGCGGTCACAAGGCCTTGCGGGCCATGTTGGAACATGATCCAACGGCCAAGATTATCGTGGCAAGCGGTTATTCCGCCACCGGTCGGGCCAAAGGGGCCCTAGATGACGGGGCGGTCGATTATGTGGGCAAGCCCTTCAAGAAAGCCCAACTGCTGGCCACGGTCAGGCGCGTGCTGGACAAAAATTAGCGTTGTCCCCCTTGGCTTTCGACGACCCTCAGGCTGGCAGCCCTCATCCCAACGATCTCCGATCTCCCGCGGGATGAACTCGCCCAATTCCGACCATTTCCGGCCAGAAAGCGAGCAACGGGTCGCCATTTCTGGCTAACCCCTTATGCTCGTTTGGAGCGGGAGACGGGAATCGAACCCGCGACCCTCAGCTTGGAAGGCTGACGCTCTGGCCAACTGAGCTACTCCCGCCGGGCGCCAGGGAGTATAGCATGGCCGGCCGGGGGGTTCAAACCAGCCGTCAGAAGTTGACAAGGCCGGCTGGCTCCAGTAGGTTAGCCTGGGTTTTTGCGGGCCGTTGCGGGAAAACGCGGCCTCGGCCGCCCCGCGATCACCTCCCGGCCGGCGGGTCAGCGTCCCTCGGCCCGGCAATATTTTAATACCAAGGCCGGACAATGGCTGCCGCCCCATACATGCTGGGCAAAGGCGGCGAAGCGCCCCGGCAGGAGGATAGCGATCCATGGCATGCGTGGTGGTGGTCGGCACCCAGTGGGGCGACGAGGGCAAGGGCAAGGTGGTGGATCTGCTGGGCGAGCGCGTGGACGGCATCGTGCGCTTCCAGGGCGGCAACAACGCCGGCCACACCTTGGTGGTGGGCGGCGAGAAATTCATCCTGCATCTCATCCCCTCCGGCGTGCTGCACCCCGGCAAGACCTGCTTCATCGGCAACGGCGTGGTGGTTGACCCGGAGGTGCTCATCACCGAGATGGACCGCCTGTCCGGCCGCGGGGTGGCGGTGGGGCCGGAGCGTCTGCGCTTGAGCGAGCGCGCCCACCTCATCATGCCCTGGCACAAGGCCCTGGATCTGGCGCGGGAAAAGGCCAAGGGCGGCGCGGCCATCGGCACCACCGGCCGCGGCATCGGGCCCTGCTACGAGGACAAGGCGGCCCGGGTTGGCATCCGGGCGGTGGATCTGGGCGAACCGGAATTGCTGCGGGCCAAGATCGCGGCCTGCCTGGCCGAAAAGAATTACTGGCTGACCAACTATTATCAGGAGCCGGCCCTGGACGCCGAGCTGATCTACGAGCAATACCTGGGCTTCGGCCGCCGTCTGGCCCCCCATATCGGCGATGTCGCCGCCGAGCTCAACCGCGTGCTGGACGCCGGCGGCTCGCTGCTTTTCGAGGGCGCCCAGGGCACCCACCTGGACATCGACCACGGCACCTATCCCTACGTGACCAGCAGCAACCCGGTGGCCGGCAGCGCCTGCAACGGGGCCGGGGTGGGCGTCACCCGGCTGGGGCGGGTGCTGGGCCTGGTCAAGGCCTACACCACCCGCGTGGGCGGCGGCCCCTTTGTCACCGAGCTGACCGACGACACCGGGCGTCATCTCCAGGAGCGGGGGGCCGAGTTCGGCTCCACCACCGGCCGGCCCCGGCGCTGCGGCTGGCTGGACATGGTGGTGGTGCGCCAGGCGGTGCGCTTAAGCGGCATCACCGGCCTGTGCCTGACCAAACTGGACGTGCTCACCGGGCTGGATGCCATCAAGCTCTGCGTTGGCTATCGCCTGCCCGACGGCGCGGAGCTGGACGCGGTGCCGGCCTCGCTGACCAGGCTGGCCCAGTGCCAGGCCGTCTACGAGGAGATGCCGGGCTGGAGCGAGGACATCAGCGGCGCGCGCGCCCTGGGCGACCTGCCGGCCAACTGCCGGGCCTATCTCAAGCGGCTGAGCGATCTGGCCGGCGCGCCCCTGGCCCTGGTCAGCGTGGGCCCGGACCGCGAGCAGACCATACTGCTGGACAAATCCCTGGCCGCCTAGCCATGGAAGCTCTTGAAATTCGCGGGGCCGCTCCCGGCTGGGGGCGGCCCCGTCGCTTTAGACCCGGATGGGGCTGGCCTACCGCCCCAGACAATGGCTCATCAGCTCCCAGCGTCCGGCCTGGACCCAGGCCAGCTTCTCGGCGAAAAGTTTGTCGCTCAGGTAGTAGTTCTTCTGGGCGTGGCGTTTCAGAAAGCGCTGGAACTGCGCCGGTCCGCCGTTGTACATGGCGTAGACCGCCCTGGCCAGGCTGGCCTCGTCCAGTGGCCGGGCCGGGTTGAGATTGGGCAGGGCGTATTCGCGCAGGTACAGCTCCAATATCTCGCAGCCGGCCTTGACGTTGTAGAGCACGTTCCAGCGCAGGCTGTTGAGGTTGTAAAGCCCGCGCCAGACCCGCTCGTTGATCTGCATCAGGCCGACCGAGGTGTTGTTGTACGAACGCAGGGGCGCGATCTTGCCGCCGGTGGCCACGAACTGGCGCAGGCAGCTCTCCTGCCAGGCCGTGGCCAGGGCCAGGCGTTCGAACATGTCGGCGTGACGGCGGTCCACCGGCCCGTTGCCGATGGTCTTGGCCGCCGCCACCCGCACCGCTTGCTTGATCCGCTCCAGGTAGACCTCATGGTTGTCGCCGTTGGGCACCCAGGGCAGCAGGGCCTCCAGGCCGGGACCCTCCGGCGGCCCGGCGGCCCAGGCCGTCCGCGCCAGCAGCCGGCGCAGCCACGAGCCGGGCTGGGGGGCGCTGGGCTCGGCCGGCTCGGCCGGCGCGGCCGGATCGGCCGGAGCGGCCTGGGGGATGGGGGACGGGGGAGTCAACCCCGGAGCGGCCGGGGGCGGCCAGGCCAGGTGATCCTGACTGAAGGCCGGGCCGCTCTCGTCCGGGGCCGGCCCCAGGCCCAGGTCCCGGCGCAGCTTCTCGTCCACCCCGAAGCCGTAGTCCAGGGTCAGGCCGGGCAGCTCCTCGCCCTCCATCAGCCGCACCAGGCGGATCAGGCCGTTGTGGCTGATGTCCACCCCCAGGGTGGGACCCAGCTTGTCCAGGGCCTCCAGGGCGTCGCCGGCGGTGAAGAAGGCCAGGTAGCTGAGCGGTCCGCGCTGCTCGTCGCCCCGAAGGCGGCGGTGCAGGATGGGGCTCAGGCGCTGCCAGGCCGCCACGAACTGCTCGCGCACGATGTCGCGGTGGGCCGGGGTGGGCTGGTTCAGCTCCTGCACGAAACGATAGCGGGCCTCCAGCAGCGTCTCCAGCAGCAGACGGCGCTCGGAGGTGGAAAGGGGCTCGCGGGCCAGATACTCGATCCAGCGCACCAGGAAGGCGTCCCAGCTCTGCCAGGCCCTGGTGAAGCGGTCCAGTTCGTCCTGGCTGACCGACAGCCGCTCCTCGGCGCTGGGCGGCGAGGGCTGCACCTCCATCAAGAGCTCGACCCGCACGTCCAGGGGCCGGATGTGGATGCGCCCGGGGCGCAGGCTTTTCAGCCAGGCGTCCACCCGCGCCCGGTTTTCGGGATACACCACCAGGGGCAGGAACTGGCCCAGCTCCTTGACCGGCGGGGCCAGGCTGATGGTGCGGCGGTCCAGGTAGGCGTGCACCCTGGTCTTGACCAGGTCCCACACCGCCTGGGCCAGGTTGGCCGGCTCGCCCTCGGCGGTGAAAAGGCGCGATTCCAGGGTGATGAAGGATAGCTCCCAGGTGCGGGAGGCCAGATGGGGCTCCTGGACCAGCTCGATGTAGCCCCGCCAGTCCACCGGTTTGAGGCATTTGCCGGCCAGGCCCACCCCGACCCGGAAACTCAGGGCGCAGCGCAGGCGCAGGTAGCCGCTCTCCGGGCTCACCTGGGGCCGGCTCAGCTCGATGCGGGTGCAGCCGCCCAGCTCGTCGGCCACCAGGGCGCTCTCGCCCGGACCGGTGAAGGACTGCTCCACGATGAGGCGGCGCAGGAGGGGATAGTCGATGGTCACCGGCAGGGCCACGGTCTCGGCAGCGGCCGCGATGGGCGCCAGGGCCAGCAAGAGCCCGGCCAGCAGCAATATGGGCAAGCGACGCGCGAGCATGCCGAACTTCCCGTGGCAAGGTTGAACCGGCCGGCGGCCTTGGCCGGCGCATGGCTAGGTTTTACCAGCTTTGGGGCGGGAAGCAAGGCCCGGCCGGGGATGGCCGGGCGTATGGCGCGCCCCGGCCCCCGGCTGCTATCATGAACCAGCGGAGGCGGCGGCGCCCCGCTCTCCGCCCAACCACCACCAGCCACCCGGAGCCGCCATGCCCATCCCCGGCAACCTGCTCACCACCGCCATGGCCGTGATGCCCCACGCCGACGCCGAGCGCGCCCTGGCCGCCGCCCTGAGCCTGGATATACCCTTCTGGCCGCAACTGCCCCACCTGAGCTATTACGAGGACATGTACGTGCAGGCGGCCGAGCATTTCCCCGGCGCGGTGCTGGACATGGACAACCGGAGGCTCTCCTTCAGCTCCGAGAAGTTCGCCCTGGAGCTGGAGGACTGTCTGGCCCACTGGGACGAACCGGAATACTTCGACGTGACCCCGGAGTACTCGGCCGTCTACCGGCGCTTCCTGGAACTGGACCTGGCTGGCCGGCCGGCCATCCGGGGGCAGTTGGAAGGCCCCATCAGCTTCGGCTTCAACGTCAAGGACGACAACGACCGGCCCATCATCTTCGACGACAACCTGCGCCCCTTCATGCTGGAGTTCATGGCCAAGCGGGTCAACGCCCAACTGGCCCGGCTCAAGGCCATCAACCCCAACGCCTTCATGTTCATCGACGAGCCGGGGCTCCAGTTCGTCTTCAGCGGGGTCAGCGGCTATGGCGACGCGGCCGCCCGGCGCGACCTGGAGACTTTCTTCGGCTACAGCGACCGGCCGCGCGGGGTTCACCTGTGCGGCAACCCGGACTGGGACTTCCTGCTGGGCCTGGACATCGAGGTGCTGAGCCTGGACATGTACAGCAACGGCGAGCGCTTCGTGGCCTACGTCAAATCCATTCGGCGCTACCTGGACCGCGGCGGGGTCATCATCTGGGGCATGATCCCCACCCAGACCGAGAACTTTGAGAAACAGGGGCTGGACGAGCTGGCGGCGCGGCTCAAGGGCCTGTGGGAAAGCCTGGCGCGGGCCGGCATCGACCGGGATTTCCTGCTCAGCCGCAGCCTGCTTTCGCCGGCCACCTGTTGCCTGGTCAACCCCGACCGCGAGGCCACGGTGGAGCGGGCCTTCGCGGCGGTGAGAGAGCTTTCCCGCCGGCTGCGGAGCGAACTGCTGGGGCAGGACTAGGGATGCTCTGGCGAACCAATTTGGACAGCTATGACCGTTTTCGCCTGGTGGCTTTCCGAGGCTGCCGCCGGTGCATGGAATACATCCCCCCGGAGCCCCGCGAGGCGGCTTTTTGTCGCAAGCTCTATGACCATTTCCTCCATGAGCCGCCAGAGGATTGGGTGCGTCCGGACTGCCCGTTGCCCAGTCCAGGCGATCCCCACCAGCGCTTTCGGCACATCATCGGATGCGATGACTGCCCCCACCTGGAGGAATTGGAGCCGCCGGCCAAGAAGGACAGCCGCTGCCGGCTCACGGGGAGAACCTTCAACTATCCCTGGCGCTACGATCCTGACTATGAGACGGTTCTGCCCCTGGATGGCTGGACCCACAAACGCTGCCCTCTGCCCGTCACCACCGAACCGCCGCCGCGATATAATCCCTGGCAGGATTTGTAGCCGGAGCGCTCCCCGACGGGGCCAAGCCTAGTCCTGGCCGTCTTCCGGCCCGGCCGCCGGGGCGGCCGGGCCCCCGCCGCCCAGCTTGCCGGCCACTTCGGGATAGAGCCGGCGCACGCACTCCGGGCAGATGCCGTGGGTGAAGTCGGCCGCCGAATGGGCCTTGACGTAGGCCTCCACCTGGTGCCAATAGCCCCGGTCGTCGCGGATGCGCTTGCAGGCGGCGCAGATGGGCAACAGCCCGCTGAGCTGGCGCACCTCGGCCCGCGCCCGGCGGGCCTCGGTCTCCAGGCGCTGGATGCCCAGAAAGACCAGGCCGGTGAGGATAAGGAAGGCCCCCAGGATGAAGGCCATGAAGGTCAGCCCGTGGATCAGGCCGGCCTGCATGAAATCCTGCATGCGCGGCTCCCAAAAGGCGGAGTAGGCCGAGCGCAGCATGAAGACCAGGCCCAGGACCACATAGGACACGAACAACGGCCGGTTCAGCCCGCCGATGGCCGAGGTCGACCAGCGGCCCAGCATCACGGCCTGGACCAGGCAATAGCCGCCCACCACCAGGGAGATGACCACCACCCTGGCCCCGACGTTGGGCCAGGCGAAAGTGAACAACAGCAGGCCGGCGCCGAGCGCCGTCAGCGTCAAGGCGTGCGGCCAGATTTTTTGGGGGCGGCCCAGGAACTCGGCCAGGCCCAGGCAGACCAGGGTGGAGAACAGCCCCACCAAGGTGTTGGCCAGCACCACGCTCAAGAGGTCGGGGGCCAGGCCGCGCAAGGCCAGCAAGACCATGCCCAGGCCCCCGGCCAGGGCGCCCAGGGAGTACTTGCCCACGCCGGGCAGGGAGGGGCGGGAAAGCCGGAAATGGGCCAGATAGGCTGAAAGCACGAAGAAGACCAGGCTGGCGGTGAACGCCAAGGTGCGGATGTCGAAAGAAGGCATACGACCTGCCGCCGCCTCCCGTAAAGCGGCGGAATCGCATCGCCGCCGACCTCAGCCCTGAGATTAGCAAACTATATCCGCGGCGGGCAAGGGCGGCAAGCCGCGCCGCCGGCCCTACCACCCCGCCGCCGGGCAGCCCGCGCACAGCGGTTGGCCCTTCTTGCAGCGCTCCTTGCCCAGGCGCACCAACAGGGCGTGGTATTCATTGTAAAGCGCCGAGTCGACCGGCAGGCTGGCCATGAACAGCGCCCTGAGCTTGTGGTAGTCCAGGCCCTGTCCCAGGCCGTGGCGGGTGAGCGCCCGGAAGGTGTAGGCGTCGATGACGAAGCTGGGCAGCCCCCCGGCGTAGAGCAGGATGGAGTCGGCCGTCTCCGGCCCCACGCCCTTGGCCGCGAGCAGCAGGGCGCGGGCCTCTGGCAGGGGCAGGGCGAAGACGGCCCGCCAGTCCGCGCCAAAGCGCCGGTAAAGCAAATCCAGCAGGTTGCCCAGGCGGTCCGCCTTGAGGTTGTAGTAGCCGGCCGGACGGATGAGCCCGGCCAGCTCCGGCCGGGGAAGCCCGCGCAGGGCGAGAAAGTCCAGCACCCCGGCGGCCTTGAGGTTCATTATGGCCCGCTCCACGTTGCCCCAGTTGGTGTTCTGGGTCAGCACCGCCCCCACCAGGACCTCCAACGGCGTCTCGCCCGGCCACCAGCCCTGGGGGCCGAAGGCGTCCAGAAGGCGGCGATAAAGCTCTCGCAAGCGGGGGGCGGGGTCCATGCCTGGGTCCTTTCGGCGGCCACGGGGCCGGGGCCGCCGGTTGACAGTGGGGCGGCCTGGCGTATAAATACTATAGCCGCCGCGTTTTTTCGAGGCGGCCTTGTCGCGTTTGACACCAAAAACCGCGCCGACCGCCTACGCCGGGGCCAGGACCCAGGCGGGGCGGACGGAGCGCCCGCGGACGGGGAAAGCGAAGGCAGGCAGCATGGCCGGCGAGGCGCGGCTCAGGAAGACACGCAACTTCGGGGTCATGGCCCACATCGACGCGGGCAAGACCACCTTCACCGAGCGGGTGCTCTATTACACCGGCCGCACCCACAAGATGGGCGAGGTGCATGACGGCGCGGCGGTGATGGACTGGATGGAGGAGGAGCAGGAGCGCGGCATCACCATCACCAGCGCGGCCACCTACTGCCAGTGGGACGGGCACAGCTTCAACCTCATCGACACCCCCGGCCACGTGGACTTCACCATCGAGGTGGAGCGCAGCCTGCGCGTGCTCGACGGCGTCATCGCCGTCTTCTGCGCGGTGGGCGGGGTGGAGCCCCAATCGGAGACGGTCTGGCACCAGGCCGACCGCTACCGGGTGCCCAAGATCGCCTTCGTCAACAAGATGGACCGGGTGGGGGCGGATTTCGAGCGGGTTCTCAGGCACATGCGCAAGAAGCTGGGCGCCCATCCCCTGCCGCTGACCATCCCCTGGGGGGCCGAGGACCAGTTCAGGGGCGTCATTGACCTGGTGACCATGGAGGCGCTCACCTGGAACGAGGCCGACCAGGGCATGAGCTACACCCGCGGCCCCATCCCGGCCGAGATGGCCGAGGCGGCCGCGGCCGGGCGCACCGCGCTCCTTGAGGCCGTGGCCGAGACCGACGACGCCATCATGGAGTTGTACCTGGGCGAGGAGGAGGCGCCGGTCAAGGACCTCGTCGCCGCCATCCGCCGGGCCTGCATCGAACTGAAGTTGGTGCCGGTCTTCGCCGGCAGCGCGTTGCGCAACAAGGGCGTGCAGCCGGTCCTGGACGCGGTGGTCAGCTACCTGCCCTCGCCCCTGGACATCCCGCCGGTGGAAGGCATCCACCCCGACACCGGCGAGGCCGAGCGCCGCCGGGCCGACGACGCCGCCCCCCTGGCCGCCCTGTGCTTCAAGGTGCAGATGGACCAGGGGCGCAAGCTGGTCTACGTGCGGGTCTACTCCGGGGTGCTCAAGGCCGGGGCCGACGTGTTCAACGCCAGCAAGCACCAGGTAGAGAAGGTGGCCCGCATCCTGCGCATGCACGCCAACAAGCGCGAGCGGGTGGAGGAGGCCAAGGCCGGCGAGATCGTGGGCGTGATGGGCCTCAAGAACGCCTCCACCGGCGACACGCTCAGCCTCAAGGACCGGCCCATCCTGCTGGACCCCATCCAGTTCTATGAGCCGGTGATCAGCGTGGCCGTGGAGCCCAAGACGGTGGGCGACCAGGACAAGCTGGCCCTGGCGCTCAACAAGCTGGCCGACGAGGACCCCACCTTCCGGGTGCGGGTCGACGATGACACCGGCCAGACCGTCATCAGCGGCATGGGCGAGCTGCACCTGGAGGTGCTGGTCCACCGTCTGGATCGCGAGTTCGGCCTCAAGGTCAACGTGGGCCGGCCCCAGGTGGTCTACCGCGAGACCGTCACCGCCGAGGTGGAGGTGAGCGAAACTTTCGACCGCGAGCTGGGCGGCAGCCGCCAGTGTGGCGCCATCCGCCTGGCCCTGGGGCCCAACCCGCGCGGGGCCGGCAACAGCTATCGCAACCAGGCCCCGGAGGAAGAGGTGCCGGCGGGGGTGGCGGCGGCGCTCGGCCTGGCGGTGGAGGAAGGGCTCACCAGCGGCGTGGTGCTGGGCTATCCGGTGGTGGACACCTGGGTGCACGTCCTGGGCGGGAGCTTCACCCCCGGCGTCTCCACCGAGTTGGGCTATCGCCTGGCCTGCTCCATGGCCCTCAAACGCGCCCTGGCCGAGGCCAAGCCGGCGCTCCTGGAGCCGGTGATGAAGGTGGAGGTGGTGGTGCCGGAGGAGTTCATGGGCGAGGTGATCGGCGATCTCAATGCCCGCGGCGGGTCGGTGGAGGAGGTGGAGCCCAAGGGCGGCACCAACATCCTGCGCGCCTCGGTGCCCCTGAAGGCCATGTTCGGCTATTCCACCACCTTGCGCTCGTCCACCCAGGGCCGGGCCAGCTTCAGCATGCAGTTCGGCCACTACGACCGGGCGGCGGAAAAGAGCCGCTAGGCCGCCGCTAGCCCTTGGGTCGCCGTTTCCTGGGCGGGGCGCGGGCCGGCGCTAGCGGCCGAGCTCCCAGGGCGGGCGGCGGTCGCGCTGGTCGCGGGGGTCGCGGCGGCGGTCCTCCTCGCGGCGGCGGTCCTCCTCGCGGCGGCGGTCCTCCTCGCGGCGGCGCTGCTCCTCGATCTGGCGGCGCTCCAGGCGCTTGCGGTCCCACTCCGTCAGCTTGGCCAGGCCGTCGTCCAACAGCTTGATCTCCTCGCTGTTCAGGTCGGGCTCGCGCTGGGCGCGGGTCAGGTGGTAGCGGGCGGAGCGCTCGTTGTGGCGGACCAGGAAGGCCAGGCCCAGGTGCAGCGAGGCGCGGCCCTCCTGCCCCTGTTTGCCATAGGCCACCCCCAGGTTGTAGCGAGCCTCGTCGTCCCTGGGGTCCAGCCGGACCAGACGCTGATATATCCGCGCCGCCTCGGCCGGCTGGTCCAGGTGCAGGTAGGCCTGGCCCAGGGAGTGCAGGGCGTCGCGGTCCTCCGGCCGGCTGGCGACGACGGCCTGGAGGAGGTCGCGGGCCTTGGCGAACTCGCCCCGGCGCAGCCAGACGCTGGCCTGGAGTCGCTCGCCATGGAAGTTGCCCGGCCAGCGTTTCCTGAGCGCGTCCAGGTATTCCTGGGCGCGGTCGTAATGGGCGCGGCGCGTCTCCAGCAGGGCCAGGCCGTAGATCGGCAGGGGATCCTGGGGGCGCTCCTTCACCTGGCGGGCCAGGGTGGTGAAGGCGGTCTGCTCCGGTTCGTACAGGGCGATGAGCCTGGTCTTGATGCGCTGGAACTCCTGGTTGTCGTGGGGCTTCACCGGCCGGGGGTTGTTGCGCACCATGTCTTCCATGCGCTCCATGCGGGCCGGGCTGGTGGGATGGCTGCGCAGATAGCCGGGCACGTCGGCCCCCAGCATGCGCTCCAGTTGCCAGATGCGCTTGAAGCTCTGGGCCATGGCCAGGCCGGAGTAGCCCAGGCTGGTGATGAGCCGGAAGCCGCCGTAGTCGGCCTGCTCCTCGTCCTCGCGCGAAAAAGCCAGGTATTGCTGGATGCCGCCGGCCATGGAGCCCATGGTCAGGGCCTGGCCCAGTTGGGGCGCGCCGCCGGCCGCGCCCAGCAGGATGCCGGCCAGCATGCCGGCCAGCATGGCCATGTTCAACGGCGTGGCCTTCTCCATGCGATTGGCCAGATGGCGGTAGGAAACGTGGCTGATCTCGTGGCCCAGGATGCCGGCCAGTTCGTCCTCGCTGTCCAGGGCGGTTATCATGCCCCGGAACATGAAGATGTAGCCCGCCGGCAGGGCGAAGGCGTTCATCTCCGGGCTGTCGGCGATGTGGAAGGTGTAGGTGAAGGGGGTCTCCGGCAACTGGGCCACCAGGCGGCGGCCCAGGGAGCGCACGTACTCCACGCTGTCCGGATCCTCCACCAGCGGTATCTCGCGCATCACCTCCTCGTAGGCCTCGCGCCCGATCTTGCGCTCCTCCTCCAGGGTCATCAGGGCCGCGGCCGGCGGCGGCCACAGGCCCAGGGCCATCAAGAAGGCCAACAGCAAACAAAGGCCGCGGCGGAACATGGCTGCTAGCCCCCGGCCGGGCGGATGAGGGAGGCACCGGTCATGGCCGGCGGGACGGGCATCTCCAGCAGGTCCAGCAGGGTGGGGGCCACGTCGCACAGCGCGCCGTCCATCAGGCCCGCGCCCTTCCGGCCGGGGGCGGCCAGGATCACCGGCACCGGGTTGTCCACGCTGTGAGCGGTGTAGGGCCGGCCCTGGTCGTCGGCCATCTGTTCGGCGTTGCCGTGGTCGGCGGTGATGAGCGCCGCCCCGCCGGCAGAGAGCACCGCCGGCACCACCCGCGCCAGGCAGGCGTCCACCGTCTCCACCGCCGCCACCGCCGCCGCCATCACCCCGGTGTGCCCCACCATGTCGCCGTTGGCGTAGTTCATCACGATCAGGTCGTAGGCCCCGGAGGCGATCCGCGCGATCACCTCGTCGCTCACCTGCACCGCGCTCATGGCCGGCTTCTGGTCGTAGGTGGCCACGTCCTGGGGCGAGGGCACCAGCACCCGGTCCTCGCCGGGGAAGGCCCGCTCGCGCCCGCCGTTGAAGAAAAACGTCACGTGGGCGTACTTCTCGGTCTCGGCGATGTGCAATTGCTTGAGCCCGGCCCGGCTGACCGTCTCGGCCAGGGTGTCTGAGAGGTCCTGGGGCGGGAAGGCCACCGGCGCGGCCAGCTTCTCGTCATACTGGGTCAGGCAGACGTAGTCGGCCAGGCGCGGCCGGTCGGAGACGTCGAAACCCTGGAAGTTTGGCGCGTTGAAGGCCCAGGTCAGCTCGCGGGCGCGGTCGGCCCGGAAATTGAAAAACACCACCGCGTCGCCGTCTTTTATCAGCCTGGGCTCCTGGCCCGGTTCGGCGATGAGGGTGGGGGTCACGAACTCGTCGGTCTCGCCGCGCTCATAGGACGCGCGCACCGCCGCCACCGGATCGGCGGCCACGGGGGCCCGGCCGCGCACCAAGGCGTCCCAGGCCTTCTCCACCCGCTCCCAGCGCTGGTCGCGGTCCATGCCCCAGTAGCGGCCGCCCAGGCTGGCGATGCGCGCCTGCGGATGACCGGCCAGGAAGCGCTGAAGCTCCGCCAGGTGGCCCGCGCCGGAGTCGGGCGGGGTGTCGCGGCCGTCCAGGAAGGCGTGCACCGCGATGCTTCCCACGCCGTTGGCCGCGGCCATCTCGACCAGGGCGTAGAGATGGGTCATGAGCGAGTGCACCCCGCCGTCGCTCATAAGCCCCAGGAAGTGCAGGGTGGAGCCGGCGGCGCGCACCCGGTCCATGGCCCGCCTGAGCGCCGGGTTGGCGGCCAGTCGGCCCTGGTCGATCGCCAGGTTGATGCGGGTGATGTCCTGGTACACCACCCGGCCCGCGCCCAGGTTTAGGTGGCCCACCTCGGAGTTGCCCATCTGGCCCTGGGGCAGGCCCACCGCCAGGCCGGAGCAGGCCAACTTGGCGTGGGGCCAGCGGGCCAGCAGATCGTCCATGAAGGGGGTGGTCGCGCAGGTGACGGCGTTGGTGGGGCAGGCCGGGGCGATGCCCCAACCGTCCAGGATGATGAGAGCCACCGGACGGGGCCGCGCCATGGTCTAGCCCTCCTGGGCCGCCGCCCGGCCGCCCTCCGGCGGCAGCCAGTCGGCCAACTCCTCCGGGTCGGCCTCCACGCGGGGGGCGTCGGCCCAGAGCGCCTCCAGGTCATAGAACTCGCGCACCGGCTGGTGGAAGACGTGCACCACCACGTCGCCGAAATCCAAGACCGCCCAGCGCCCCTCGCGCACGCCGTCGGCCCCGATGAGCTTGACGCCGGATTTCTTGAGCGCCGACTGGATGCTCTCGGCGATGGCCGCCGCCTGGCGGGTGGAGCGCCCGCTGAGGATGAGAAAATAGTCGGCGTAGCCGCTCAGGCTGGCCACGTCCAGCAGAAGCGGGTTCTCGGCCTTCTTGCGGGCGGCGGCGGCCAGGCAGAGCTTGGCCAGGGTCAGGGGGTCGCCGGGGCGCTGGGGTCGCTGGCGGGCTCGCGTGGGCATCAATCCTCCCCTTCCGGGGTTCCGTAGAGCTTCATGTCACAAATATAGTCCTCCACCTCCGGCGGCACAAGGTAGGCCAGGGAGCGGCCCTGGGCCGCCCGGCGGCGGATGTCGGTGCTGCTGATGTCCAAGAGCGTCGTGGTCAGGAGCTTGGCCCCATGCCCGCCGGGCAGCCGAACCCAGGCGCCATCGGCCGGGGCGAAGGCCGGGTCCAGGTAGTGGGCCAGGTATTGCAGCAGATCGCGCCCCGGCGCGCCGGGCCGGGTCATGACCACGAAGTCGGCCAGGTCGAACAGCCGGCGGGGCTGGCGCCACTGGTGCAGGGCGAAGAAGGCGTCGGCCCCGATGAGCCAATACAGCTCGCGGCCAGGAAACAGCCGGGCGAACTCGGTCAGGCTGTCCACGGCGTAGCTCTTGCCGCCGCGGGCCACCTCAAGGTCGCTGACTCCGAAGAGCGGGTTGCCGGCCACCGCCCGACGGACCATCTCCAGGCGGTCGGCCGCCGGGGCGGTGGTCTCCTTGTGGTGGGGCGGACGGTGGCAGGGCATGAAGAGCACCTGGGCCAGCTCCAGCTCCTCGGCCACCTCCAGCACCGCCCGCAGGTGGCCGACGTGGATGGGGTCGAAGGTGCCGCCGAAGATGCCCAGGCGGCCGCGTTCGCTGTCGGCGGCTGTCATTTAATCAATTCCCGTCATCTATTCCCGGACCTGGCCGTCGCCGAAGACGATGAACTTCTGCGTGGTCAGCTCGGTCAGCCCCATGGGGCCGAAGGCGTGCAGCTTGCATGTGCTGATGCCGATCTCGGCCCCCAGGCCCAGCTGGCCGCCGTCGTTGAAGCGGGTGGAGGCGTTGACCAGGACCACCGAGGAGTCCACCGCGTTGACGAAGCGCATGGCGCGGGCGTGGTCGCGGGTGACGATGGCCTCGGTGTGCTGGCTGCCGTGGCGCGCGATGTGATCGAGGGCCTCGTCCATGTCCGCCACCACCTTCACCGCCAGTATGAGATCCAGGAACTCCATGGGCCAGTCTTCTTCCGTGGCCGGCACCGCCTCCGGCAGCAGGGCGCAGGTGGCCGGGCAGCCCCGGATCTCCACCTCCTGCTCGGCCAGGGCGCGCCCCACACGAGGCAGGAAGCTATCGGCCGCGTCGCGGTGGACCAAGAGCGTCTCCAGGGCGTTGCACACGCCGGGGCGCTGGCACTTGGCGTTGACGCAGATGCGCTCGGCCATCTCCAGGTCCGCGCCCTGATCCACGTAGACGTGGCAGACGCCCTTGTAGTGCTTGAGCACCGGGATGCGGCTGTTCATTGCCACGAATCGGATCAGGCTCTCGCCGCCCCTGGGGATGACCACGTCCACCAGGTCTTCCTCCTTGAGCAGGGCCAGGGTGGCCCCCCGGTCGGTGGTGGGCACCACCGCCACCGCGCCGGCGGGCAGGCCGCACTCCATGAGCACCCGGCCGATGAGCTCGGCCAGGGCCAGGTTGGAGTTCAGCGCCTCCTTGCCGCCCTTGAGCACCACCGCGTTGCCGCTCTTCACGCACAGCCCGGCCGCGTCGATGGTGACGTTGGGCCGCGACTCGTAGATGAAGCCTATCACGCCCAGGGGGATGCGCTGGCGGCCCACCAACAACCCGTTGGGCCGCCGCCACATGCCGGTGACCTCGCCCACCGGGTCAGGCAGCAAGGCCACTTCCCGCAGGCCGTCGGCCATGGACGCGATGACCTTGTCGTTTAGGGTCAGGCGGTCCAGCATGGCCTTGCCGAGGCCGGCGGCGCGGCCCGCCTCCAGGTCCATGGCGTTGGCGGCCATCAGGGCCGGGGCCTGGTCCAGAAGGGCCTCGGCCAGGGCCACCAGCGCCCGGTTCTTCTGGTCGCTGGTGGCCACGGCCAGCTTGCGGGCCGCGGCCCGGGCGGCCAGACAAAGCTCGTGCACCAGCTCCTCGGCTAGTTTCTCGCTGGACATTTCCTCATCTCCCATGGCAACCGCCATCGCCGGGCCTCAGCCCAGCAGGCAGGCGACCTCCTCTTCCTCTTCCAGGTCGAAGACCACCAGGTCGTCGCGGTGGATGACCTCGGCCGCGCCCGGCCGCCCCAGGCGTTGGGCGATGCGTCCGCTTTTGAGGCCCTTGATCCGCTCAAGCTCGCCGCTGGCGTAGTTGGTGAGCCCCACTCCCAGGATCACCCCGCCCGGCCCCAGCACCCGCACCGCCTGGCCGGCGGCGAAATCCCCGCGCACCTCGCGCACGCCGGCGGCCAGGAGGCTCTTGCCCCGCTCCACCAGCGGGCGCACCGCCCCCTCGTCCACCACGACCTCGCCGGCCTGGGCGGCGGCGAAGGCTATCCAATGCTTGCGGCTGGTCAGGCGCGAATGGTGGGGCAGGAAAAGCGTGCCCACGTCGTCCCCGGCCGTTATGCGGTCCAGGATGTCGTCCACGGCGCCGTTGGCCACTATGGTGTGGGCCCCGCAGCGGGCCACCTTGTCGGCGGCGCGCACCTTGCTGAAGATGCCGCCCAGACCCACCGCCCCGGGCTGGGCGCTGGCGGCCTGCAACAGCCCCGCCTCCACCCGCTCCACCACCGGGATGCGCCGGGCGTCGGGGTTGACGCGGGGGTCGGCGTCCAGGATGCCGTCCACGTTGGTCAGGTTTATGAGCAGCTCGGCCCCCAGCAGGTTGGTGAGCATGGCGGCCAGGTTGTCGTTGTCGCCCAGCTTGATCTCGGCCACCGCCACGGTGTCGTTCTCGTTGACGATGGGCATCACGCCCCAGTCCAAGAGGGTGACGAAGGTGTTGCGGGCGTTGTCCCAGCGGGTGCGGTTGCGCAGGTCGGCGGCGGTCAGGAGCACCTGGGCCACCAGGCGGCCGTGGGCGGCGAAGGCCTCCTCATAGGCCTGCATCAGCCCGGCCTGGCCCAGGGCGGCGGCGGCCTGCTTCTGGGGGATGGTCAGCGCCGCGCCCAAAAGGCCCATCTTGCCCCGGCCGGTGGCCACCGCGCCGGAGGAGACCAAGACCACCTGGCGGCCGCCCTGGCCCAGGCGGGCCAACTGGCCGGCCAGGAGCCCCACCCGGCGACGGTCCAGGCCGTCGGGGCCGGTGAGCACCCCGGAGCCCACCTTGACCACCACCCGCCGGCTGGTCGCGATGAGTTCAGCCCTGTCCAAGCTCTTCATCTCCATCCGGCGCCGGCTCCAGACGCCGGGCCATCTCGCCCAAAAGCGCCGCCACGCCCTCGCCGGTGAGCGCGCTGACCGGAAAGACGGCCAGGCCCAGGCCCAGGGCCTGGGCCGTGAAGGCGGCCAGGTTCTCGCGCGCGGCGGCCAGGTCCTGCTTGTTGGCCGCCACCAGGCCCACCCTGCCCGCCAGGGCGGGGTCGTAGGCGGCGATCTCGGCCATCACCGTGGCCAGGTCGGCCACCGGGTCGGCCCCGGCCAGGTCCACCACGTACACGAACAGCCGGGTGCGCTCCACGTGCTTGAGGAAGCGCAGGCCCAGTCCGGCCCCCTGGTGGGCGCCCTGGACCAGGCCGGGGATGTCGGCCAGGGTGATGGCGCGCCCGTCGGGGAGCTCGGCCACGCCCAGGTGGGGGGTCAGGGTGGTGAAGGGATAGTCGGCCACCTTGGGCGTGGCCGCGGTCACGGCCCGGATCAGGCTGGACTTGCCGGCGTTGGGCAGGCCCACCAGGCCCACATCGGCAAGGAGCTTCAGCTCCAGGCGCAGCACGCGCTTCTCCCCTGGTTCGCCGGGCTGGGCGAAGCGGGGGGTGCGGTGGGTGCTGGAGGTGAAGTGCTTGTTGCCCTTGCCCCCGCGCCCGCCCCGGGCCGCCACCAGGGTCTCGCCCTCATGGTTCAGGTCGGCCAGAAGCTCGCCGGTCTCGGCGTCGTAGACCAGGGTGCCCACCGGCACCTCGACAACCTTGTCCACGCCGCCGGAGCCGGTCTTACCCGCGCCCATGCCGTGCTGGCCGCGGCCGGCCCGGAAATGGCGCAGATAGCTGTGGTCGGCCAGGGTGGCCACCCGGCCGCTGGCGCGCACGCTCACGTCGCCGCCCTTGCCGCCGTCGCCGCCGTCGGGTCCGCCCTTGGGCTGGTACTTCTGGCGCAGAAAGGCGACGCAGCCGCGACCGCCGTCGCCGGCCGCCACCTCGATTGTGGCCTCGTCCACGAAGCGCATGGCTTCCCGCCCGGAAAAATGGAGGCGCCCATCGCGGCCGCCTGGGGACAAGCTCCGGCCGACGATGGCTAGATTCTAGAGCAGAAATACGGGCTTGGCCAGAAAAAGCGAGACGGCCCGGACGCGCGGGCGCGTCGCAGGGGCCGTCTGGCGGCGGGCCGAGGCCCGCCTACTGGACCGGGTATACGCTGACCTTGGTCTTGTCCTTGCCCAGGCGCTCGTACTTCACCTTGCCCTCGATGGTGGCGAAGATGGTGTAGTCGCGGCCCATGCCCACGTTGTGGCCGGGGTGGATCTTGGTGCCGTGCTGGCGGATGAGGATGTTGCCGGCCTTGACCAGGTAACCGTCGCCGCGCTTGATGCCCAGGCGCTGCCCGCCGGAATCGCGCCCGTTGCGCGAGGAGCCGCCCGCTTTCTTGTGAGCCATCTTGATCTCTCCCGCTGGACCCCGCCGGCCGGGGGTTTGCCCGCCCGTCCGCGCTGGGGGATGTTTCCGCCGGGCGGCCGCCCTGCCCGCCGCCCGCGCCTGGGCCAACCCGTTCTAGGCCTGGATGGCCTCGATGCGCACGGCGGTGAACGGCTGACGGTGGCCGCGCTTGACGCGGTAGCCCTTGCGGCGTTTCTTCTTGAACACGGTGACCTTGCGGTGCTTGCCCTGCTCGACGATCACAGCCGCGACCTGGCCCGCCACAAAGGGCCGCCCGATCTTGGGCTCGCCCTCGCCGGCCACCAGGAGCACCGGCTTGAGCTCGATGGCGTCGCCCACCGCGCCGCCCAGCTTTTCCAGGCGCAGCACCTGGCCCGGCTCGACCTTGTATTGTTTACCGCCAGAGGCGATCACAGCGTACATTCCCGCATACCTCCCGAAAATGAAAGGCAAATATATGTTACGCCCCGCGGCCTGTCAAGGTCGCCGGGCTCTTTTGCGCGTTGGCGGGGCCAAAAATACCAGAGGAATCCTCGCGCGGCAACCGGCCGCGGAGCCGGGCCGGGCCGGCCACCGCCGCCCGCGCTGGCCGGGGCCTTTCCCCCGTCACGCCCTGGCGATGAAAACGCGGAGCGGTTTCCGGACCCGCCGCCCGGAAACCGCCCCGCCCGCGTCGCGGCTGCGACCTATGGCACCTTTTTCAGGTACTTGAAGTAGTCCCCGTCCGTGGACAGGATCAGCTCGGTCTTGTCCGCGGGCAGGCCGCCGTAGGTCTCCAGGGTCTTGAACAGCGAGTAGAACTGCGGGTCCTGGCCGAAGGCCTTGCCGAAGATGCTGGTGGCCTCGCCGTCGCCTTGTCCGCGTATCTCCTGGGCCTTCCGGTAGGCCTCGGAGCGGATGCGGGCCAGCTCCTTTTCCATGGTGCCCAGGATGCGCCTTTTTTCGCCCTCGCCCTCGCTGCGCAAAAGGGCGGCGATGCGCTTGCGCTCGCTTATCATGCGCTCGAAGACCCGCTTCTGCACGCTTTCCACGTAGTTGATGCGCTTGATCTGCACGTCGATGAGCTCGATGCCGTATTCCGGGGTCAGCTTGGCCGCCTCGGCCAGCATGTGGCGGGTGAGCCTTTCGCGCCCCACCTTCACGTCGGCGGGCTCGGTGGAGGTGTCGCCCACCATGGCGCCGGGGGCCTCGCCCCGCTCGCCGTAGGTGGCCGAGATGCTGGATTCGCCGGTGAGGGGCAGGTCGCGGGGCGGGTTGGGGTCCCAGTCGGCCGAGCGCACCAGCTCCACCAGCAGGTTGCTGGAGACGGTGTCGCGCACCACCGAGTCGATGATGTCGTCCAGGCGGCTGGAGGCGCCGGTCTCGTTGGCCACGGTCTGGAGGAACTTCAGCGGGTCGGTGATGCGCCAGCGGGCGGTGGTGTCCACCCAGATGTACTTCTTGTCGCGGGTGGGTATCTCGTTGGGCCGGCCGTCCCATTTGAGGATGCGCTTGTCAAAAAGGTGAACCTGCTGGATCAGGGGCAGCTTGAAGTAGAGCCCGGCCTCGGCGTAGGGGCCGCCCACCGGCTTGCCGAACTGGGTGACCAGGGCCTGGAAGCCCTCGCGCACGGTGAACAGGGAGCTGTAGGCCGCCACGCCCAGGAGGCCCAGCACCACCAGGATCGGGATCAGGCGGCTGCTTTTCACTGGCGCACCTCCTTCTCGGCCGGGGCGGGCTTGGCGCCCTTGCCCAGGTTCATGAGGGGCACCAGGCTCTTGACCGATTCGTCCACCACCCAGACCTTGCCGGCGTTGTTGATGATGGCCTGCATGGCGTCCAGATAGAAGCGGCGCTGGGTCACGTCCTTGGCCTTTTGGTAGGCGGCCAGCACCTCGTTGAAGCGCTTGGCCTCGCCCTGGGCCCGGTTCACCTGCTCGGTGGCGTAGCCCTCGGCCTCGGTTATCAGGCGCTTGGCCTCGCCGCTGGCCTTGGGTATCTCGCGGTTATAGGCCTCCTGGGCCTCGTTTATCATGCGCTCCATCTGCTGGCGCGCCTCGTTGACCTCGTTGAAGGCCGGCTGCACCGGCACCGGCGGGTTGACGTCCTGGAGCTTGACCGTGACCACCTGGGCGCCGGTCTGGTAGACCTCCAACAGCGCTTGCAGCTCCTTCTGGGCCAGGGCCGCGATCTCCACGCGCTGCAGGGTGAGCACCGAGTCGGAGTAACGGTTGCCCACGATGCGCCGCATCACCGACTCCATCAGGTCGCGGATGATGGAGACGCCGTCGCGCACCGCGAAGAGCCACTTGCGGGGGTCGCGGATCTGGTATTGCACGATCCACTTGACGTCCAGCACGGCCAGGTCGCCGGTGAGCATGGGAGCCTCCTCCTCATAGCCCTTTTCGGCGAAGCGGCTGCGCACGCCGGGGCTGATGCCCCGGAAGCCGAACTCTTCCTTGAAGATGTAGCCGGTCTTGACCATGATGGCCTGTTCGACGCCCAGGGGAATCTTGGCGTGGATGCCGGGGCCGGTGGAGCGCACGTACTTGCCGAAGCGCAGCACCACGCCGGTCTCCTCCGGACCCACCGTGTAGTAGGCGCCGCTGCCCACCAGCACGACCAGCACGGCCAAGAGGACCAGCCACAGGCCCTTGGGGCGGTTGAACTTGGGCAGGCGCTGCTTGACTTCGTTGAGCACCTGGTTCAGATCGGGCTCGCGTCCACTCCCGCGCGGGGGGGGCGTCCAGTCCATGGGCATGATTGTTCCTCGAAAAGGTGATCGCATGGCAGGGCGGCGAAAGGCTCCGCCGCCAAGCGGCATTGGATTAATATTAACAAAAGCCAGGCTGCACGACAAGTTATGTCGCGCAATCGCCTTTTGGGCCATCGGCGGATGTCGTCCGGCCCGCCTGGGAGCCGCCGCCCCAGGGCGCGTATTTGGCCAATAAGAGCAGGCCGGGCGCGGCGATGAAGGTGCAGAACAGGAAGAACCAGACCCAGCCCAGCTCCTTGGCCATCAGGCCGGTGGGCGCGCTCAATAAGACCCGCGGCACGCCCATCAGGCTGCTGAGCAGGGCATACTGGGTGGCGGTGAAGCTCTTGTTGGTCAGGCTGGCCATGAAGGCCACGTAGGCCGTGGTGCCCATGCCGCCGGTGAGGTTCTCGGCCGCGATGACCGCCGCCAGCCAGGGGACGCTGGGGCCCACCCCGGCCAGCAGGGCGAACCCGGCGGTGCTGGCCGCCTGCAACACCCCGAAGACCCACAGCGCCCGGTTGATGCCCAGCCTTAGCATCAACAGGCCGCCGATCAGTCCGCCGGCCACGGTGGCCCAGAACCCGAACAGCTTGACCACCGCCCCGATCTCGGTCTTGCTGAAGCCCAGATCCAGGTAGAACGGCATGGTCATGGCCGAGGCCATGGTGTCGCCCAGCTTGTAGAGCAGGATGAGCGCCAGCACCCCCAGGGCCCAGGCCGCGTCCACCCGGCGGAAGTATTCCAAAAACGGCTCCACCACCGCCGCCTTGAGGCTCGCCGGCGGCCGTTCGCCCACCGGGGGCTCGCGGGTGGCCAGGGTGGTGACCAGGCCCATCCCCAGGCAGACGGCCATGATTAGGTAGACCTGGGAAAAGGCCAGGTGGTCGGCCAGGATGAGCCCCCCGCCGGAGGCCAGGAGCATGCCCACCCGGTAGCCGTTGACGTACAGCGAGGAGCCCAGGCCCAGCTCGGCGTCCTTGAGGTCCTCGCGGCGGTAGGCGTCGATGACGATGTCCTGGCTGGCCGAGAGGAAGGACACCAGAAGCGCCATCAGGCCCAGGCGCAGGGGGTGGGCCACGGGGTCGCTCTGGCCCAGGCCGGCGATGGCCAGCATCAACAGGGCCTGGACCAGGCAGAGCCAGCCCCGGCGGCGGCCCAACAGGGGCGGGGTGTAGCGATCGAAAAGGGGCGCCCAGAGGAACTTGAAGGTGTAGGGCAGGCCCACCAGGGTGACCAGGCCGATGAGCGTCAGGTCCACCCCCTCCTGCTGCATCCAAGCCTGCAACAGCGACAGGGTGAGCAACAGCGGCAGGCCGCTGCTGAAACCCATCAGAAACGCCACCAGCATGCGGGGGCTGAGCGCGCTGGCCAGCGCGCTCGCGCCGCTGGGCCGGGGCGTTGGCGTCATCTTGGGGTCAGCCCGCCGGGGAGATGTCGATGATCTCCAGCACCCGCATGCCGCCGGGGGTCTTGAAGCGCACCTCGTCGCCCTCTTCCTTGCCCAAAAGCGCCTGGGCGATGGGCGAGGTGAGGGAGATGCGCCCCAAGCTGGCGTCGCTTTCGGCCGCGCCCACGATCTGGTAGGCGGCCTCCTCGTCGCTCTCCGGGTCGTAGACCTTGACCACCGCCCCGAAAACCACCCGCCCGCCGGGGTCCGGCAGGGGGTCGATGATCTCGACGCTGGCCAAAATAGATTCTATTTCCGCCATCTTGGAGCTGATGACCGCCTGGCGCTCCTTGGCCGCGTGAAACTCGGCGTTCTCCGATAGGTCGCCATGGGCGCGGGCCTCGGCGATGGCCTGGACGTTCTTGGGCAGCTCCACCTTGCGCAGGTGCTCCAGTTCCTGGCGAAGCCGGTCATGGCCGGCGCGGGTGATGAGATGGCGTTCCAAAATGCGGCTCCCCGCGAAAAGAAAAAGCAAAAGCAACGCCTCGGCCCGTGCCGGGGCGAGGCGGGCTTACGCGGACGCTCTGGGGCCGAGGGCGGACGCCCGCCCTCGATGCGTGCTAATATAACAGCGACCGGCCCGGCGGGCAATGCGCATGGCCGCCTTGTAGGGCCTGAGGGGCGGTGATATACTAGCGGCCTGATTCGGGTAGGGATGCGTGGCCGGCCCTCGTGGGGTGGCGTGCGTCCTTGCGATTTCGTCTGGCCGGCGGCGGCGCGGCTGGAGCCGGCCGCCGGGGCCTGGATGGGGCGTCCCGGCCGCGGAGCGTGGCTTTGAAGGTGCGCCTGGAGGACATACCCCCGGAGGGGCTGGAGGTCGCCTTCGACGACCGCTCGGTCAAGCCCGGCGACCTGGGCGACCAGGTGGCGGGCCTGACCGCCGCGCCCCAGGCCCGGTTGCGCCTGGAGCGCCAGGGCGATCTGGTCCTGGCCCGGGGCGGTTTCCGCGCCGGCCTGCGCCTGGTTTGCAGCCGCTGCCTCCAGGAGGTCGAATCCCAGGTGGGCGGCCCGCTGGAGTGGGTCTTCGGCCCCGGCCAGCCCGTGGGCGAGGCCGAGGAGGTCCAGCTCAGCGGCGAGGACATGGACGTCCTGCCCTACGCGGGCGACGAGCTCGACCTGGCCCAGGCCCTGCGCGACGAGATAGGCCTGTCGCTGCCCATGGCCCCCCTGTGCCGGGCCGACTGCCGGGGCCTGTGTCCGGCCTGCGGCCGGCCCCTGGCCGAGGGCGACTGCGGCTGCCGCCGGGGCCAAGGCGACCCCCGCTGGGCCAAGCTGGCCGAGCTTAAACTGAAATAGCCGCCGGGCGAGCCCGGCTTTTCATCCCAAGGAGCTTTTCCGTCATGGCCGTACCCAAGCGACGTCAGTCCAAGACCCGCGGCCTCAAGCGCCGCGCCCACGACGCCATCACCCTGCCCAACCCCACCGCCTGCCCCCAGTGCGGCGAGGCCAAGCTTGCCCATCGGGTCTGCCCCTCCTGCGGCTCCTACAAGGGCCGCCAGGTGACGGGCAAGGAGGAGTAGGGCCAGGGGCCATGCGCATCGCCCTGGACGGCATGGGCGGCGACCACGCCCCGGCCGCGGTGGTGGAGGGCGCGGTCCAGACCCTGGCCCGCGATCCCGATATCGAGGTGGTGCTGGTGGGCCGGCCAGACGCCCTGGACCCCCACCTGCAACGCCTGGGGCCGCCGGCCGGACGCATCAGCCTGCACCCGGCCAGCCAGGTGGCGGGCATGGACGAGGCCCCCGGCCACGTCCTGCGCCACCAGCGCGACGCCTCCATCCGGGTGGCCTTCGACCTGCACAAGGCCGGCCAGGCGGCGGCGGTGGTCAGCGCCGGCAACAGCGGGGCCACCATGGCCGTGGGCATGGTGGTCATGGGCCGCCTGCCGGAGGTCGACCGCCCGGCCCTGGCCTCGGTCTTCCCCGGCCTATCCGGCCCCACCGTGGTGCTGGACGTGGGGGCCAACGTCGATTGCTCCCCCCTGATGCTCTTGCAGTTCGGCTACATGGGCGCGGCCTACGCCGAGCGGGTGCTGGGCATGGCCAACCCGGCGGTGGGGCTGATGTCCATCGGCGAGGAGGGCGGCAAGGGCAACCACGCCGTCAAGCAGGCCTACGAGTACCTCAAGAACAGCGCCCTGAACTTCATCGGCAACGTGGAGGGCCGCGACCTGTTCGCCGGGCGGGCGCGGGTGGTGGTCTGCGACGGCTTCGTGGGCAACGTCTGTCTGAAATTGGCCGAGGGCATGTTCAAGGCCCTGACCAGGGTGGTAAAGGAGCGGGTGGCGGTCTCCCTGGGCGGACGCCTGGGGGCCATGCTGCTCAAGCCCACCCTGAAGAGCGTGGCCAAGGACCTGGACTACGAAAACTATGGCGGCGCGCCGCTGTTGGGCATCAACGGCGTGGCCCTGGTCTGCCACGGCGCCTCCACGCCGCGGGCCATCGCCAGCGCCATGGTGATGGCCGCCGAGAGCGTGCGGGGCCGGGTGGCCGAACACCTGGCCGAGGGCCTGGCCAATTACCGCGGGCGCCTGCTGGGCGAGGGAGGAGAGGGGGGCGCGGAATAGCCCCCCTTTCACGTCCGGCCGCGCGTCCCTCCTTTTTGCTTTCCCCTGGGAGTGGATGGCGATGGATTACTTCCTCACCGAAGAACAGATCATGATCCGCGACCTCTGCCGCCAGATCGCCGAGGAGCGCATCAAGCCGGCGCGGGCCGAGCTGGACGAAAAAGAGCAGTTCCCCCGCGAGCTGATGAAGGCCCTGGCCCAGGCCGACCTGTTTGGCCTCATCATCCCGGAGCCGTACGGCGGCCTGGGCGGCGGCTGCCTGGAAAACTGCATCGCGGTCGAGGAGCTAAGCCGCGCCTGCGTGGGTGTCTCCACCACCTACGCCGCCAGCTTCCTGGGGGCCTACCCCATCATCATGTTCGGTGACGAGGAGCAGAAGCAAAAATATCTGCCCGTCATCGCCAGCGGCGAGCAACTGGCCGCATTCGCCCTGACCGAGAGCGCCTCCGGCTCCGACGCCGGCTCCATCCAGACCCAGGCCAGGCTGGTGGGCGACGAGTACGTCCTGAACGGCTCCAAGCAGTGGATCACCAACGGCGGCGAGGCCGGCATCTACACCGTCATCGCCATCACCGACCGGGCCAAGGGCGCGCGCGGGGCCTCGGCCTTCATCGTCGAGGCCGGCGACCCCGGCTTTTCCGTGGGCAAAAAGGAAGTCAAGCTGGGCATCCGGGCCAGCGCCACCGCCGAGCTGATCTTCAACGACTGCCGCATCCCCAAGGACCGCCTGCTGGCCAAGGAAGGCATGGGCTTCGTGGTGGCCATGCGCACCTTCGACAAGTCCCGTCCCGGCGTGGGCGCCCAGGCCGTGGGCCTGGCCCAGGGCGCGCTGGACGAGGCGGCCGCCTTCGCCCGCGTGCGCAAGCAGTTCGACAAGCCCATCATAACCTTCCAGGCCGTGGCCCACATGCTGGCCGACATGGCCATCCAGATCGAGGCCGCCCGCGCCCTGGTCTACGCCGTGGCCCGCCACATCGACTCCGGGGCCAAGGACATCAGCAAGGTCAGCGCCATGGCCAAGGTCTTCCCCACCGACATGGCCATGGAGGTGACCACCAACGCGGTGCAGGTGCTGGGCGGGCATGGCTACATGCGCGACTATCCGGTGGAAAAGATGATGCGCGACGCCAAGATCCTGCAAATCTACGAGGGCACCAACCAGATCCAGCGCAACGTCATCGGCCAGGAGCTGAACAAGGAGTACGGCCGCAGCAAGTAGGGCCGGCCTTGGCTCGCGTCCGCCCAGCCGCGAAAATGCGGCCGGGGCTGGACAAAGGGCCAGCGGTTCAGTAAGAATTGGCCCGTCCGCCCTCCCTCCCCGTGGGGCCGGGCGCGCCTGGGCGACACAACCGGTTGGGGCCGCATGAAGATCATCGTCTGCATCAAACAGGTGCCCGACGCCGCCAGCGTCAAGCTGGACCCGGTGACCCACACCCTCAAGCGCGAGGGCGTGGCGGCCGTCATCAATCCCTTCGATCTTTTCGCCCTGGAGGCCGCCCTGCAGCTGCGGGAGAAGGCCGGCGGCAGCATCGCCGTCTTGAGCATGGGTCCGCCCCAGGCGGCCGAGGCCATCAAAGAGGCCATCGGCTACGGCGTGGACGAGGGGCTCTTGCTCAGCGACCGGACCTTTGCCGGGGCCGACACCTGGGCCACCACCGCGGCCCTGGCCGCCGGGGTGCGCCGGCTGGGCGGGGCCGACCTCATCGTCTGCGGCAAGCAGGCCGTGGACGGCGACACCGCCCAGGTGGGGCCGGGCCTGGCCCAGCGCCTGGGTTTGCCTCACGTGGCCTTCGTCAAGGGCTTCGAGGAAATCGCCGCCGGCCACATCGTGGTCCAGCGCCAGATGGACGACGGCTACGACCGGGTGCGGCTGCCCCTGCCGGGTCTCATCAGCGTGGTGCGCGAGGTGGGCGAGCCCCGGCCGCCGTCCTTGAAGGGCAAGATGCGGGCCAAGGGCTACCAGACGCCCGTGGCCGGCGCGGCCGAGCTGGGCCTGGGCGAGGCCGAGGTGGGGCTCAAGGGCTCCTACACCCAGGTGGTGCAGGTCTTCGCCCCGGCCGCCGCCGGCCGGCGCGAGATGCTGCCCGGCCCGGCCGATGCGGCCGGGGCCGCGCTGATCGAGCGCCTGGTGGCCGACAAGATCATCCTGCTGGGGAGCTAGGCCGTGGCGCTGATCATCGACAAAAACGCCTGCACCGGCTGCGGGGCCTGCGTGGACGCCTGCCCCTTCGAGGCCCTGTCCCTGGTGGACGACAAGGCGTCCGTGAACGACGCCTGCACCCTCTGCGGCGCCTGCGTGGAGGTCTGCCCGGAGGGCGCGCTGAGTCTGGAGCGGATCGAGCGGGCCGCCGACGCGCGCACGGCCGCCAGCCAAGGCGTCTGGGTCTTCGCCGAACAGCGGGGCGGAGTCATGCCGGAGGTGGTGGCCGAGCTTTTGGGCCAGGCCGGCCGGCTGGCCGCCGATCTGGGTGGCGAGGTGGCGGCGGTGCTCCTGGGCCACGGGGTGGAGCCCCTGGCGGCCGAGCTCTTCGCCCTGGGCGCGGACACGGTCCACCTGGCCGACGACCCCCGCCTGGCCGATTTCAACGACGACATCTACGCCGAGGTCCTGGCCCGGCTCATCGCGGCGCACCGGCCGGAGATACTCCTGGCCGGGGCCACCGCCCTGGGCCGCTCGCTGATCCCGCGGGTGGCCACGGCCGCGGCCACCGGGCTCACCGCCGACTGCACCGGCCTGGCCATAGATAAGGAGCGCCGGCTCTTATTGCAGACCCGGCCGGCCTTTGGCGGCAACATCATGGCCACCATCGTCTGCCCCGACGCCCGGCCCCAGATGGCCACGGTGCGCCCCAGGGTGATGAAGAAAGGCCCCCGGCGCCAGGGCGCGGGCGGCAACCTGGCGCGCTTCACCCTGGAGCCGGAATTGGCCAGCGCCACCCAGGTGCTGGAGGTGGTGGCGGCCGTGGGCGAGAAGGTCAACCTGGCCGCGGCCGAGGTGGTGGTGGTGGGCGGACGCGGCCTGGGCAAGCCGGAAGGCTTCGAATTGGTGCGCGCGCTGGCCGAGGCCCTGGGCGGGGTGGTGGGGGCCACCCGCGGGGCGGTGGACGCGGGCTGGATCGGCCACGCCCACCAGGTGGGGCAGACCGGCCGCACCATCGGCCCCAAGCTCTACATAGGCCTGGGCGTCTCCGGCGCGGTGCAACACCTGGTGGGCATGCAGTCCAGTGACGTGATCGTGGCGGTCAACAGCGACCCCAACGCCCCCATATTCTCCGTGGCCACCTATGGTATAGTTGGAGACCTTTACGAGGTCGCCCCGGCCATGCTCCAGCGCCTGAAGGAGCTTAGGGGCTAGGCCGGAGGTCATGGCCCAAGCGGGCGGCGCCGCGCCGGCGGCGCGCAAAAAACAGCCGCCCCGGCGAGGTTGCGGCGTCTAGATCAATTGCGCGGCCAGGCGGCTGACAAGGCCCCGGCCGATGTGGTAATTACAGGCCCGGCCTGTGTGCGAGGGGAGAACGGTGACGGACGACAAACGCGTGATCCTGGTGACCGGCGGCAGCCGGGGCATCGGCCGGGCCATCTGCCTGGCCCTGGCCCGGCCCGGCGACGTGGTGGCCTTCAATCATTACGACCCCGACGAGTCGGCGGCCGATCAGACCCTGGCCCTGCTGGCCCAGCGCGGAGCGACCGCCCTGGGCAAGAAGTTCGACGTCAGCGACCCGGACCAGGTGAACGGGTTCGTCAACGCGCTGGTGGCCGAGCACGGCCGCCTGGACGTGTTGGTCAACAACGCCGGCATCACCATGGACACCCTGTTGGTGCGCATGAGCCTGGAGCAGTGGGAGCGGGTGCTGAAGGTGAACCTCACCGGCGCCTTCGTCTGCACCCAGGCCGCGGCCAAGGTGATGATGAAGCAGAAGAGCGGAGCCATCGTCAACCTGGCCAGCGTGGTGGCGGCCATCGGCAACATCGGCCAGGCCAATTATTCGGCCAGCAAGGCCGGCGTGGTGGCGCTGACCAAGACCGCGGCCAAGGAGCTGGCCGCGCGCGGGGTGCGGGTCAACTGCGTGGCGCCGGGCTTCATCGAGACCGACATGACCAAGGCCATCCCGGAGAAGGCGGCCGAGATGATGCGGGCCATGATCCCCCTGGGCCGCACCGGCCAGCCCGAAGACGTGGCCGACGTGGTGGCCTTCCTCTGCTCCGACGCCGCCCGGTATCTCACCGGCCAGGTCCTGCACGTGGGCGGCGGCATGTACATGTAGTCCGGCCGCCCAGCGGCGGCCCTTGGCATATGGGGGGCGGGCAAGGGAGAGCCCGGCCCCGGTAGGCAAAGCCCAAACCGGACCGCTTGCGGTCTTATCGATCCAGGAGAACAGGCAATGGACGCTAAGGATATCAAGGAAAAGGTCAAGGCGATCATCTGTGAGCAGCTCTCGGTGGCCGAGGACGACGTGGTCCCGGAGGCGTCCTTCGTGGACGACCTGGGCGCCGACTCCCTGGACCTGGTCGAGATGATCATGGCCATGGAGGAGGCCTTCAACATCTCCATCGCCGACGAGGACGCCGAGAAGATCAAGAGCGTGCAGGACGCCTGGGACTACGTGGAGAAGCGCCTGGCTGGCTAGGGCCGGGGCGCGCATGGGCAACCGAACGCCGCCCCGGCCCCCTGGGCCGGAGGCGGCGGCTCGACAAGCTTGGCCGGGTTTTGCGCTTGACGCGAGGGAGTGGCCGTGCAGCGTAGGGTGGTGGTGACAGGCGTGGGGCTGGTGACTCCCTTGGGCACCGGCGTGGACAAGACTTGGTCGGGCATCCTGGCTGGACAGAGCGGCATCCGGCCCATGCGGCGCTTCGACACTTCCCAGCACAAGACCCATATCGCCGGCGAGGTGGTGGATTTCAACGCCGAGGACTGGCTGCCCAAGAAGAACGTCCGCCGCCTGGACGCCTTCATCCACTACGCGGTGGCCGCCGCCCGCATGGCCTGGGACATGGCCGGCCTGCCCCTGCCTCTGGACCAGGAGCGCTCCTTCCGGGCCGGCTGCATCACCGGGGTGGGCATGGGCGGCATGCAGACCATGGAGGACACCTACCACACGCTCGTCAACAAGGGTCCGGACAAGGTGAGCCCGTTCTTCGTGCCCAAGATCATCGGCAACATGGCCCCCGGCGAGATATCCATGGAGTTCAACCTGCGCGGGCCCAACACCTGCCTGTGCACCGCCTGCGCCGCCGGCTCCCACGCCATCGGCGAGGCCATGAAGACCATCCAGCGCGGCGCGGCCGACCTGATCGTCTGCGGCGGGGCCGAGGCGGTCATCACCCCGGTCACCCTGGCCGGCTTCAACGCCGCCCGCGCGCTCTCCACCCGCAACGACGAGCCCACCCGGGCCAGCCGGCCTTTCGAGAAAGACCGCGACGGCTTCGTGATGGCCGAGGGTTCGGGCATGATGGTGATCGAGGCCCTGGACACGGCCCTGGAGCGCGGGGCCAACATCCTGGCCGAGCTGGTGGGCTATGGCCTGACCGCCGACGCCCATCACATGACCGCGCCGGACCCGGAGGCCGGCGGTTTCATCCGCTGCATGCAGATGGCCCTGGCCGACGCCGGCCTGAAGCCGGAGCAGGTGGACTACATCAACGCCCACGGCACCAGCACCGACCTGAACGACGCCACCGAGACCAAGGCCATCAAGGCGGTTTTCGGCGAGCACGCCTACAAGATCGGGGTCAGCTCCACCAAGAGCATGATCGGCCACATGCTGGGGGCCACCGGCGGGGTGGAGGCGGTCTTCTCGGTGCTCTCGCTGCGCGACCAGGTGATGCCCCCGACCATCAACTACGAGACCCCGGACCCGGAGTGCGACCTGGACTACGTGCCCAACGTCAAGCGCGCGGCCAGGCTGGATAACGTGCTGTCCAACTCCTTCGGCTTCGGCGGCACCAACGCCTGTCTGATCTTCTCCCGCTACCAGGCCTGAGGCCTGGGGGAGGCGGCCCAATGGTCATCGCGGTCGGCAGCGACCACGCCGGTTTCAACCTCAAGGAGGCCATCAAGCGCCATCTGGAGGCGCTGGGCCACCAGGTCCTGGACCAGGGCGTGTTCAGCACCGAATCGGCCGACTATCCGACCCAGGCGGCGGCGGTGGCCCGGACCGTGGCCGACGGCCGCGCCCAGCGCGGGGTGCTGGTCTGCGGCAGCGGCATCGGCATGTGCATGACCGCCAACCGCTTCGGCGGGGTGCGCGCCGCCCTGGCCGCCACGCTGGAGCACGCCCGCCTGGGCCGCGCCCACAACGACGCCAACGTGCTCTGCCTGGGCGAGCGGCTCACCCCGGAGGCCGAGGCCCTGGCCGCGGTCGACGTCTTCCTGGCCACCGCGTTCGAGGGCGGCCGCCACCAGCGCCGCATCGACGCCATCGACCAGGTGGCGGGGCAAGGCCGGTGAGCGGCCGGCCCAGCAAGGACGAGTACTACCTGAACATCGCCCGCGAGGTCTGCAAGCGCGGGACCTGCCTCCGGCGCCAGTACGGCGCGGTGATCGTCAACGACGACCAAATCGTGAGCACCGGCTACGCCGGCGCGCCCCGCGGCGTGGCCAACTGCGTGGACCTGGGGCGCTGCCTGCGCGAGGCCATGGCCATCCCGCCCGGCGAGCGCTACGAGCTCTGCCGCTCGGTGCACGCCGAGATGAACGCGGTCATCCACGCCAGCCGCGCCCAGACCATGGGGGCCACCCTCTACCTGGTGGGCCAAGAGGTGGCCACCGGCCTGCTCACCGCCAAGCCGGAGCCCTGCCAGCTCTGCCGGCGGGTCATCATCAACGCCGGCATCAAATCGGTGGTGGTGGCGCCGCGCGACCGGGGGATCGTGCGGCTGAACCCGGAGGATTGGATCAAGGAGGAGAACGAGGCCGCGCGCCAGGGGCTGGCGGGGCCGGCCGATCTGCGCGGCGGGCCGTCGCGCGACGGGGGAGGAATCTCGTGAAGTGTCCCTTTTGCAGCCACGTGGACAACAAGGTGGTGGATTCGCGGGTGAGCAAGGACGCCTCGGTGATCCGCCGCCGGCGGCAATGCCTGGACTGCGGCCAGCGCTTCACCACCTATGAGCGGGTGGAGGAGCTGGAGACCTACGTGGTCAAGAAGGACGGCAGCCGCGAGGTCTACGACCGCTCCAAGGTCAAGAGCGGCATAATCAAGGCCCTGCAGAAAAGGCCCGTCTCCATCAACCAGGTGGAGGAGTTCCTGGACGGCCTGGAGTCCAGCTTCCAGGAGCAGAACCTGCGCGAGATACCGGCCAAGGAGATCGGCCAGGCGGTCATCAACTGGCTGCGCAGCGTGGACGACGTGGCCTACGTGCGCTTCGCCTCGGTCTACCGCGAGTTCCGCGACGTGCAGGAGTTCATGCGCGAGCTGGAAGGCCTGATCGCCTCGCGCAAGGAGAACTCCCACCCGCCGGCATGACCCCGGCCGAGGCCTTTGACCGGCGCTGCCTGCGCCGGGCGCTCAGCCTGGCCCGGCGCGGCCTGGGCCGCTCCGCGCCCAACCCCGCCGTGGGCGCGGTGGTGGCGCGTGACGGCACCATTGTGGGCCAGGGCTATCACGCCCAGGCCGGCGCGCCCCACGCCGAGGTCCACGCCCTGGCCATGGCCGGCCAAGCCGCGCGGGGCGCGACCATCTACGTGACCCTGGAGCCCTGCAACCACCATGGCCGCACGCCACCCTGCACCCAGGCCATCCTGGCCGCCGGCATCAGCCGGGTGGTCTATGGCGCATCCGACCCCAACCCCAAGGCCCAGGGCGGCGGCGAGTTCCTGCGCGCGCGGGGCCTGGCCGTCACCGGCGGGGTGCTGGCCGAACAGTGCCGCGACGAGCACCGCTTCTTCCTGACCTACATCACGAAAAACCGGCCCCACGTGATCCTCAAGACCGCCGCCACCCTGGACGGCCGCACGGCCGCGGCGACCGGCGACAGCAAATGGGTCACCGGCCCGGCCGCCCGGCGCGAGGTCCACCGCTGGCGCAACTGGTGCGACGCCATCTGCGTGGGCGTGGGCACCGCCCTGGCCGACGACCCTCAGCTCACCTGCCGCCTCAAGGGTGGCCGCGATCCCCTGCGGGTCATCGTGGACACCGGCTTGCGCCTGCCGCCCACGGCCAAGGTATTGGACCCGGCCGCCGGCGCGGGCTGCATCGTGGCCTGCGGCCCCAAGCCCCCGGCCCGGCGGCGCGCGGCCCTGGAGGCGGCCGGGGCCGAGGTGCTGCCTTTGCCCAAGGGCCCCGGTGGGGTGGACCTGGCCGCGCTGCTCGCGGAACTGGGCCGGCGCGGGGTGACCAGCCTCCTGTTGGAGGGCGGCGCGGGCCTGGCCTGGGGCTTCCTCTCCGCCGGGCTGGTG
Source organism: Thermodesulfobacteriota bacterium (assembly GCA_049322275.1). Lineage (GTDB taxonomy): Bacteria > Desulfobacterota > Desulfarculia > Desulfarculales > Desulfarculaceae > JACRDC01. Next base: position 33,701 of record JBMORH010000076.1, read on the forward strand.
GATGAAGTCATGTACTTCTTCGCGCCCAAGCTAATCGGCGGGGCCAACGCGCCGGGCATGATCGGCGGCGCGGGGTTTGAGAAAATGGCCTCGGCCGTGAAGCTTGGCCCGGTTACGGTGAGACGCTTCGGGGAGGACGTCTGCCTGCGGGCGCGGGTGGCGGGTTGACCGGGCCGGGTTTTTGGGGCAATGAAGGTGGAGTAGGGGGCGGCATGCGGCGGAGCACGAAATGCGGGATGAGATGCGGCATGCACGCCAAGCCCTCTTTATGTAGCAACCGTGTTCATGTTCAAGCGGCTAAGGTGAGTGGTTGCCAAGTTTTTTTGTTTTTGACCATGGCGTTGAGGGTGACGATCATCTTTCTCATGACGGCGGTCAGCGCCACTTTGTAAGGTT
>JBMORH010000077.1:0-34058 GCA_049322275.1 Thermodesulfobacteriota bacterium
GCATTGGATCAGGCCCAGGCTGGCCGGCAAGAACTGGGAGAGGAGATCGAGGCGGTCAAGCAGCTCGCAGCTTGATCAGGTACAGGATGGCGCGATCGCCGTACACCACCTTGACGGACTTGGCCTGGAGGTAGTCCTGTCCTTCCCTGCGGGCCACCTCGGCTACCTCTTGGTGGTGATGCAAAAAGGATGGGAGGTGCAGGGCTCGCAAAAGCACATCCAAGCCGCCCTGGGGCAGTATCTCGGTGCTCATGACGCCGCCTCCATGCTGATGGCCAGTAACTTGTCATAGATAGACAAATCCACTGGGGGCGGGGCCAGGTCCATGCCCGCGGGACAATTACCAGGGCCGACCAGGGCGCGCACCTGATCCACTCCCCGTAGGCAGCCCTCTTCCAGCAAGAGATCAAGAGCAGCCTCCACATCGGACTCCACCGTGGACGCCGCCAAGTGCAAGATGCGCACGTACTCCTTGCAAGCCCGGCCTTCATCGTACCTGGCGCACAGGGTGTCGTAGGCTTTGCGGAAGATCACGGAGGGAAAGAGATCGTCTCGGTAGCGGTACAAGCGGAAGGCCCCCGGTTTGCGCACCAGCGACCAGATGATGTGCCGGTAATTGACCAAATGACCATGCCGGCCCAGAAGGCGCTCCATGGTCAGCTGCAGCCGGCCCCCGTGGTAGACCTCCAGACGATCCTCATAGACCCGCACCAGCACCTTCTCGCGGATAAGACGGGATGGGACCGAGTACACGTTGCGCTGGATGTAGAGTGTGCTGTAGGTGCTGACCCTCGTGTCCACCTCGATAAAATCTGGCAGACGGCTGGCCAGAAGGGGGCGCATGACCGCTAACTCTTGGGCCAGCTTGGCCGCCCGGGGCCGGTTGAACTTCTCCAGCTTTTGCCAAATCCAGGACTCATATGCCTCCACGCTTTCGAAGTCGGAGCTGCCACGCAGCAAAAGCTCCTGCTGCAGACGCCGCTTCAGGGCGCCATTCAAGGACTCCACGTCCCCATTCTGCTCCTTGGCCCTCACCGCGATAGTGCGCGGCTCCAGGCCAAAGTGACCCACCATCTGAAGATAGTCCTCGTTGAAGCCCCGCTTGCCAGTAGTCAAATCGTGGGTCGCCGCCGTGCTGTTGTCCGTCTGGTGGTACTTCGTCACGTACCCCAGGCGGATCAGTGCCTCCTGCAAACCACGCTTTAGGGCCGCCAACGACTCCGACCGGCAAACCGTAGCCCACTCCCAGTTGGAAAAAGGAAGCACCGGATGGCAGAGCATGTGGGGGAAAGGCTGGAGGCATATCGTCACGCCAAGCACTGTCGCCCAGGTAAAGTCCGTCTGCGTCGCCTCACCTGGCCGGTGCTCCTGCGGGAAAAACACATCCTTGTCAGGACCCTCCTGCGCACGCCAGTGCTTCACTCGACGCTGAAGAGTCCGCACCTGGCCTTCCTGGTAACGGTCCGGCTGCCGCTCCAGGAGTTCCTGAAAAAGCGCCTTGGCCTCTAAACCAGGATGCTGACGCAGCATCATCTCCACCCACGGCCAGTCCTCCTCGAAAGGGTCTGGCCGCGTCCGCCAAGTGTGCAACGCCTTCACCTCAGAAGGCAGCTTCCCTGATTTCTGGTATTTGGCTGCCGTGTTGCGGCTCATGCCGGCCCGAAGAGCCGACACTCCAAGAAGACCGCTCTTGTGCACCTCGTTCATCATTTTCCTCACTTGGGCATCTGTCACCAAGGTCGGTCACCCTCCTCTCTCGGGGTAACCTACCCTCTACAGCCGCCCTAGGGATGATGCACAATTCTAATTGTCGCTGACGCTCAAGAATAATTGTCGCCGCGCAACTGCTGTCTAACCAGCAATGTATCCCTGTTTTATTGCCAAGGTGCCAACTAACGCCATTTCTCTGTCTCCCCGGCCGCCATGTCCTTGTAGAACTGCTCCAGCCTCTCGGGATCGCCGATCCAGAGGCCGCCCTCCTGGCGGATGGGCATGGCGGCATAGACCTTCTTGTGCTTGATGACCGTCGCGGAGCTGAAGCCCACGAACTCGGAAATCTCCTTCATGCCCTTCAGGAAGTTGGCCTTGCTCACCATCTGCTATGCCTCCGGTTGTAGATATCTTCATCGGGAGCTTGGGTGGATTCGGGGGCCTCGGCCGCCATGTACCTGATGCCGAGGGAATCGGCGCAGACCAGCTGCAGGACCTCGCAGTCCAGGAAGTGGTTTGCCCGGCGGCGCGGGTTCTGCCAAAGCCCGCGCTCGTCCTTGGTCTCCGAGCAAAGCTGGCGGGCGTAGTCCGTCAAGAGGCCCAGGCCGCGGCCATCGGTTGGCGGCGTGCCATCGGGCCAGTTGGAGTGCAGGCGCCAGGCGCCGGCGTCGCCCGGGCTGATGCGGAGCTTGCCGTCCAGGAGGTCGGACTTGTAGAAGTTGGTGGACACATCGAAGCGGATCAGGCCGGGGTGGGTGTCCAGCTTGGTCTGGCGAAAAGGCTGGGCCCTGAGCTTCTCATAGCCCTTGCTGGGCCGATAGGGCGGGTGGGCCTGGCACCAGTCGTAAACTTCCCGGGTCATCTCGCCGTCGCCCGAATCCACCAGCCCGAAGATGATCACGCAGGCGCGGCCCTCGGGATCAAGGTAGTGGTCCTCGAAAAGCACCTTCTCCAGGCCGGCCCAGGAATCCACGAAACCAGCTCGCACCAGCCAGGACTCGCGCTCGGGCCCCGGGGCCCAGGCCCGGATGGTGAAGTAGAAGCCGGCGCGCTGCACGTCCACACAGGCGGTCAGGGCCACGGCGTCGGTCGGCACCAAACCCGGCGGCCGCTGGTCGCACAGGGCCAGGATCAGGTCCTCGGAGCGGATCGCCTGCTCGCTGCGATAAGGCAGGGCTAGCATCTTGTTGAAGAGCGTCACCTCGGCCTTGGGGTCGGACTGGCCCCGGATGGACTGGGCCGCGATCTTGCTCAGATTGACGAAGGGGCTATGAAAGGCCGAAAAGTGGAAGCCCACCCGGATGGGCCGCTCCAGCGGCGGGCAGGCCTCCCAGGTTTGCGCGCGCGGGTCCCAGACGTGGGGCCGGTACTGGCCGGCGTTGACCGCCCGGCGCCGCTCCACCTCGCCCCAGGGCGCGCCGCAATGCTCGCACTCGTACCAGGCCAGGCCCTCGGCCTCGATACGGTCAGGCTCATTCGCCAAGGCCTCATCAAACCTGAGCCCTTCGCGGGTCATCACCTGCAGCTCGCCACAGTGCGGGCACTGGGCCATGAAGACGCGCACCTCCTGGCACTTGAGCAGGTTGGCCCAGCCGGGTGCGTCCTCGACAGTGCACGTGGTCACGCCCAGGACCTTGCTGGTGTGCGGAAAGGTGGTGGTGCGGGCCCGCGCCAGGTCCACGGCATCCATGGCGTCCTTGCGCGCGGCCGGCCACAGGTCCACCTCGTCCAGGAAGACCTGGGGAATGGGGAAGGTGGCCAGGCTCGCCTCCGAGCGAGGCCAGCCCATGTAGGTCATGGAGGCCTGCATGCGCAGCTCGTAGTTGCCCAGGTCCAGCGGCGAGCCGGTGAGCAGCTCGCGCAGGGCAGGCGAAGCCTTGATGATCGGCTGCAGGCGCTCCTTGCTCACCCTGGCCGCACTCTTCTCGTCGGCCATGACGAACAAGGCCCAGGCCTGATCGTAGTGCTGGCCGTAGCCCCAGCAGTTGTAGGCGATCTGGGTCTTGCCGCCCTGCAGCGGCCCGATGACCCAGACCTCGCGCACATGGGGCAGGCCCCAGATGTCCATGGGCTCGATCAGGTACGGCGTGTGCTGGTTGCGCCAGGGGCCTTTCCAGGGGCCGTCCGTGGCCACCCGGAAGCACTCGGCCCACTGGGAGACGCTCAAGGGCTCCCGCCGCCGCCAGGCCTCGATTTCGCCCGCGGTGAGCGGCACGCCCGGAAAAAGCTCGGCCTGCTCAGCAGCCTGCATGATTGCTAGCCTTGGTCGATTGCCTGCATAAATGCAGGACTAAATTATTAGACCGCATCACGCCTGTTCTCAGGCTTCCGGGGCGCGGCCAGCCTGATCTCGCCCTGGCTGGCGTAGCGGTGGAGCCAGTCCTCCACCTGGCGCTCGGTCAGGGCCAGAGCCTCGGGCGCCTGGGCCTGGTCCCCGCCCACCAGGAAGATGAACTCCTCCACGAAGAGCCGGGCCCAGTTGAGCATGTCGGCCTTTAGCAACCTGGCGCGCGTGGCCAGGTCGCGCTGGTACTGCTCCAGGGGGATGTATTTGCCCTCCAGGATTTCCTGCTGCAGGCGCATCTTGGCGGCCTGGGCCTCGGCCCGCTCGATCTCAGCTAAAACCTTGCGCTCCTGCAGGGCCTCCAGCTTCTCGGACCCGCCGCCGTCCTTGCGCTTTAGGTTGCTTGCCGCGTAGCGCAAAACCGACGCCTCGTGAAACAGCCCGTCTTTATCAGGCCTCAGCATGCCGCGGTCGCGGTGGTTATAGGCGGTGTTCTCGGAAATCTTCCAGCCCTGCTCGGCCAGGAAGGCAGCCACCTGGCGCGGATTCTTGAAGCTGCGCTCGGCTGCCGTCTCGCCTTCCACGGCCGCCGGCTTGCCCTGGGCTTGCTGGGCCTCGAACTCCTCCAGGGCCTTGCGCGCCTTGTCATAGGCCGCCTGGTTGGCCACGGTGGGCTCCTTGAGCGCGGCCATCATAGTCTTGCCCAGCAGGGTCCGCAGGGCCTCGCCGTTCTTCTCCTGCAGGTCGTTCAGGCCCAGCATGCGCGCCTCCCGGCCGGCCCCCATGACCGTGAATCCTCCCTAGTGCAGCCGGCCTTTGAACTAGTGAAAGCCACCCCTACACTACTCATTTCGCGTTGATATATCCTAGGTGCAACTGCACAAGTGCGCGTAATAATTAATGTTTCCATGCTTTTGCTGTTGACGGCCTTGGATATGCCGTGATATCTAATAGTTACGTTGCCTGCAACCACAAGCGAGGGATGGAAATGGCCAAGACGAGTTACGCGATCAAGAGGCTCGGCAAGTACGGTGGGGTGAACCACGTGGAGGGCAGCGGGCTTTACACCTGCTGCTTCAACGAGGTGGTGATTCAATTCTATGACCAGAACGGCGAGGCGATCTGCATCCGGGCGCGCCGCGTCGATGACCACGACGACTTCCAGACCGACTACTTCGCCGGCTCCTACTACGACAACATCTCCCAGGCCATCAACCGGGCCCTGGCCGAGTGGACGCTCTGCAATCGCGAGCCCTGCCCGGCCTGCGGCCACACCATCGGGACCAAGCGTTGGGAGGACGGCCGGACGGTCTGGACCTGCCACAAGTGCGGCGGGCCGATGAGCGGCAAGCGCCAAGAGCCCAAGCCCACCCCGGCCGCCCAGCTGGGCACCCAAGTCAACCAGCCGGGCCTGCTGCCCATCGGCAGCCGGGTCTACTACACCGGCGACGTGGCCAACCAAGACGGCGAGGGCTGGGTGGGCAGCCACATGGAAGCCAACCGCTTCGGCGGTGCCTCTCTGAACATCGAGCTTGACGATGGCCGGGTCTTCGCCGGGGTCTTTTCCGCCAACCTGCGCTGGCCCCATGAGGACAACCGCGGCCAGCGCTTCGTGATCCGCGAGGTGGCCCAAGTTACCGAGGCTGAAGCCCCCGAACCGGCCCCGGCGCCGGCCGAACCGCCGGCCGTGGCCGTGGCCAAGCCCAGACCCCGCCTGGTCCTGCTTGGCCTCAATTAACGATTGACCGCATGCCGCCTGGCCTCCCGCGCGGGGGCCGGGCGGGAAAGGACAAAGACCATGCCTCTGGATCGCCTGCCGCTCGCGGACATCGCCCCCAACCCCAACCAACCCCGCAAGCTCTTCCGCAAGGACAAGCTGGAGGAGCTGGCCGCCAGCATCGAGGAACACGGACTCCTGGAGCCCATCGTGGTTGCCCGCCGCGGCCGCAAGTGGCAGATCATCATGGGCGAGCGCCGCTGGCGCGCCTGCCGCATGACCCGGCGCTATCAGTCCCAGCCGGTGCCGGTGCGGGTCATGGTGACCAGTGATGCGAAGATCGCCGAGATGGCCTTGATCGAGAACATCCAGCGCGAGGACCTCACGCCCCTGGAGGAGGCCCGCCACATGCAGGCCCTGCTGGATCGCGGCCTGTCCATGGCCGAGCTGGCCAAGAAGCTCGGCTTCAGGAGTCACGCCCGGGTCTACTTCCGGACCATCCTGCTGAACCTTCTGCCCGAGTACCAGGAGGCCCTGCGCTGCGGCATCATCAGCCATGCCCAGGCCATCGAGATGAGCCGCTTGAACCCCGAAAACCAACAGCGTTTGTTTGACCTGATCAAGGCCGGCAAGGCCCAGGACCCGGGCAAACTGCGCTCCCTGGCCGGCTCGCTCCTGAACCGGGAGCAGCAGGGCGTGATGTTCGTGGCCGAGCCCACCGAGCATGAGCGCAAGGTTTTGGGCAAGTATGATCGCCTGGTGGGCGCGATCCTGAAGCTGGTGGAGAACTCCCTCAACGGCGAGGACTTGTCCTTGCTGAAGACGGTTTTGGCCTCCAACCTCTCGCTGAACATCGACCGCCTGGATCTGATCATCAAGCACCTGCACAAGATCAAGGCCGCCATGGTCGAGGCCCAGGGCGCCCAAGAGGTGCTGCGAGCGGTTTCCTGAATGGCCGCTATATTCCAAGGCCCCGGACGGGCGAACCTCAATCGGCGGCACGGGCGCAAGCCCTGCCGCCCAGGGAGTTAGGGCATGGTCCTGGTCAGCAAGTGTTGCGTTGGCATCCCCTGCCGCTACAAGGCCAACGGCTATTTGCGGGGCTTCCTGCAAAAGGTCGGGCTGGAGCATGACTTCATCGCCGTGTGCCCGGAGCAGTTGGGCGGGCTGCCCACCCCGCGCGAAGGCTGCTCCGTCAAGGGCGGCCGGGTCCTGGGCCGCCAGACCGGCTTTGACTTCACGCCCCAGTACGAGGACGGCGCGGAAAAGGCCCTGGAAATATGCCGGCGCAACGGCATCACGGTGGCCTATTTGCTGAAAAGCAGCCCCAGCTGCGGCAAGGCCTACGGCGTCACGGCCAAGCTCCTGGAGGCCAACGGCATCCAGGTGATTCCGGTTTAGCCGCATAAAACCTGGCTTCGCCTGGTATGTGTCCCGGCAGACCGGCATCAGGCCGCAGCGCTCTCGGCCCGGCCTTCCTCGAAGGCCTTCTGGCCGCGGTCGGCCATGTGCTCCACCGAAGCCGATTTGTCCGGGGTCTTGTCCTGCCAGTAGCCGGTCCCCAGCTTGCCTTCCAGCCAGCGCAGCTCGCTGAACACCTCCGGGAAGTTCTCACGCATGGCCGCATAAGCTCTGGGCTTCTGGCCGGGGCAGATGCGGCAGGCGGTGCGCTGCAACCCGCGGCTGTAGCCGTCCCAAATGGGCACCTGGTTGGCGGCCAGGATTTTATCCGCCGCGTCCTTCAACGCGAAGTAGAGCGGCTGGAAGAAGGCATAGCCTTTGAGCCGGTCCACGGTCATGAAGCGCGAGGGCCGGGTCTTGCCCTTCTTGCCCCGCTCCTGGAGCCGGCCGCCGCGCACGATGACAACCTCCTCGGGCGCATGCTCTTTCATGTAGGCGTCCAAGGTCTTGTGCAGGACCTCGTGGCAATAGGGGTGGCCGAAGTGGGGCAGCTTGCCTTTGTTGAGAAACACCTCGATCATGTGCTCGCGCGAGCGCAGGGTCTTGAGCCGCGCGCCCAGGTCGGCCGCCACCGCGGTGAGGTGGCCATGGAAGCCGATGAAGTCGGCGCCCATATCCACGAAGCACAGCTCCACGCCGTTATCCGGCAGGAAGCGCCGGACCCACAGGGCTGCGGCCGTGGAGTCCTTGCCGCCGGAAAACTCCACCAAAAAGCGCCGGCCGGACAGGATCGCCAGCTCCTCCTCGCTGGGCGCCAGATCGTCCATGCCCGCGATGGCCTTGTTCACCTTGGGGGAGTCGGTGCCGTCGCCATCGCCGGCGCCGCCATCGGCTCCCTCGGCCAGGAGCCGCTCCAGCTCTGCGCTGTCGAAGCCCAGCAGGGAAAGATCAAAGCTCTGCTCGCTCAGGGCCTTCAGCTCGGCCGCCAGCTTGTCCTCGTCCCAGGTCGCCAGGTCGGCCATGCGATTGATGGCCAGGCGGAAGGCCCGGACCTTCTCCTCCGGCCAGCCGTCCACGTAGACCGCCGGCACCTGCTCCATGCCCGCGGCCGCGGCCGCGGCCAGGCGGAAGTGGCCGTCAATCAGGCGGCCGTCACGCAGGGCCAGCACCGGCACCCGGAAGCCGAACTCCCGAATGGCGGCCGCGAACTGCTCGATCTCGCGCGGGCCGTATTTGCGCGGGTTATCGCCATAAGGAATCAGGGCCTTGATGTTTACTTCCTCGACGATCATGCCTCTTGCGCCCTTTCAAGGGTTGCGATTGCATGCTTGTTGGCTGCGGTAGCCTGGGCTTGCTCCGATGCAGCAAAGCGCAGACGCCAGCGCCGCACGGTTTCGCGGTTGAGGTTGAGCTTCCGGGCAATGGCCTGGTCCCCGGCGCCCAGAGCCAGAAGCAGGCAGAGCAGCACGTATCCCCGGCAGTCCAGGCCGGTCTTGTTCAGCGCGGTGCCGGTCAGTGCCGTGAAGAAGCGGCCGCAGCCGGTGCACTGGACCCGGCCCAGGTTCTGCCAGGTGGTTTGGGTGCGCGGTGAGCTGACCGGCTTGTCGCACCAGGGGCAGGCCGGCCCGGCCGGATGCGCCTGGGCCAAAATCCAATCCCGGCAGGCGGCCGCGTCCAGGAACTCCGGCCCGAAGGCCTCCAAGACGCGGGCCGGCAACACGGGCCGGAACCTGCCCTTGCCGTGGCCGCCCTGCCTATCTGCCTGTATTGCCTGCATTTCCATTTTCCCAACCCAGTTTTTGCCCCACCCCTGGCCGCGCCCCGGGCGTTCTTCGACCCGCTGGGGGCACCCCCTCCGGGAGGACCCGCCGCTGGTCTCTCCCACCCCCTGGCTGGGGGAGGAGCCGGCCGCGGCCGGGCTCAGCGGCCGGCCAGACGCGGCAGCAAGTGCTTGCGCACGGCTTCGGCGCCGTAATGCCATAGCCGGAGACAGGCCCCGGCATAAACCTCGGCATGTCCCACCCTCCAGGCCAGGGGAGCCTCCAGCTCCACCAGGCCATTGACCAGCCGCAGCCTGACCGGGTGCTCCCGCGTCAGCTGGGCCAGGGCCGCCAGATGATCACGCTCGGCCGGATCGCTCACCTCGGCCAGAACCTCATCCCAACTCCAAGCCGAAACCTTCCTCTGTCCTTCCGGCCTCACGTCAAAAGGGCCTTGCCCATGCAAGGCAAACAGTTCCCGGTATTGTGCGGCCAGATCGTCCAAGGGTATGTTCCCGGTTTAGCTGCCTAAATCACCGTTGAGCCGGATTTGGTGTCAGGTGTGTCCGGTCGGTGTCAGGTCGGTGTCAGGTCTAAAAAATCGTAAGCCATTGATTTACAAGGCGTGTCAGGTGTGTCAGGTCTAGTTGCGACCCATATAGGGCTTGTCAGGAGGCCAGGCGTTGCCCCTATCGCGCGCACGCGCGCGCACGCGCAATGGGTGAAAACTAGACCTGACACACCTGACACCAAACGATTTGCCAGCATCGGCATTGGCCAAATCGCGTGTCCGGTCTCCGAATCAGACCTGACACAGACCTGACACCGAGGGGCCAGACCTGACACGGACCACCTGCCGGGCATGCCCTCCCGGCGGCCGGACCGCGTCAGGGGTGCGGGGGTGGGCGCACACGCCGGCAGCTGGGCCGCCCGGACGCCGTGCGCCGTCCGCTGTTGCTGGCCCCGCCCCCTCAGTTCCCGGTCCGGCCATGCCTCATGCCGGGACCGCGGCCGTCCGAGGGGTGCGGGGGTGGACGCGCATGCCAGGGGCAACTCCACCGCCTGGCCGTCCCGAGCCCGAGTGATGAACCCCGCCCCGAAACTACGCCAGCCCCGGACCAGCCATGCAACTTGCCGGGCCCGCGGCCAGATCGGGGGTGCGGGGGTCAGGACTCTCATATTCGTTTCTTCCATCGTGACCATGCTCAGAGCAGCCCCATGGGCACCTGCACGTCCAGGCGCACGCCCTGCAGCAGCCAGAAGCGCTTGCCGCGGGGACCCAACCTTTCCCGCTGGTAAGGCGGGGCGGCGGTGCGGAAGCGCTTGAAGAACATGGACAGGCCCATGGGCTTGTAGCCACTGGATTTGCACCAGTTGGTGTAGAAGCGATAAAGCTCGTCCTGGCGCACGGCGGGGGTGTTGCCGAACTCGTCCGGATCGCCGCTCACGCACTCCTGGGTGAACTCCAGGACGTTGTTGATCTCCACCCGGTATTCCCTGAGCGCTTCCTCCGAGGCAGGAGAGCTTAGGAAGCGGCCGCGGGCTCGCAGGTAGCACAGTCCCACCACGGCCCAGGCGAAGATGCCGGGCAGCTCTTCTTTGAGCTTCAGGCCCAGGTCCGGGTCTTGCTCGCCGGTGCCTCGGATTGTGTGCTGAAAGCGGATCACCAACAGGCGGTCCATGAAGGCCTCGGGATTGCCCACCGCCCGGGGAAAGTCATTGGCGCTGAAGGCCAGCTTGCAGCGGGGCCGGAAGTTGAAAGGGGTCTGGAACTTGAAGGAGCCTTGCAGGCTCTTGCCACTGACGATGGTGTTGAAGAACTTGGTGGAGAAATAGCGGGTGTCGGCCTCGTCGAAGACATTGACCGCCTTCTCGTGCAAGGCCGCCCGCTGGAACTGATCCTCCAGGTCGGGCAGGTCCACGGCCGAACAATTCTCCTGGCCCACCAGCCACTGCAGCACGTCCAGAATGGTGCTCTTGCCAGCCCCGCGCGCGCCTACCAGGAAAAGCGCCTTCTCATAACGGCAGTCCGGCCAGAGGCAGTAGCCGTAGAACTCCTGCAGCTCGTGGCGCACCTGGGCATTCTCGATGGCCCTGGCCAGCACTTGCTTCCACAAGGGGCAGTCTTGGGGCTGCTTGGGGTCGAACTCCCAGGGGAAGATATAGGTACAGCGATAGGCCGGGTCGTGGGGCAGGATGCTGAGTGTGTCCAGGTGCAGCATGCCGTTGGGCAGGCAGAGATACTCGGGCCGGCCGTTCAACGTCTCGCCCTCGGCCAGGGTGCTCATGGCCACCACCTGGGCGAGGGCGTCGTTCACGCGGGACATGTTGGCGTGGGTGCCCAGCTTGCCGATGGCAATCTGTTGCAGATCGGCCGGGTTCAGGCGCTGGTAGTGGCGGCCGTTCCAGCGGTAGGTGAGTCCAGACTCCCGGTCAGTGATGATGTCGTTCTCAGCCAGGATTTCGCGGGCCAGCAGGGCCGGCCGGAAAGAAGACCGGCCACCCGGTCCCAGCAGCCAGAAGCGGGCCGGGCTGTCCGGTCCTTCGGGTGGTGGATCATCATCTTCACCCTCGGCCTCTGGCGGGATGACCTCGGCCTCTGCCGCCAGGGCCTCCAGATCGGGCCGGGTGCGGCCGTGCTTGACCACAAAGTCGGTCAGGTCCTGGCCGCCTTTCTTGGGCAGTTCGCCTGCCTTCAGCATGTACTCCGGCCAGGCGATGATTTTTACCTCGGCCGCGGCCCCGGCGATGCGCTGGGCCACCTTGCGGGCGCCCTTGTGGCCGGCGAAGTCGGCGTCATAGGCGATAATCACCAGCCGGCCGGCCATATGTTCCGTCCAGGCTGGTTTCCAGTTGCCGGCGCCGCCGGTGACCGTGGCCGCGTTCAGGCCCAGGGACAGGGCGCATAGGCAGTCCGGCTCGCCTTCGCACAGCCATAGCGGCTCCGGGCCCCAGGTCTCGGCCGGCGGGAACAGGCGGGCCTCACCGAAGACCACGATCTCGCCCGCGCGCTCCTCCCACCAGGATTTGATCTTCTGGCCCTCGCCCGCGCCGGGCAGATACTTGCGGATGTTCCGGAGCCGGCCCTGGCCGTCCCGTACCGGGATGGCCACCCGCTCCTCGCCGCTGACCGCATGGCGCCACAGACGCAAAGCCTGGGCCTGGATGATCTCGCGGGACCAGGCCCGTTGCGTCTCCAGCTTCTGCAGCCAGGCTTCGGGCAGCCCGGGCAGGGCGGCCCAGGTCTCCTCGGCTATGAACTCATCCGCCCGGGCCGGCCGCTTGGGCTTCTCGGTTTTGCCGTTGCCGCCGCCGCCAGAACCGCCTGAGCCGACCCCTGACGGGCGATTGTCCCGCCGGCCGCCCGTGGTGTTGCCCTCCTGGCCGAAACGCGCCTTAAAGGCCTTGAAGCCGCTGCGCTTGTCATGGCCGTTGATGGCCGACCACAGGTCGATCAGGTCTCCGCCGTCATAGCCGTTGCAGGCCGGGGTCAGACACTTGAACTTGTCGTTGGCGAAGTCGTAGCCAAAGGACGGGTTCTTGTCCTCGTGGCCGGGCAGGGGACAATGCCCCCGCAACCAATCGCCCTTGCACTGTTCCTCGCGCACCCGGAACAAGCTCGCCGCGATATCGCGGCAGCGGTCGGGACCCAGGTTATCAAGCGCCCAGCCCATGACCGGCTACCCTAGCTCGCGGGGAAAATGGTGTTGATTCAATGACGTCAATTGGCTATGTTCTCCGCGGCGGAGCGTAAGGTTACTGACTGGTTGAACAACTGGACATCCGGAGCGGAACCCCCCCATACCACCGATTCTGGATTGGGCGTCCGTCTAGCCAGGGCTGGCGCCCATCGCCCAGTTTCCACTTACGGCCCTTGCGCTCCGCCCTTGCCTTGGCCGAAATCGACACCATCAGGCTGCGCTTTCCAGCATTATCCGGGCCGCCTTTGCGTGGTCCTTGGTGTAGCGATTCTGGCCGGTGTTGGGCCGCGTGGCTCCAGCCTGGCTCACTACCCGGCGCACCCGTTTTTCGCCCACACTCAGGGCCAGGGCCACATCCAGGAGGGAAAGCCCTTCGACATATGCCGCAAGGATCTGAGCGTCAGTCACCATGGGCTGCCTCCCTGGTTTGGCGGTCATAGTGAAACCTGCCTCTGGTTGCGGCGGCCGTGGTAGGGGCAGCAGCCCTGCCTGGTGACCGGGAAAGCCGGCCCCCGCCGCAGGCACCAATCCAGCTCAATTCGCCAATCCGGAGTCAGGTGCAAGCGATGCCGGCAAGTCTCGCAGGTGGGCTCCGGCGGCACCGCGCCCATGGTGGTCACATAGCCCACCGCCTCGGCCTGTCGCTTCCAAGCGGCTACCAGCGCCTGTATGGCGCCTTCGGCCGCGGGATCAAACTCGTCGGTCGAGTACATCAGGCCGCCTTCTTTGACTTCATGGCGAAGCTCAGGGCCCAGACGGGCGGGTTTGCTGCCCAGCCGTAACCACGTCCGGCGTTGATGGAATCCCACAGATGCTTAAAGCCCAGGCGATAGGTGGATTGCGGCCGCCAGTTGGGGTTGCCGATGAAGTCGGCCGCGTCAGCCTCGAAACCCGGCACAGCGCCTTCGGCCTTGGCATCCGCCTCGCTGATATCCTGCACCCGGCCAGCCCTTACCATGGTTAAGGCCAAGTGCAGACGGTTGGCCCAGCGGGGCATGTGAATGGCCGGCCGCCAGCCCGAGGCCGGCCTGTCACCCTTGGTCAGCTGGCCCGCGCCCGGGCCTATGCGTCGCATTACCGTGGGGTCGTCGGCCCGGTAGATGATCCGCGCCGGGCGGCCCTGGGAGTCCCGCAATTGATGCACGGGCGAAGCAGCCTCGTCGGTCGCCAACTCGGCCCAAGTCTCCCGGCCCCACAGCTCTTGGCCGGCCTGGTAGATCGGGTGGACCTGATGCCAGGCGCCCTCGGCCGGACAAAGCACGTGGAAGCAAGGGCCTAACTCCCCGGCTGGTGATGGCCCATCTTCGACCCTGGCCGTGCTCCAGTCCAGGCCTTCCCACGCCTGGCGCGCCGGTCCCTGGCGGCCCACCCGCGCCCCATCCAACAGGCTGTTGTGCGCGGTGACCACCCGGCGGGTCTGGCTCTTGCTGCCATCCAGGACCGCCAACACCATGGGGCCCCTGAACAGCAGGGAGTGTTGACCGGTGCAGGCCTGGTTCATCTCAGTCCAGCCTTTTGAGCAAGCGGACGGGATGGCGGGAGCCCTCGGGCCACCACAGGGCCCGGACCTCGGGCTGAAAGCCGTGCAGCAGGTTTTCCACCGCCTGTGCCGTGCCCGAAGAAGAGCGGGCCAGGTAGGACTCCTCGCCAAAAGGCATGCAAAGGTGTTCGATGGCGTAGGAGCCGGACTCCTGCTTGACCACCAGCACCACCTGGGCCACCTCGCCGCGCTCCAACCTGGCGGCGGCATCGCGCAAGCGGTCGGCCAGCCGTTGCACATTGGCGGCAGGCATTCCTTCCGACCCCTGGGAAGAAACCTTTTCCATCACACCCCCAAACGTTGTTCAAGGAAGGCCAGCTCCTGACTCAGGCGCGGATCGCCGGCCAGGGCCCGCTCCGCCTGGTCCACGCCATACATGACCGTGGAATGATCGCGGTTGAAGAGCCGGCCTAGCTCGGCATAGCTGGCGTCGGTATGCCGGCGGCAGAGGTACAGGGCCAGGTTGCGGGGCCTGGTGATGACCTGCTTGCGGCTCTTGCCGGTCAGGGCGGACGGCTCCAAGCCATGGGTCTTGGCCACCAGGTCCAGGATTTTGGCCGTACTCAGGCGGCGCAGTTCGGCGCGAAGATCCATCAAGGTCTCTTCGGCCAAGGCCAGGTTGAGTGACCGGCCGGTGAGGCTGGCCCGGGCCAGCAGACCAATCAAGGCCGCCTGCAGGCGGCGCACGTCGGAGTCAATGCGCTCGGCCAGGCACTCCAGGACCTCGGGCGCCACGGCCACGCCTTCCTCATGCGCAAGCTGCTCAAGGATTCGCACCCGGGTGGGTTGGTCAGGCGAGGCGATGGAAGCGGTGAGGCCGGCGCCCAGCCGGCTAGCCAGGTGGGGCTTGAGGCCCTTGATCAGCTCCGGAGGCTGCTGCCCGGTGAAGACCACCTGCTTGCCGGCGTCCAGGAGCGCATCCAGGGTGTAGCCAAGCTCGTCCTGGGTCTTGTCCTTGCCGGCCAGGAATTGGACTTCCTCCAGGAGCAGCACATCGCAGCCGCGGCGAAAGCGGTCCTTAAAGGCGTCCATGCTTTTGCTGCGCAGGGCTGCAATCATGCGGTTGGCGAAGTCCTCGGCCGTGAGATAGGCCACCCGCTGGCCGCTTGCCACCTGATGGCCCACGGCCTGGGCCAAATGGCTCTTGCCCAGGCCGGTGTCTGACACCAGGTAGAGGGTGCTGGAAAGATAACGCTCGCCCCGGGCCAGGGCGCGGGCCGCAGCCAGGGCAAACTCATTGCACGCGCCGGCCACGAAGGTCTCAAAGCGGAAGCGCGCGTTCAGCCGGGGCCGGTCCCCGGCCAGGTTGGGCAGGGCCAACTGGCGCGGACCGGTGTTCACTCCAGAGGCCGGAGCGTTCACGGCAGGCGCCGTTCTGTTCACCGGAAGCGGGGTGCTGTTCACCCGGAGCGCGATTTCGCAGGCCAGGCCAATCTCACGAGCCGCGGTCTTCAGGCGGCCCAGGTGATGGTCTCGCACCCAGGTCAGGTGAAAGGCGTTGGGACAAGCCAAGATCAGGCGGCTGGGTTCGTCCCTGACCACCACCAGGGGCTCCAGCCAGACCTGGAACTCGTCGGGGTCCATGCCGGCCCGGAGGGCGGCGCTAAGGTCCGCCCAGCTCATAGCATTAGCCCCAGATCGCGCTTGATGAAGTACGAGCCGGGACTGAAATCGCCCGGCCGGTAATTTGGCCAGAAGCCCAGGTCCTGGAGCATCACCCGGGCCTGGCTGCGGTAGGCGGCCCAGTCGATCTCCTTGGCGCGGGGGTGATAGTTGAGCTTGCCCAGCTTGAAGTGGCGCACGAAGGTGTGACTGGCCTCGATGATGGCCAGGGTCTCGTCAGGGTCAAGCACCGGCTCCAGGCTGGCCCAGGTCATGAGGCCCAGCTCGTAGGCCCGGCGCAAGACCTCCAGGCGCTCGGACGGCGGCGCGGCCTGGGGCTCCCATTGAGCCGACAGGTCGGGCGAGAGCGCGGTCAGGCTGGCGCCAAAAGAGTGCGGCCGCCCGCTGGCCGCCAGCAGCTCCAGGTCCGCCGCGGCCCGCAGCCCGCCCTTGCTCAGGATGCTGACCGTGAGCCCGTTCTCCAGGAGCACTTCCAGGACGCTCCTAGTAAGCCGGTGCTGCTCCTCACAGGGTTGGTAAGGATCACAGCTGAAGCAGAGCAGCACCGGCTGGGGGGCGTTACGCAAACTGTGGGCTTCGGACTTGAGTTTTTTCAGAAAGCCCGCCCGAGGCTCGGGAGTGGCGAAGAACTTGGCTCTGTCGGTACGCAGTACGGCAGGAGCTACGCAATAAACGCAGCCATGACCGCAGCCGTTATAGACGTTCACGGCCAGGGGCGCGTATTCGGCCGCCCGGCCCTGGGGCTTGTAGATCATGCCCATGGCCAATGCCTCCAGACCCCGGCGGCCCAGCCCAGGCAGTACCAGAGGCTCAGGGCGAACATGCCCCATTGCCGCGCCTGCCAGGTGGCCACCAGCCAAAAGGGCTGGCTGGCCAGCCCCAGCAGAAAGCCCCAGCTGCGAAGCGGCTCCTCGCGCGAGACCATGAAGATCGCGGCCCCGCCAAGAATGGCGATAAGCACTTGGCAAATCGCGCGTGCCCAGGCCCCCCGGCCTTGCGGCCAAGGGGAGCCCCGCCTGGCTCCGTTGCGTCCCGGGCGGGGCTGGGGGATGAGCTGGGGGGAGGTAGTGCCTGCCAGGGTCGGAGGAACCACCTGGGCCACGGACGGTACGGAGCCTGGGGGACACGCCTGGGAGCTATCATGACTCCCGGCCTCAGGCGAGGGAAGCACCGGGTGTCGGTCCCGGTGTGTGCGAGTCTGAAAGATCATTCTGGGCACCGATACTGCCGGTAATAGATTTGAGTCAGGGGACCTCCTTGGTAGGTCTTGACTCCCCGATTCTCCCGGCAAACCGCGTCATCCATCTTGGATTTGAACGTATCGAAAGCATCGACCATTTTTTCTGCTGCCTTAGCCTCGCGCGAGTTGCGCGGGTAGCTGTTGGCGACCTCGACTGAAAGGTTGAGCAGAAAGTGGCGAATGGGATGCAGAGCAGCCCCGACTTCTTCATGCCGAGCCAGGGTGAATCCGGGTTTGCGCTTCATGCTTCAATCCTCTCGGCTGGCCGGCCAGCCTTTGGGTTGCTCGCTTCGTCAGCCGCTAGGCTGCCTCGGCTTGCCAGGCCGGGCAGGGGTTGCTGATCTGCCAGCGCCAGCCCGCGGCCAGGCCGTGTCTCTCGCGCCAACCGTATTCGCAGGCCTCCAGGACAGCCGAGCCAACCGGGCCGGCCTGGGTGTACTGCCAGGGAATGAGCTTCATCAGCGGGCCCAAGCCGCGTTTCCGGCACATGCGGTCGATCTGGTGGAGGGCCCCCGCATAGTCATTGGCGGCGCGCTCCTGGACGATCTGCACCGGCGCCGGCAAGGCGATGACCGCCGGGGCCGGCTGGTGATGGTGCCAGCGGGCAATCAGGCCCAGCACCAGGGCCAGGCCCCAGGGCGAGGGCACGGTGAGGGTCACCGGCTCAGGCACCGGGCACCTCATCCGGCGGCAGGGCGAAGATGCGGCCGGCCCGGGCGGCTTCCAGCAGGCCGGCCTGGCAATCGGGACAGGCCAGCCATTCCGGGTCGGCCGGCGACTGGTACCAGCCCGCCGGGGCGCTGCCGTCCTCGTGCAGCGGCCGGCGGCCGTTGCAGATGCCGCACCAGGCCACCGGGAGATTGGTCGTGAGGCTTGATGTTTGCTGGCGGTTTGACTCAGGCACGGCGTTTCCTCCAGGCGCGGGCTTGGCCGGTGCGCCGGCCCTGGCTCTCCAGGCGCTTCAGGACCAACTGGCCGTCCAGGCTGTCCAGGGCATAGGGACCCTTGCAGTTGAGGCAGCGCCCGAAGTCCACGTACTCGGTAAGCTCGGCCTGGTGGGGCTTGCCTAGGCCCTTGCGCAGCTCGCAGAACTGTGTGCTGTAGAAAGTGACCGAAGTGTGCTTGCGGCAGAGGAAGCGCATGGGGATGCCAAGCGAGGTCGGCCAGGTGAGCCTTATCCAGATTTCCTCGGGCAGCTTGGGCGTGAGCCGGGGTGCTTCCACCATGCCGAAGGCCCGGTCATAATCACCAAGGCCGGCCTCAAGGTCGTAGCCTACCTGGGACGCTTTGTGGGCCAGGCTCAGCAAGGACGCGCCTCGGCCCGGGTTTCGCTTCGCAATACATCCACCAGCCACGCCCCGCGGCCATAAGCCGCCAGCCACATGCGCAGTTCCGCCAGGCTTCGCCAGCCGCTGAAAATCATCAGTTGAGCTCCCGGCTGGGGTGGGTTCATCGGGTGCCCACCCAACTCCCCCGCCCAGCCTTGTTTAGGGTTCGCTCTAACAATCGCCAGGACTGCCAACGTCCTCTGCCGAGGTCCGGGCCTCCTGGCGGGCCAGTGTCAATTGCTCGGCCGCCTCGCGGGGGTGTAGTGGGTGGCCGTCTTGATAGATCTCGGCGCCCATGACCGCGCGGGCCTGGTGCATGCCTTCTCTCCGGACCAAATCCAGCAACCTGGCCCGCCTTTCCGGTGACCAGCGCTTGGCGTCCTCACGGGCGGCTTTCTTGAGAAAATGAAAATGCCGGTCCAGGGCCCGGGCCAGAGGTTGCAGGGAGTGACGGGCCAGGGCGCGCTGGCGAGGATTGAGACCATGCAGGTTCACGCCCAGCAGTTCCCCGGCCAGCATTTCGGCGCGCCGAAATAGGCCGTCCACCCTGGCGATCTCGGAAACGCCTTCCCTGCTACGGCCAGGCGTGGGGCCCGCCGAGGCTGGCGGATTCGTTTCGGCGCGCCGAAATTGAGGGTCGGCCTGATTTTCCTGGCGCCCCTGTCTATGCTGGCGCACCGTTTCAGCGCTAAGCCCGCCGGCAGCAGCCTCCTTGGCCAACTCCTGGGCCTCCTGTGGCTCCACCTTGGCCAACTCCACCAGGAGCCGTTGCGGGAACCTGGCCGGGTCGGCTGCCGCGGCCGCTTTAACCGGGTCTGGCAATTTGGCCAGGCTGAGAATCTCAGAAACGGTGCTCACGGCTTTTCCAGCCAGCCGAGCCAGCTCGGCCAGGCCGAAACCCTTTTGCTGTTGCAGGCGGCGGTAGGCCTCGGCTTCCTCCAAGGGAGTGAGGTCCTGGCGGTGCAGGTTCTCAATCAAAGCCAAAATCGCAGGGTCGCCTTCGCTGACCGTGCAGGGCACTCGGGAAAGACCGGCCAGGCGTGCCGCGCGTAAGCGGCGCTCGCCGGCCACCAGGACCACTCGGCCCTCCTCCAGGCGCACCAACAGGGGCTCCAGCAGGCCATGCTGCTTGATGCTGTCGGCCAGGGTTTGCAGGGCCTCCTGGTCGAACTGGCGGCGGGGCTGGTGAGGATTGGCCTCGATAGCCGCCGGGTCAATCTCCAGGAAGCGCCCGGCGCCGGGGCCATCAACGGCTATCGGCGCCGCGCCAGGCCCCATATCCAAGCCGGTGGTCTTGCCGGCCAGCTTGTTGCCTAAGCGGCCCAAAGCGCCTCCACCTCTTTGGCCAGGGTGCGGAAATCGATGGCGCCCGCGCTACGCGGGGCATAGAGGGCCACTGGCTTCTGCATGACGGCCGCCTGGTTGATGGACTCGCTTTGGCGAATGCGGGTTTTCAGCAGGGCCGCATCAGATTGAACCAACTGCCCCTCAAGCCAGCCCGTCACCGCACGGCGAGGGTTATGCCTGTTGATCAAAAGGCGGTATGGCGCGGCATAGCCGTGACGCGTGGCCACCAATCGTAGTGAACCGAGGACTCTGGCCAGTCCTTCCAGGGCGTAGCGGCCAGGCTCCAGGGGCACGATGAGCAAATCCGCAGCCCGGAAGGCCCCAAAGGTCAGCGGGCCCAGGCTGGGCCGGCAATCCACCACCGCATAGTCATGGCCCTGCCCCTGGAGCGCGGCACCCAAGGCCGCCAGTCCGTCCAGGCGTTCATGGAGCCGCGCTTCCGCGTCTTCCAGGGCCATGCCATCGCTGGCGGCCAGCTCCAGGCCGGGGATCGCCGTCTGTTGTATGGCCCGCTCCAAAGGCGCGCCGGCCAGCAGGGCATCAGAGAGGCGATGGGCCCCGCGATGGCTGCCAGGCTCCAGGTCCAGCCCATGGGCCAGGTTGCCCTGGGGGTCCAGGTCCACCAGCAAAACCTTCCGCCCAGCCAGGGCCAGGCAGGCAGCCAGGTTCAGGGCCACGGTGGTCTTGCCCACGCCGCCTTTCTGATTGGCCACGGCGATTACCCGCATGGCTACTTGGCTCCCTTTGCAGTGGCCTTCGCTTCCAGGAGGACCGCCGCCCGCAATACGGCCAGGGCCTGGGCGGCTTCGCTTATTTCCTGGAGGGCCTTCTCGGCCTCATCCAGGTGACCGTCTGCCAGGTCGCTGCAAAGCTGTTGCAGCACCTCGCCGCATTCCTTGGCCGCGGCCGCCATGGATTTGTGAATACCTTTGAGGCCGGAAGAACGGGGCAGCTCGAACGCCACCCGGCCGAGGGCCTCCTCCACGTAATCCAAGGCCGCGAAGTCCTTGCAGCGGTCGGTGATGTAGATGAGGGTGTCCAGGCCCAGCTTGGCGCGGTGGTCATCGGGGTACATTTCCCGGGAGAGGGTCTTGTAGCCCTTGCCTGCGGCCTCGGCCAGTTCCTCCAGGGAGACCCCGGAACGAAAGGGCATCTCGTGGATCAACTTGAAGAGCGTGGCAGGCTGGAAGAGCATGAGAATCCCTCGTGCCTATCTAATTGCGCCCAGGAGCAGCCTTGGTGCAGCCTTGGTGCATGGCTAGGCCTGGCCGCTTGCCTGGCCTTGGGCTTCCGTAGTACGGTGGTCTACGGGACCCAAGACTTGACGGGCCATGGTCAGGGCCGCATGGCGCACGAAACTAGAGCGTGTGTGCCCACCAGCGGCGGCCGCCTGCTCTATGCGCTCCAGGTCGCTCGGCTTGAAGCGCACGGGCACCGGGTCTGTGTATTGGTGAGGTCTGGGCATCGGCTCTCCCTCCCACGGGTACGTTGTAAGTCGGAGTATTACACGCTGGGCGTTTTGCAGTCAACGAAAAATAAAGGCTGGGCGTCTTAATTGTCAGTTAAGGCTCTACCCCTCGAAAACGCGATAGAAATTGGCTTGCGGCTTCAGACCGCCCGCCGAGCGCGTGGGCTCAGCCAAACTGAGGCCGGAAAAGCCATTGGTGTCTCCCAAGTAACCATTGGGCGATGGGAACTCGGCAGAGATGATCCCCCTGTCGAGGGCATCATTCGCCTTTCTCGTCTATACGCTGTGAGTTTAGACTGGCTACTAACTGGTCAAGAGGCACAACCTCGCGTACAGGAACCCGTCTCCGCCCCTGGAAGTGAAATACCCTCATGGTTAGAGAGCTTGGCTCCCCGCTTGGCCAGCTTGGATGAAAAGGACCAAGCCGTGGTGCGGTGCTCCCTGGAAGGAACGCTCAAGGGCCTAGCGGCCCAGCAAACTACAGCCAATGCCCAGCCCCCACCGGCTAAAATCAAAACGGGGACGGGTGGGCAAAAGGCCAAGAGGGCAACAGGCTAGGTCCTCAGTTGGTCTACAGCGCAAAAGGCGCAAACGGGTGGAAGGGCTTCGATGGGGAGCGCCCGACCTCGGGAGAAGATTCTTACGGCGAAGGACGAGAACCTTCACCGGGTCGCAAGCCCCATCTTTACGCGCTTAAAAGGAAAACGACCGACAGGCCAGAATCAGAGCTATGAACCGCCTTGGCTCTGCCAGGGCGGCAGGTCGTTTTTTACACCAGCCCAATAGCCGCCAGGCCTTGACAGGCCTCTCACTCGGGGATACCATGCCTCCATCGGGTGCCCACCTGACTTCCTCGCCCAGCCTGGAGCCAATCCGGGTTGGGCGATCTGCTTTCATCTCCCATCATCATGCGACCGTGGCCACGCTGGCTGCGCCTGGCTCAGGCCCGGGAATATTCCGGCCTCAGCGAGCGGCGGCTAAAGGAACTGGCCCAGGGTCGGGTTGTGGTCGGCTTCCCCGATCCGGACGACCGAAGGGGACGCGTTGGTGAGGGTGTGTGGATATTCGACCGCGAAAGCCTGGATGCCTACCGCATGGCCCAAGCAGGCAGCGACACCATATCCCGCGTGGCGGATAAATTGATGCGAGCCTGATGGGCATTTATCAGAGAAACGGCCACTGGTACGCGCGTTGGCGGCAGGACGGCGGCTTGGTGCGCAAGGCCATGGGTCCCGGCATCACCACCCGGGCCCAGGCCGAGGCGGTTTGGCGGGAACTCCAAAAGCGCCGCCTGACTCAGCAACTTGGCCTTATGGAACCTGGCCGCCTGACCTTGGGGGAGTTTTCGCGACAATTCCTGCAAGAGCGCCAGGGGGGCCTGGCCGCATCCACCCTTGACCGTTACCGGGTGGCCCTAAAGGTTTTGGCCGACCATCTAGGTCAAGGCTATGCCCTCAAGTCCATTACCAGCCGCACGCTGTCCAGGTGGGTCAACCTGCGCCTAAACCAAGGGGTCACTCCGGCAGCAGTCAACGCCGACCTTCGCCACCTCAAGGCGGCTCTGCGCCGGGCGGTCAAATGGGGCCTGCTCGAACGGGCCCCCGAAGTAGAAATGGCCAAGGAGCCGCGTCGCCTGCCGCGGCATATTCCACCAGCCCAGCTCGACCATATCCTGTCTCATGAACGCCACCCCGAGCGCCTGCGCCTTTGGGTGTTCCTGGTCTGGACCGGCTGCAGGCGATCTGAAGCCGCGGCCTTGCAGTGGCAGCACATCACCTGGGGCAAGCGCCCGGCCGCCCGTGTGATTGGCAAGGGAGACCGGGAGCGGGTTGTCCCCTTGCTGCCGCCGGTGGTAGAGGCTCTGGGTAAGCCCCTCGACATGGGCCACGTGTTCGCCAGAGTCCATCCTTCCACAATGACCAAATGGTGGCGAGAACTGGTGGCCCTGGCAGACTGCAAGGGTGTCAGGCTTCACGACCTGCGCCACACCTGCTTTACCTACCTGGCCAGCCGCGGGGCACCCCTCAAGGTGATCCAGGCCATCGCCGGCCACTCTGACATTCGCATCACCATGGGTTATGCCCGGGGCCTGGTTGGCGATATTTACGACGCGATGGCAGAGGCCTTGTATCCCAAAAGTGGCACAGGGCCTTATAAACCTGAATGATTTCAATAGCCATGTCGGTACTTCAAATCCGGTGCACCCTCTGAGTAAGGGGGTGGGTGGGTTCGATTCCCATGCGCTTCCGCCACAAGCAAAACAAGGGGTTGGGTCGAAAGGCCCAACCCCTTGGCCATGGTAGGGATGGCGATTTTGGCGGCCGGCCTGAATTCTGTCCCCACAATGTCCCCATTTTTTGCGACAAAGCAAAGCCTCCGCCAGGCTGGAGCCAGGGGCTTGGCGGGCGATGCAATCCAAGCCGTGGCGGGAGTTGCTGCGAAAGCCGCGAGCCTGCTGGCCGTGAGGCTGGGCGGCGATGGCCGCCCCTGGGGCCTGGGCCTGCTGGAGACCGGGGCGGGGGGGCATGTGGGGATAAGCCCCCCGCGCAACCTCATCAGGCCCTCCCGCAAAATGCGCGCGGTTTTCGGTTCTTGAGTAGGCCCAGAGGGGAGTGGTGCCGGGGGCGGGAATCTAACCCGCAGCTCAAGGATTAAAAATCCTTTGCTCTGCCAACTGAGCTACCCCGGTGACTATCCCGCGACACCTTGGCGGCGCGACAGGGATTCGAACCCTGGAAGCGCCTGGCGTTTGGCTGCTTTCGAGACAGCCGCCTTCGACCACTCGGCCACCTCGCCGTATTTGATCAAAACGCCCCCAAACGAAAGCCGCGCCAAGGAGCGGTGTCCCTGGCGCGGCCTGCTACGCGAGCGATAAGAAGATTACGCCGGCAATCCTCCCATGGGCGGCCAGGGGGCGGCACGCTCCCGCGATGAACCACCTGCCATGGGCTGGAAGGCCCGCCGAAAGCGCAGACAGCTTCGGCCAGGTCTGGCCTACGGTCTGGTCCTGCCGTCGGCGGGCCTTTACTGGTTACGTCAGCCGTCGAGCGCTTGGAAGTCAAAGAGCCTGTGTCGCCAAGGGTGGACAGGCGGCCCGGCCGGATACTATGATACATGTCGGCGCAGGGCCATTGCCCCGCGCCGGCGGCGCTGGCCGCCATGGTCAACCCATAGCCAAGCGTAGCCCATGCCCGCCCTGCACTGGCTCAGTCGTGAGCAAGACCTGAAGGCCGCCGCCCAAGCGCCCTATCGACGGCTGTGAAATGTGGGAACCCACGGCGACCCCGCCACGGAAAACATGCTCATCCAAGGCGACAACCTGGATGGTTTGAAGGCGCTACCTGAAGCAAGAGCGGCGCAAGGCGTTTATGGCCACTAATCCGCTCTACGAATAAAAACTGAATTTTTTTAATAGCTTAGCTTGTAAGCTGCAAGCAGTCTTAAGCGGCCGCACGAAGTTATTTGCAGAAGGGGGGACTATGGCCTGGGACCGTCCCATCTCCCATTTCCAGATTGAAGGCAACGATTCGGTCCGTCTGCACTTTCTGGAGAATCACCTCCGGGGCGTGGCGGAGCGTGCGGCTGGATTCGCACAACCCTTTGGCGCCGAGGGTGCGGCCTGGCTGGCCGGGCTCTGGCACGATCTGGGCAAGCACTCCCGCGCCTTCCAGGCGATGATGGCGCGCAACCTGGCCAAGGAGCGCGACCCGGACGCGGCCCTGGCGGCCGAGCACAGCGGCCGGGTGGACCACTCCAGCGCCGGGGCCATCCGGGCCGCAGACCGTCTGGGCGTCTTTGGCCGCCTGCTGGCCTTCGCCATGGCCGGGCACCACGCCGGCCTGCCCGATCACTCCGACGACACCTCACAGGCCACGCTGCAAGCCCGCCTGAAGAAACGCGACCTGCTGGCGGCGGCCCAGGCCGGCGGCATCCCGCCGGCGATCTGGGAGCCGCAAGCAGCCCAGGCGGCGAGCCCGTTCCAGGGCAAGGTCGATGGGGCCGCCGCAGCGCTCTGGGTGCGCATGATCTTCTCGTGTCTGGTGGACGCTGATCGCCTAGACGCCGAGGCCTTCAGCCGTC
Organism: Thermodesulfobacteriota bacterium; assembly: GCA_049322275.1. Lineage (GTDB taxonomy): Bacteria > Desulfobacterota > Desulfarculia > Desulfarculales > Desulfarculaceae > JACRDC01. The sequence goes on from JBMORH010000077.1 coordinate 25,200, forward strand.
CAGACCAGGCTGCCTTGCGCGGTCATTATCCCAGCCTGGCCGAGCTGGAGCCTCTTTTGATCAACTATCTGGCCGAGCTGGCCGCCGCGGCCCCGCCTGGCCCGGTCAACCAGGCGCGGGCCGAGGTGCTGGCCCAGTGCCGGGCGGCCGCGTCCCGGCCGCCGGGGGTGCACACCCTGACCGTGCCCACCGGCGGCGGCAAGACGCTCTCCTCCCTGGCCTTCGCCCTGAAGCACGCCCGCGCCCACGGCCTGGCGCGGATCATCTACGTCATCCCCTACACCAGCATCATCGAGCAGACGGCCGAGATTTTCCGGGGCATTTTCGGCGACGCCGTGCTGGAGCACCACAGCAACCTGGACCCGAAAAAGGACACCTACGCCAACCAGCGGGCCGCCGAGAACTGGGACGCGCCCCTCATCGTCACCACGGCGGTGCAGTTCTTCGAATCGCTCTTCGCCGCCCACCCCTCCCGCTGCCGCAAGCTGCACCGCATCGCGGCCAGCGTGGTGGTGCTGGACGAGGCCCAACTGCTGCCGCCCCACCTGCTCCAGCCCATCCTGCACGTGTTGCGCGAGCTGGCGGCCGGCTTTCGCGCCAGCATCCTGGTCTGCACCGCCACCCAGCCGGCCTGGGAGCCCCGGCAGGGCATGGACCAGCGCTTCGCCGGCCTGCCCAGCGCCGGCGATCTGGTCGACGATCCCGGCGATCTGCACCAACGCCTCCAGCGGGTGGAGGTGCGCCTGCCCGATGATCTCAACGCGCCCACAACCTGGGAGGACCTGGCCCAGCGCCTGCGCGCTGAACCCTCGGCCCTGTGCATCGTCAACACCCGCCGCCACGCCCGCGAACTGGCCGGGCTGCTGCCCCAGGCCGCGCATCTTTCGGCCGCCATGTGCGCCCAGCACCGCAGCGAGGTCATCGCCGCCATCAAGGCGCGGCTCAAGGCCGGCGAGCCCACCCTGGTGGTCTCGACGCAACTGGTGGAGTGCGGGGTGGATTTCAGCTTCCCGGCGGTCTATCGCGCCCTGGCCGGGCTGGATTCCATCGCCCAGGCGGCCGGCCGCTGCAACCGCGAGGGCGAGCTGCTGCCCGGACTGGGCCGGCTGGAGGTCTTCGCGCCGCCTGAGCCGCCGCACGAAGGCCACCTGCGCCAGGCGGCCGAGTGCGGCCGCCGCCTGCTGGCCGGTGGCGCGGCCGATCCCCTGGCCCCGGAGCGCTTCCAGGCCTTTTTTCGCGAGCTGTATTGGCTAAAGGGCGACGGCCTGGACGAAAAGCAAATCCTGCGTCTCTCGCGGGAATTCAAATTCCGCAGCGTGGAGGCCGCCTTCCGGATGATCGACCAGGACGGCCCGCCGGTGCTGACGCTCTATGGCCAGGGCGCGGAGCTCATCGCCCGGCTGCGCCGCGAGGGCCCCAGCCGCGACCTGCTGCGCCGCCTGCAACGCTTCGCGGTCACCGTGCCGGCGCGGGACAGCGCGGCCTGGCTTAAGCAAGGCCTGGTGGAGGAGCTGGCCGGCGGCCACCTGGTCCAGTACGCGCCGGGGCTCTACCACCCGCGCTTTGGCCTGGGCTGCGGGGACGCAACCAGGCGGCCGGCGGACTTGATAGGGTAACTAGCTTAATTTACTCACGTAACATCAATATTGTAGTCGTAGTATTTTTGCGGCTTGACATTAACTTCAGTGTGAGGTATCACAACATAGTCGCGTCTGGGCCTCATAACGAAGGGTGGGGGCCAGATGTGGGGATTGAAACAGTGTGGAGGTATCACAATGCGGAACATAGTTTGTCGAATCCGCTCACCGACATGTTGGGGCGTGGTTGCCTCTCAAAATTAAGAGGCAACCCTTAATCTATATAATACACTTTACCTTTTTGGGGGAACCCATGACCATCGAGGACAAGTGGCGCCAGGTGCGCCTGAAGGTCTGGGGCGAGCACGCCCTGTTCACGCGCCCGGAGATGAAAGTCGAGCGCGTCTCCTATGACGTCATCACCCCGGCCGCGGCCAGGGGGATATTGGAGGCCATCCTCTGGAAGCCGGCCATCCGCTGGGTGGTGACCGGCATCGATCTCCTGGCCCCCATCCGCCATGGCCGCGCGCTCACCGACGACCAGGCCTGGCAACGGGCCGCCATCAACGCCGCCAAACGGCCCCTACGCACCAGCAATGTGCGCCGCAACGAGGTGGGCGCGGTGGCCAGCGCCGACAACGCGCTCACCGCCATGCGGCGCGGCGCGGGCAGGCTGGGGCTCTACGTGGAGGACGAGCGCCAGCAGCGGGCGGCCCAGGTGCTAATCGACGTGGCCTATCTGATCCACGCCCATTTCGAGCTGACCGACCAGGCCGGCTCCGAGGACACGGTGCAGAAGTTCTCGGAGATGTTTCGCCGCCGCGCGGCCAGGGGCCAGTGTTATCACCGGCCCTATCTGGGCTGCCGCGAGTTCGCGGCCCATTTCGCCCTGGTGGAGCACGACGAAGCGCCGCCCCCGCCCCTGCCGGTGGACCGCGAACTGGGCTGGATGTTCTATGACTTCGCCTACGACCAGGGCCGCCAGGCCCGCTTTTTCCCGGCCAAGCTGGAGCGGGGCCATCTGACGGTGCCGGCCTGGGAGTCGCTGGAGGTGCGGGCATGATCCTGCAAGACCTGGCGGCCTATTACCACCGCCTGGCCGCCGACCCCGATGAGAACGTGGCCGCGCCCGGCTTCCAGAGCAAGGAGATCGCCTTCATCGTGGTGCTCAAGCCCGACGGCGCTTTAGTGGGCATCGACGACACCCGCCACCTGGATGGCAAGAAGAAGCGCGTGCGCGCCTTCAAGGTGCCGCGGGAGGTCAAGCGCTCGGTCAACGTGGCCGCCAACCTGCTCTGGGACAACCCGGCCTATGTCTTTGGCGAGGAGGCGGTGAAGAAGGGCAAAAAGCCCCGCGACCCCGCCCGCCTGGCCGAGATGCGCGAGGCTTTTGCGCAGCGTATCCGGGACGCCTTCACCGATCCTGCCGCCGACGCCGGCGTGGCGGCGGTGCTTAAATTCCTGGATTCAGACCAGGCCGGGCTGCGCCAGCACCCGTTATGGCCGGAGCTGCTGGAAAGCGGCCTCAACGTCAGCTTCCGCCTGGAGGGCGGGGACGGCCTCATCTGCCAAGGTCCGGCCGTGGCCGCGGCCCTGGGCGCGCCGGCCGGGGAGGGGGAAAAGCCGGGCCTTTGCCTGGTCAGCGGCCGGGCGGAGCCCATCGCCCGCCTGCACACCGCCATCAAGGGCGTCTGGGGCGGCAGCAGCCGGGGTGGCGACATCGTTTCCTTCAACCTGGCCGCCTTCCGCTCCCAGGGCAAGGAGCAGGGCGACAACGCGCCGGTGGGCGTGTCGGCCGAATTCGCCTACACCACCGCCCTCAACCATCTGCTACGCAAGGACTCGTCCCAGCGCATGCAGGTGGGCGACGCCTCCACCGTGTTCTGGGCCGAGCGGAACCACCCCCTGGAAGGCATGCTGGCCGCGCTCCTGGCTGGCGACGAGGCCACCCTGGACAACGTCATGGCGGTCTTCAAGGCCCCCCAGGCCGGCCGGCCGCCGCTGCTGGAAGACCCCACCGGCTTTTGCGTGCTGGGGCTTTCGCCCAACGCCACCCGCATCGCGGTGCGCTTATGGCATCGCGGCGAGGTGCGCGAGGTCAGCCGCAACCTGCTGATGCACTTCAGCGACCTGGAGATCGTGCGCGCGCCCCACGAAAAGCCGGCCCTGTCCATCTTCCGCCTGCTGCTTGGCCTGGCCGCCCTGGGCAAGGCCGACAACATCCCGCCCAACCTGGCCGGCAAGCTCTGCGAGAGCATCCTGAAAGGCCTGCCCTATCCCGAAAGCCTCTTGCCCCTGGCCCTGCTGCGCCTGCGGGCCGAGCGCGAGATCACCTATGCCCGCGCGGCGCTCGTCAAGGCCCTGCTCAACCGCCGCGCCCGTTTCTACGACCTTCCGGAAAAGGAGCTGACCGTGGCCCTGGACCTCGACAACGAAAACATCGGCTATCGCCTGGGGCGGCTGTTCGCCGTGCTGGAGCGCGCGCAGGAGCTGGCCCAGCCCGGCATCAACGCCACCATCCGCGACCGCTTCTACGGCGCGGCCTCGGCCACCCCCCTGGTGGCCTTCCCGCGCCTGATGAAGCTGAAGAACCACCACCTGGCCAAGATCGAAAACCCCGGCGTGGTGGTGAACCTGGAAAAGCTTTTTGGCGCGGTCATGGCCGGAGTGGACGGCGAAACCGGCTTCCCGGCCCACCTGAGCCTGGCCGACCAGGGCCGTTTCGCGGTGGGCTATTACCACCAGCGCCAGGATTTTTTCAAGAAACGCGTCCAGGCCGAGGAAACGGCCCAGGACGATGACGCGCAACTTGCCGCCGTGGCGGCGGACTAACGAGGGAGGGGGAGAAAATGAACCAGCCCATCAGCAACCGCTATGACTTCGTGCTGTTTTTTGACGTGACCGACGGCAATCCCAACGGCGACCCCGATGCTGGCAATCTGCCCAGGGTGGACCCGGAGACCGGCCACGGCCTGGTCACTGACGTCTGCATAAAGCGCAAGGCGCGCAACTACGTGGGTCTGCTCAAGGAGGAGCAGCCGCCCTACGAGATCTACGTGAAGGAGAAGGCGATCCTCAACCGCCAGCACGAGCGAGCCTACGAGGCCCTGGGCGTGGACCTGGGCAAGGACGAGGGCAAGCGCAAGGGCGGCGAGCACGTGGAACAGGCCCGGGCCTGGATGTGCCGGAACTTCTACGACGTGCGCACCTTTGGCGCGGTGATGAGCACCGGCGTCAACTGCGGCCAGGTGCGCGGGCCGGTGCAGCTCACCTTCGCCCGCAGCGTGGAGCCGGTGGTGCCACTGGAGCACAGCATCACCCGCATGGCCGTGGCCACCGAGCGCGAGGCCGAGGCCCAATCCGGCGATAACCGCACCATGGGCCGCAAGTACACCGTGCCCTACGGCCTCTACCGCGCCCATGGCTTCGTCAGCGCGCCCCTGGCCGCCCAGACCGGCTTTGGCGAGGACGACCTGAGCCTCTTGTGGCAGGCGCTCGGCAACATGTTCGAGCACGACCGCTCCGCCGCCCGCGGCCAGATGGCCACCCGTGGCCTCATCGTCTTCAAGCACGCCAGCCGCCTAGGCAACGCCCCGGCCCACGCGCTGTTCGACCTGGTGCAGGCCCAGCGCGCGCCGGGAGCCGAAGACCGCCCGGCCCGCTCCTTCGGCGACTATCTCATCCTGGCCCCGTCGGCGGATCAACTCCCGGCCGGGGTGGAGATGCTGAGGCTGGTCTGAGCCAACCACCGGGGCCGGCCGGCGGGGGTCGGCCGGGCCCGGTCCGGGAGGGGGCATGTACGACGAGGAGGACTGGCAGCCGATATCCGCGCTGCAACACCTGGCGTTTTGCCCGCGCCAGTGGGGGCTGATCCACCTGGAGGGCCAATGGGCCGACAACCGGCTCACGGCCGAGGGCAACCTCCTGCACCGCCGGGCCGACGTCCCGGCCGACGAGAACCGCCCCGGCCTGCGGGTGGCGCATCGCCTGCACCTGCACAGCCGCCGCCTGGGCCTGGTCGGCCTGGCCGACGTGGTGGAGTTCCACCGCCTGGCCGCTGGCGACCCGGCCGGGGCCGGGGCCGCCCTGCCCGGCGCGCCGGGGCGTTGGCGGCCGTTTCCGGTGGAATACAAGCGCGGCGCGCCCAAGACCGGCCCCTGGGACCTGGTGCAGCTCTGCGCCCAGGCCCTGTGCCTGGAAGAGATGCTGGGCGCGGCCGTGCCGGCCGGGGCCATTTTCTATGGCCGGCCCCGCCGCCGCACGGCGGTGAGCTTCGACCCCGGCCTGCGCGGCCAGACCGAGGAACTGGCCGCCCGCCTGCACGAGCTGGCCCGGCGGGGGCGCACCCCGCCGCCCAGCCCCGGGCCGCACTGCAAGAACTGCTCGCTGCGCGAGACCTGCCTGCCCCAGGCCGCGGCCGGCCCCAGCGCCAGCGCCTATCTGCGGCGCGAGCTGGCCCGCGCCCTGGCCGGGGAGGATGCCTCATGAAACACCTGCTCAACACCCTCTACGTGACCAGCCAGGGGGCCTACCTGGCCCGCGAGGGCGAGACGGTGGTGGTGCGCCTGGACGGCCAGGAACGCCTGCGGGTGCCCATCCACACCCTGGGCGGGGTGGTCTGCTTCGGCCAGGTGGGGGCCAGCCCGGCCCTCATGGGCCTGTGCGGCGAGCGCGGGGTGAGTCTGTCGTTTTTGTCGGAGAACGGCCGCTTCCTGGCCAGGGTGCAGGGCGCGGTGGCCGGCAACGTACTGCTGCGCCGCGAGCAATACCGCCGGGCCGACGACCAGGACGCCGCCACGGCCCTGGCCCGCGCCGTGGTGGCCGGCAAGCTGATGAACGCCCGCACGGTGCTGCTGCGCGCCGCCCGCCAGGACGAAGGCCCGGATGGGGCGGATGCCATCGCCGCCGCCGGCCGCGAACTGGCCGGCCGCCTGCGCGAGCTGGAGCGGGCCGAAAGCCTGGAAACGGTGCGGGGCGTGGAAGGCGAGGCCGCCCGCGTCTATTTCGATGTCTTCGACCACCTTGTCCGCGCCCAGAAGGAGGGCTTCTTTTTCCGCGCCCGCTCGCGTCGGCCGCCCCTGGACAACCTCAACGCCCTGCTGTCTTTCGTCTACACCCTGCTCATGCACGACGTGGCCGCGGCCCTGGAAGGCGTGGGTCTGGACCCGGCCGTGGGCTATCTGCACCGCGACCGGCCCGGCCGCAAGAGCCTGGCCCTGGACCTCATGGAGGAATTTCGTCCCTTTTTGGCCGACCGCCTGGCGCTTTCCCTGGTCAATCGCCAGCAGGTGCGCGCCAGCGGCTTCACCGCCAGCGCCAGCGGGGGAGTGACCATGGACAGCGACACCCGCAAGACGGTGCTGGTGGCCTACCAGGAACGCAAGCGCGAGGAACTGACCCACCCATTTTTGGGCGAAAAATTGGCCCTGGGCCTGGTTCCGCACGTGCAGGCCTTGCTCCTGGCCCGCCACCTGCGCGGAGACCTGGACGCCTATCCGCCCTTTGTCTGGCGCTAGACCGGAGGTGAAGCGCGATGATGGTGCTGGTCACCTATGATGTGAACACCCAGACCAACGAGGGCCGCCGACGGCTGCGCCGGGTGGCCAAGGCGTGCGAAAATTATGGCCAGCGGGTGCAGAACAGCGTGTTCGAATGCCTGCTGGAGCCGGCCCAATGGACCAATCTGCGCCACGGCCTGCTGAACGAGGCTGACTTGGAGCAGGATAGCCTGCGCTTCTATTTCCTGGGCGCCAATTGGAAACGGCGGGTGGAGCACGTGGGCGCCAAGCCAACCTATGACCCGGAGGGGCCATTGGTGGTGTAGCGCGGTGATGATAAGCCCGCGCCAACCCCCAGCGCTCATGATTTCCCCGGAGGGTTGGCGATCGGGAAATGCTAAGCTGGAACAAGTAGTTCGCAGGCAAGGAAAGGAGGTGGACCTGTTATTGAGTTGCATTAGCATATGGTCGGCGGGATCGGGGCTGATAATTCTTTAGCCGCGGGTGGTTAGCGCCACCCTGTCGCCCCCCGCGCGGGGGCGTGGATTGAAACCTGCGCGGGTGGATCATCCGCGTGGCGGACCTGGTCGCCCCCCGCGCGGGGGCGTGGATTGAAACGTCGATGCGGCTGAGGTGGTGCTGGACGGCTTGCGTCGCCCCCCGCGCGGGGGCGTGGATTGAAACACGATTATCTGTATTCCTCGCACGAGATCGAAGGGTCGCCCCCCGCGCGGGGGCGTGGATTGAAACTACAAGCCTAGCGGCATCAGCAAGTCCAGCGGTTGTCGCCCCCCGCGCGGGGGCGTGGATTGAAACTTTCGGGCCAAGGACCTCCTGCCGCTCATGCGCCTGGTCGCCCCCCGCGCGGGGGCGTGGATTGAAACTCGTCGACAAGCCTGTTGCGGATGACCTGGACGATTTGTCGCCCCCCGCGCGGGGGCGTGGATTGAAACCCCCGCAATTCCACGGGCAGGTCAAGCGGCACCTCGTCGCCCCCCGCGCGGGGGCGTGGATTGAAACCTGTGTTGGTGTCACGCTGGCTGGCCACCGCCAGCGTCGCCCCCCGCGCGGGGGCGTGGATTGAAACGGTTGGCTACCGACCGTCCGGTCGGTCGTCCGTGTCGCCCCCCGCGCGGGGGCGTGGATTGAAACCACCAAAAAATAGTGCCTGCCCGTGCTCATCTTCTGTCGCCCCCCGCGCGGGGGCGTGGATTGAAACGCCCGCCGAATTTAGGCGATCGCCCCGCCGCGCGGGTCGCCCCCCGCGCGGGGGCGTGGATTGAAACTTGCCAGTAGCGCCAGGCCCGCTCCTGGTCCTCGTCGCCCCCCGCGCGGGGGCGTGGATTGAAACACGACCACGTCCTCGCCAACAATCCCCTCCTCGCGTCGCCCCCCGCGCGGGGGCGTGGATTGAAACGACCACCTCCACACGGTAGGTGGTTAGTGGTCCGGGTCGCCCCCCGCGCGGGGGCGTGGATTGAAACTCATGGCGGTGCGTCGCTACACGGCGCCGCACCGCGTCGCCCCCCGCGCGGGGGCGTGGATTGAAACCTGCCTCTCTCTGCCCCCGGCTGCTCTGCTCCGCGTCGCCCCCCGCGCGGGGGCGTGGATTGAAACCCTGGAGGCCGCCTGCGCGGCCTCCAGGGCGTACCGTCGCCCCCCGCGCGGGGGCGTGGATTGAAACATCCACCCCGGGTACGCCCCCCGCCACCGTGCCTCCCGTCGCCCCCCGCGCGGGGGCGTGGATTGAAACACGGGGCGCCCTGCTCGTGGAGGCCAGCCTG
>JBMORH010000078.1:0-34043 GCA_049322275.1 Thermodesulfobacteriota bacterium
TTGGAAACTGATGAGCGACGATCCCTTGCTTCTCTTGGCCATCACGTACCCCCGGAAAGAGCTAGGGCTATACATTAATATAGCATAGATTCTACGGGCTGTCATGGCTTATAAGGATAGGCGCACAAGATGAATTTCAAACTGGCCGGCATCCTCCAACTACTGAAGAATTTTTTCAGACTGGACCATCGGATTAATAAACTGCTTAGTGCGGGCGTGGCGTTTGTTTCCGAAACTTTCAACCTGCACGTTTTCGATTATTTTCTGATGCGTCATCCTTTACATCTCGGCTTAATCATAACCTCTCGCTGCAACAGGAATTGCCCCCATTGCATCGTGGGAAATATATTGAATAAAAAATCTAGCAAGACCGATATGACCTTAGATGATTTAAAGACCATAATTAACAAAGACTATTTAAAATCGATCATCAGAGTTGCGTTGGGCGGAGGCGAGCCATTAATCCATAAAGAACTCATGCCGTTCGTCAACTACCTGGTGAGCAAGGGGTTGTTGGTTAACGTCACCACCAACTGCGACCTGCTCACCACGGAGAAAGCCATCCAACTGTTGGATGCAGGCGTTTGGCTCATCACCATCTCCTATTATTTTGACAACGGCGACAAGGCGGCGCAGCTTCTTTCCTCCCTGCCAGAGCGCTATCGTGAGCGTATTGCTCTCCATTTTCACGGTGACAATATCGATGCTTATCGCGCCAATTACGCCTATGCCGTTGCGGTCGGTTTTCGGCATTTGATGTTCGATCATACGTATATGGAGAATGATTCGCGCACGGCCGGAGAACGTGACGTTTTTGCGGACGAATTCGATGAGTTATGCAAAACAATAAAGCGTGAAAAACACTTGCGCCTATATGCGTCCGCCCCTTACCGGAGCAGTAATCCCAAGAAAGGCTGCGCTATTGTCAGGTCCCATTATGCATTCATACCAGACGGCACCATCAAGCCTTGTTGTTATATTCAAGCTTCTCCCGCCTATGGCACGCTGGCCAACCCTGAGCCATTCTGGAAGGTGAAAGCGCATGTGGAGCAAGGAAGGGCATTACCTTCAGCGTGCAAGAATTGTCATATTCTGGGCGGGCGATATATGTAAAATGTGAAAAACAGTCGAAGGCGGCGTTGCCAAAGATAATAATTATCCCGGAGTTGGTGGCAGTAAGAAGGCCAGGATTACAGATGTAAAATTTTTTCGCCTTCGTGACAGACCTCAGGAAAGAAAGCGTTGCACGAGGGCGGAATCCCTCCTGTGGCGTTTTTCGGGATAGATGACCGACATGCTTGTAGCAGAAAGGCGGCTGAATCAGATCAATACTGCCCTAACACGTTTGGCCATCGTTTTATTAATCATCACGCCGGTTTTGTTTTTCACATACGCCACCTTCCTCAGCCCCCGCGGGCCGCTGGCTTTCGCCATCACCGACGATGAACCGGCTATCTATTACAACGCCAAGCTCTGGCTCGACAACCGGCCGTTCTCCCATGTGGTCCATCCGGACCTTCCTTTGTTCTACCTTGGCGCGCTGGCGCTCAAATTTGTGGGCCGCGATTTATCGCTGGCTCCGGCCTGGGTGGACATCCACCTGGGCCTGGCCGCCGTCCTGACCTGCCTGGCCCTGTGGTGGCTGGCCCGCGCCCTGCGGCCGGGACTGCCTCCGGTGCTCATCGCCGCCGGCCTGGGGCTCTTGCTCTGGTGCCCTTCCCTCTTGCGCTATCTCCAGCTTTACGCCGCCGAGAGCTTCAACCTGGCCCTGGGCCTGCCGGCCCTGACGCTGTTCTGGCTGGCCTGCCGGCTGGACCAGCCGCCGCAAAAGACCATCCTGCTGCTGGCCGGTTGCGGGGCGCTGTTGGGCTTGTGCGTGGCGGTCAAGCTCACCTATCTGATGTACGTGGTGGGCTTCGGGGCCGGGGCGTTCATCCGGGTCATGGGCCTGCCCCTGGGTCTGGGCCGCCGCTTGCTGGCCCTGGCCGGCCTGGCCGCGTCCATCCTAGCGCCGGCCCTGGCCTTCATGGCCCCGGTGCTGGGGGCGCTCTTGCCGGTGCTGGGCGAGGCCAAGGGCGTGGCCCCCCACTGGCCGCTCAACCTGGAGAAGCTGCGCCAGCTCTATCCGCCCCTGTTCTGGGTCACGGCCCTGGGCGCCATCGCCTGCCTGGCCCATTTGGCGCGCGGCCTCTGGCGGGCGCTGCGCCGCCCGGCCCGGCCCGCCCAGGCATCCGCCGGCCAGGCCGAGCCGGCCGACCCGCTCTGGGAGCGCGACTGGCCGGCGCTGTCGGCGATGCTCCTGGCCGGGGCCGGGGGCATGCTCTACGCCCTGATGCTCGTCACCACCAGCCACTGGGACTTGAGCCACCCCCAACACTTACTGCGTTACATCTCGCCCTACGTGATCTGCGCGCCCTTCTGCCTGGCCGCCATCCATAGCTGGCTGAGCCGCTGGCGCCCGCTGGACCGCGCCCTGCGCTGGCCGCCGCTGGAGGGCCTGGCCGCGCTGGCCATCCTGGCCCTGGTCCTGGCCGGGACATGGGACTACGCCGCATATCGCCGCGATTTCCTGGACAAGTTCGCCGCCCAGAACCAGGCCGACCTGGCGGGCCTCACCCAGGCCACCAAGGACTTCCAGGGACCCTGGGTGATCTGGGACGACAGCAGCAGCGTCCTCTTTGGCCTGCCCAGCTTTCACCTCTGGGGCAACTACATGTTCGCCGCCAACGCCTATGACGCCCAGCTGCGCCAGGCCTATCCCCACCTGCGCTGGCTGCACCTCCGGAGCCTGGCCCCGTCCATCCGGGCGGGCCGGCTGCGCCCGGAGCCGACCGCCGACCTGGGGGTCTCCATCAGCGCCCCCTACCGCCACCGCCGGGCCGACCGCGTCGCCGACAGCCAGGAGCAATTGCAACCGCCCTTCGTGGTCATCGTGCGCCAGGACGAACTGCAAAACGAGATCAGAGGCGAGGGCGGCGACCTGCGCCCCAAACTGGCGGCGGTCCTCAAGGACGCCTACGGCGCGGCGGTGGACCCGGCCCGCTGGCGCCGCTATGGCTTCGGGGAGCATCTCTGGCTGATCCTGCCGGTGGTCGCGCCCGCCCCGGCCCCGGCGGCCGCGCCCACCCCCCCGGCCGAATAGGGCCGTAGGGGCCGGCGCTGTTATCTTGCCTTGGCCTGTACAATATGATATAAGGTTTTCTGTACGATAATATCGCAAGAAGGCATGATGGAAAACCTGCTCTCGCCCCTGGTCACATCCAACACCCGCATGCGCCTGCTGCTGCGCTTATTCAGCAATCCGGCGGCCAGCAGCTATCTGCGCGAGCTGGCCGGCGAGCTAGAGGTGAGCCCCAACGCGGTGCGCGAGGAGCTGGGGCGGCTTTCCCAGGCCAAGCTCCTGAACAGCTTCCGCAAGGGGCGCGAGGTGCGCTACCAGGCCAACCAGGACCACCCCCTGTTCGGCGAGCTGCTCTCCATCGTGCGCAAGATACTGGGCATAGACCGGGTGGTGGACAACATCGTCAAGGAGCTGGGCGACCTGCAACTGGCGCTGTTGATGGACGACTACGCCCAGGGGCGCGACAGCGGCATCATCGACCTGGTGCTGGTGGGCCGGATCAAGCAGAAAAGCGTGGCCTCCCTGGTGGAGCGCACCGAGAGCTACATCAAGCGCAAGATACGCACGCTCTGCCTGACGCCGGAGGAGTACGCCCGGCTCTCGCCGGTGTTGCGGGAGCGCCCCCACCTGGTGCTCTGGGACCGTAACTCCCAGCCGCGGCCGGCGCGGCCGGGCGGGCGGGCGGCCGCGGCCGGCGCCCCGGCGGACGGAGAACAGCCATGAGCGGCGAACTGGTCCACCTGACCGAGATCAAGCCCCGGCGCGGCTGGGCCTCCCTGGGCCTGGCCGAGCTCTGGGAGTTCCGCGACCTGCTCTATTTCCTCACCACGCGCGAGATCAAGGGCCGCTACCGCCAGATGGCCCTGGGGCCCTTGTGGATCGTGCTCAAGCCCTTCCTGACCATGGTGGTGCTGACCCTGGTCTTCGGTCGCCTGGCCAAGGTGCCCAGCGACGGCATCCCCTACCCGCTTTTCTCCTACGCGGCGCTCTTGCCCTGGACCATGTTCGCGGTCTCGGTGAGCAAGTCGGCCACCAGCCTGGTGGCCAACATGAGCGTCATCAGCAAGGTCTACTTCCCCCGCCTGGCGGTGCCGCTTTCCACCACCTGCGTGGGCCTGGTGGACTTCGCCTTCTCCTTCGTCATCCTGCTGGCCATGATGGCCTTCTACGGCTATCCGCCCGACTGGCGGGTGGTCTTCGTGCCCGCCTTCCTGTTCATGGCCCTGTGCACCTCCCTGGCCATCGGCCTGTGCCTGGCCACCCTGGCCGTGAAGTTCCGCGACGTCAGCTTCGCGGTGGACCACGTGCTGCAGGTGGCCATGTACCTGACTCCCGTGGCCTATCCCAGCAGCATGGTGCCGGAGCACCTGCGCTGGATATATCAGCTCAACCCCATGGCCGTGGTCATCGACGGCTTCCGCTGGGCGCTATTGGGCGTGGGCCAGCCGCCCGGCTGGCCGGCGGCGGTCTCGGCGGGCATGGTGGCCCTGCTGCTGATGGTGGGCGCGGCATTTTTCCGGCGCACCGAGCGCAACGTCGTGGACATGCTCTAGCCATGAACCCATCACCGGCCATCGAAGTCGAGAACCTGGGCAAGCGCTTCCGCATCAACGCGCCCAGCCAGAAAGCCAAGGGCGTCAAAGCCGTGGTGAAGGGGATCGCCTCGCCCTTCGCCTACCTGGGCCGCTCCTTGCGCCGGGCGGCCGAGGCCGAGACGGTCTGGGCCCTGCGCGGGGTCTCGTTCACGGTGCCCTTCGGCGAGGTCATGGGCGTCATCGGCCGCAACGGGGCCGGCAAGTCCACCCTGCTCAAGATACTCAGCCGCATCACCGACCCCAGCGAGGGCCAGGCCCTGATCCGGGGCCGGGTGGGGGCGCTGTTGCAGGTGGGCACCGGCTTCCACCCCGAACTGAGCGGGCGGGAGAACACCTTCCTCAACGGCGCCATCATGGGCATGAGCCGGGCCGAGGTGCGGGCCAAGTTCGACGAGATCATGGCCTTCGCCGAGATCGAGAAATTCATCGACACCCCGGTGAAGTACTATTCCAGCGGCATGTACGTGCGCCTGGCCTTCGCCGTGGCCGCCCACCTGGAGCCGGAGATCCTCATCGTGGACGAGGTCCTGGCCGTGGGCGACGTGGCCTTCCAGCGCAAATGCATGGGCAAGATGGGCCAGGTGGCCGGCCAAGGGCGCACGGTGCTCCTGGTCAGTCACAACATGGAGGCCATCCTGGGGCTGTGCGGACGCAGCATCTGGCTGGAGAGCGGCATGAAGCGCATGGACGGCCCCACCCCGGAGGTGGTCCAGGCCTACACCAGCGCCTGCATGGAGTGGGCCGAGCAGGACCTGAGCCAGCGCAGCGAGCACCGCACCGGCGACGGCCGGGTGGTCTACACCGGGCTCTCCCTGCGCGACGGCAACGGCGCTGGCGTGGGCCACGCGGTCTGCGGCCAGCCGCTGGAGGTGGTGCTCGGCTACCGGGCCAGGGAGGGCGAGGCCAAAAACGCCTCGGCCTGGTTCTGGGTGCGCGACTACCTGGGCCGCCAGGTGCTCTGCTTCTGGAGCCGGCTGACCAACCAGGACTTCGAGCGCCTGCCGGGCGAGGGCCGGATGGTCTGCCGCATCCCGCGCCTGCCCCTGGCCCCCGGCTCCTACGTGCTGGACCTGGCGGTGCGCGTCGGCGAGGTCGAATCGGACAAGGTGCCCAACGCCGCCCGCCTGGAGGTGGCCCCCGGCGATTTCTTCGGCAGCGGCCGGCCCATCAACCAGGTGGGCGAGGTGCTCTGCGATCATTCCTGGACCCTGGAGGCCTGAGGCCATGGCCCCCAGCCAACCCAACCGGAGATGCTGCTGAGATGAGCGAAAACCTGAAGGCCTACTACGGCCTGCCCACCGAGGTGCGCTACTGCGTCCGCTGCGTCATGAGCAACCAGCGGCCCTCCTCCTACCCGGAGTTCAAGCACACCACCGCCCGCGTCACCCCCACCCTGCACATCGACGAACAAGGGGTCTGCGACGCCTGCCGCTACGCCGAAAAAAAAGAGGACATCGACTGGCAGGCCCGCGAGAGGGAGCTGCTGGCGCTCCTTGATCGCTTTCGCCGCGACGACGGCGGTTACGACTGCATCGTGCCCGGCAGCGGGGGCAAGGACAGCGCCTACGCCGCCCACCTGCTCAAGTACAAGTACGGCATGCATCCGCTCACCGTCACCTGGCCGCCCATCCTCTACACCGACTACGGCCAGGCCAACTTCCGCAACTGGATCGAGGTGGGCGGCTTCGACAACGTCACCTTCAAGCCCAACGGCCGCGCCCAGAAGATCATCACCAAACTGGCCATCGAGAACCTGCTGCACCCCTTCCAGACCTTCATCCTGGGCCAGAAGAACCTGGCCCCCAAGGCGGCCCTGCAGTTCGACATCCCGCTGATCTTCTACGGCGAGCCGGAGGCCGAGTACGGCAACCCCATCGCCGAGACCCAGAGCTCGCTGCGCGACAAGTCCTATTTCGCCATGCAGAACCTGGACGAGATCCACCTGGGCGGGGTGAAGATCAAGGAGCTGATGGAGCGCCACGACCTGAGCCTCAACGAGCTGTCGCCCTATTTCCCGGCCGACCACCGCGAACTGGAGAAGAAGGAGATCGCGGTGCACTACCTGGGCTACTACCTCAAGTGGACCCCCCAGGAGGCCTATTACTACGCGGTGGAGCACACCGGCTTCAAGGCCCGGCCCTTCCGCACCGAGGGCACCTACAGCAAGTACAACAGCATCGACGACAAGATAGACGACCTGCACTACTACACCACCTACATCAAGTTCGGCCTGGGCCGCGCCTCCTACGACGCCTCCCAGGAGATACGCAACAAGCACCTGACCCGCGAGGAGGGCGTGGCCCTGGTCAAGCGCTTCGACGGCGAGGCGCCCCAGCGCTACTTCCAGGACGTGATGGACTTCATCGGCATGGACCCCGACCACTTCCGCGCGCTGTGCGACCGCGCCCGCTCGCCCCACCTTTGGATAGAGGAGAACGGCCAGTGGCGGCTGCGCCATCCGGTGTGGGAGGCGTGAGCGCCGGCGGGGAGAACATGGCCCCGGTGGTGATCGCCTTCATCTTCGCCCGCGGCGGCTCCAAGGGCGTGCCGCGCAAGAACATCCGGCCCCTGGCCGGCCGGCCGCTCATCGCCTGGGCCATCCAGGCGGCCTTGGCCTGCCGCTTTGTGCAGCGGGTGGTGGTCTCCACCGACGACCCCGAGATCGCCGAAGTGGCCGTGCGCCACGGGGCCGAGGCGCCTTTCCTGCGTCCGGCCGAGCTGGCCGGCGATCACGCCCCGGAGCTGTTGGCCTGGCAGCACGCGCTCCGGGCCATCGCCCAATTGCCGGGCTACACCCCGCCGGAAGTGTTCCTCAGCGTGCCCACCACCGCGCCCCTGCGCGAGCCGGCCGACCTGGACCGCTGCGTGGAGGGGCTGTTGGCCGGCCCCTACGACCTCTGCCTGACCGCCACCCCGGCCGCCCGCAGCCCCTACTTCAACCAGGTGGTGCTGGACGAGGGCGGCCTGGCCCGGCTGGTCATCCCGCCAAGGGGCGGCGAGGTGGCCCGCCGCCAGGACGCGCCGGCGGTCTACGACCTGACCACGGTGGCCTACGCCGCCCGGCCGGAGTACGTCTTGCGCACCAGCGCGCTCATGAGCGGCCGGGTGACGGCGGTGATGGTGCCGCCGGAGCGGGCCCTGGACATCGACACCCCGCTGGATTTCGAGATCGCCGAGTTCCTGCTGCAACGCCGCCTGGCCGGGGAGACCACGCCATGCCATCCCTGAAGGAGCTCATGGACCTGACCGGCCGCGCGGCGCTCATCACCGGCGGGGCCGGCCACCTGGGCCGGGCCATGGCCGACGCCCTGGCCGAGCTGGGCGCGGCGGTGGCCGTGCTGGACATTGACCAGGCGGCCTGCGACCGAACGGCGGCCGAGCTGGCCGCCGCCTGGGGCGCGCCGTCCCTGGGCCTGGCCTGCGACCTGGCCTCGGAGGACCAGGCGCGCGCCGCGCCCGGCCGGGTGCTGGATCGCTTCGGCCGCCTGGACGTGCTGGTCAACTGCGCCGCCTTCGTGGGCACCTCGAAGCTCGATGGCTGGGTGGCGCCCTTTGACCAGCAGAGCCCGGCCGCCTGGCGCGCGGCCCTGGAGGTCAACCTCACCGCGCCCTTCGTGCTGGCCCAGGCCTCTGCCCCGGCGCTCAGGGCCTCCGGCCGCGGCGCGATCATCAACATCGCCAGCATCTACGGCCTGGCCGGGCCGGACATGGGCCTCTACGAGGGCACCGCCATGGGCAACCCGGCCGCCTACGCCGCCAGCAAGGGCGGGCTCATCCAGCTCACCCGCTGGCTGGCCACGGTGCTGGCGCCGTCGGTGCGGGTCAACTGCATCAGCCTGGGCGGCATCGAGCGCGGCCAGCCGGAGTCCTTCCAGCGGCGCTACCTGGCCCGCACCCCCCTGGGGCGCATGGGGGTCGAGGACGACATCAAGGGCGCGGCCGCCTACCTGGCCAGCGATCTGTCGGCCTACGTCACCGGGCACAACCTGGTGGTGGACGGCGGCTGGCTGGCGTGGTGAGGCCGCTCAATATCGCCGGCCGCCTGGTGGGGCCGGGGCATGCCTGCCTGGTCATCGCCGAGGCCGGGGTGAACCACAACGGCCGCCTGGATATGGCCCTGGCCCTGGTGGACGCGGCGGCGGCGGCCGGGGCCGAGGCGGTGAAGTTCCAGACCTTCCGGGCCGAGGAGGTCGCCAGCCCCCAGGCCCCCAAGGCCGCCTACCAGGAGGAAGCCACCGGCCGCGATGAGTCGCAACTGGCCATGCTCAAGGCCCTGGAGCTGGCCCCGGAGGCCTATGCCGCCATCGCCGGGCGCTGCCGTCAGCGCGGCCTGATCTTCCTCTCCACGCCCTTCGACGCGGCCAGCGCCGACCTGTTGGCCGCCCTGGGCATGCCCGCCTTCAAGCTGCCCTCCGGCGAGCTGACCAACCTGCCGCTGTTGGCCCACGTGGGGCGAAAAGGCCGGCCGGTGATCCTCTCCACCGGCATGGCCGACCTGGACGAGGTGGCCGCGGCGGTGGAGACCCTGCGCGCCGCCGGCTGCGCCGAGCTGGCGCTGTTGCACTGCGTCAGCAACTACCCGGCCGACCCGGCCCAGGCCAACCTGCGGGCCATGGCCGCCCTGGCCCAGGCCTTCGCGGTCCCGGTGGGCTATTCCGACCACACCCTGGGCCTGGAGGTCCCCCTGGCCGCGGTGGCCCTGGGGGCGTGCATCATCGAGAAGCACTTCACCCTGGACCGGGAGCTGCCCGGCCCCGACCACCGCGCCAGCGCCACCCCGGCCGAGCTGGCGGCCCTGGTGGCCGGGGCGCGCAAGGTGGCGGCGGCCCTGGGCCACGGCCGCAAGGAGCCGGCCCCGGATGAGGCCGGCACCCGCGCGGCGGCCCGGCGCAGCCTGGTGGCGGCGGTGGACATCCCGGCCGGCGCGGTGCTGACCGCCGCCATGGTCGCCATCAAGCGCCCCGGCACCGGCCTGCCCCCGGCCATGCTGGCAAAAATCCTGGGCCGGCGGGCGGCGACGGAGATGCCGGCCGGAACCATCCTCAGCCTGGAGATGTTGGCATGAGGCGCATCGCGGTGGTCACCACCAGCCGGGCCGACTGGGGCATCTACCGCCCCCTGCTCGCGGCCATCGCCGCCGACCCGGAGCTGGAACTGCGCCTGGTCGTGGCCGGCATGCACCTGGCCCCGGAGTTCGGCCAGACCGCCCGCGACATCGCGGCCGAGGGCTGGGAGATCGCGGCGACGGTGGAGTGCCTGCTCTCCTCCGACACCGGCCAGGGCGCGGCCATGTCCCTGGGCCTGGCGGTGATGGGCTATGGCCAGGCCCTGACCCGCATCGCGCCCGACCTGCTGGTGGTGCTGGGCGACCGTTTCGAGATGTTCGCTGCCGCCGCGGCCGCCGCGCCCTTGCGCCTGCCGGTGGCCCACCTGTACGGCGGCGAGCTGACCCTGGGGGCCATGGACGACGCCTTTCGCCACGCCATCACCAAGCTAAGCCACCTGCACTTCGTGGCCACGGCCGACTACGCCCGGCGGGTGGTCCAGATGGGCGAGGAGCCCTGGCGGGTCACGCTCTGCGGGGCCTTGAGCCTGGACAACCTGGCCCGGATGACCCTGCCCACGCGAGACGAACTGGAGCGGGAGCTGGGCCTTTGCCTGGAGCCGGCCCCGCTGTTGGTCACCTACCATCCGGAGACCCTCAGCCCCCAGGACCCGGCCGACCAAATGGCCGAGGTGCTGGCCGCGCTGGCCGAATTCCGGCGGCCTTGCGTCTTCACCCTGCCCAACGCCGACCCCGGCGGCCGCGGCCTGGCGGCCATGGTGCAGGAGTTCTGCGCGGCCAACCCCTGGGCCCAGGTGCGCGACAACCTGGGCAGCCGGCGCTATTTCGGCCTCATGCGCCAGGCGGCGGCCATGGTGGGCAACTCCAGCAGCGGCATCATCGAGGCCCCCAGCCTGGGCCTGCCGGTGGTGAACGTGGGCGGCCGCCAGGCCGGCCGCACCCGCGGAGCCAACGTCATCGACGCGGCCTGCCGGCGCGACGAGATCGCCGCCGGCATCGAGCGCGCCTGCCGCCTGGGCTGGAAGGAGGCCCTGGCCGGGCTGCCCAACCCCTACGACCGGGGCGGGGCGGCGGCGATTATCCTGGCGGGGCTCAAGTCAGCGCCCCCCGCGCCCGAGCTCCTGCGCAAAGAATTCATCGACTGCCCAATCCGCGGGCATGACGGGGAGCAACGTGGATAAGCAAAACAAGGAAGAGGCCGTTCGCGCCCATTGGGAGGATCCCGCCACCGTATCCCTGGCCGACCAGAACCTGCGCGCCCTGGAGACCGACGCTATCAAGGCTTTCATTCCGCCGGGCAAGACCCTGCTGGACGTGGGCTGCGGCGACGGCTGCAACACGGTGGAGTACGCCGCCATCGCCGGCGAGACCCTGGGCGTGGACTACTCCCATGAGATGATCGCCCGGGCCAAGTGCCGTCTGGCCGCCTGGCAGGGGGCCAGGCTGGAATTCCGCCGCCTGGAGCTGGACGGGGTGGCCGGCCTGAACCGCAGCTTCCACACCGTCATCACCCAGCGCTGCCTCATCAACCTGGGCGATTTCGCCGCCCAGACCGCGGCCATCCGCGCCATCCACGACCTGCTGCTGCCCGGCGGCGTCTTCCTGCTGCTGGAATGCGTGGATCAGGGCCGGGAGAGCCTGAACCAGTTGCGGGAAAAGGCCGGTCTGCCCCCCATCGCCATGCCCTGGCACAATACGTTTTTTGACCAGGAGCCCCTGGAGGCCTTCCTGGCGGGCCTGTTCACCATCCGGACTGTGGTGGATTTCAGCCTCTATTATTTGCTGACCAGGGTCATGAACCCCATGACCGGCCTGGCCCACGACGACCCCTGGTCCAAGCGCCTGGACGACACCGCCCGCCGCCTGCAAGGCATCTTCGGCCAGGAGCGGTTGCAGGGCATCGGTCCCCAACGCCTCTACGTGCTGGACAAGCCTGCGGGAGCCCTATGACCCTGGCATGGTCGCCGAGGATCGGATGGGGCCTGGATGCCCTGATCGGGCCGCGGGGGCTGGCAGGGCGGCCAACGCGGCGGGAGGCGGCAACCGGGTCCAACCGGACGCCGCATGGCCGGCGCGGGAAGGGCCCGGCCGTTCGAGGAGGGGAAAAGTGATCGCCCCGCAAGAGCCGTATCTGATTTGGGCTGGAGGCGAGAACACCCGAGTTCTCATAGATGGCCTGCTTGACTCTGGGGTCCGGCCGCCAGAGGCCGTGTTGGACGACTCCCCCCTGACCTGGGGCAGTGACATCTTCGGGGTGCCCATCGCCGGCGGCGAGGCGCTGATACCTTCTTTCCTGGCCCGCGGCGTGCGCCACTTCCTCATGGGCCTGGGCGGGGTGGCCGACAACCGCCCCCGCAAGGCCCTGTTCGAGCGCGCCCTGGCCCAGGGGCTTACTCCGGCCCGCTTTGTCCACCCCCGCGCCCATGTCAGCGCCCGGGCCAATCTGGCCCCCGGAGCGCAGGTGATGCCCATGGCCGTGGTGCAGACCGGAGCCCGCATAGAGACCAACGCGCTGATAAACACCGGCGCCATCGTGGAGCACGACTGCATCATCGGCCCCCACGTTCACGTGGCCACCGGCGCGCGTCTGGCCGGCGCGGTGCGGGTGGGCGCGGGCGCGCACCTGGGGGCCGGGGCGGTGGTCAAGCAAGGCCTCGCCATCGGGGCTTTTGCCTTGGTGGGGGCCGGGGCGGTGGTGGTGGGGCCGGTGCCGGATGGCGCGCTGGCCCTGGGCGTGCCGGCCCGCTGTCGGCCGCGAGACCAGGGGGCCGACCGCAGCGCCGCTCCCGGCCGGTGCGCGCCCCCGCGCAATGGGTTATGATTCGGGTTCGGACCCGGCCGTCGGACCGGCCAACTCTTTGGCGAGCGTGATTCATGAGCGTGCGCATCATCCCGCGTCTGGACATCAAGGGCCCCAACCTGGTCAAGGGCGTGCACCTGGAGGGCCTGCGCGTGCTGGGCAAGCCCGAACGCTTCGCCCGCCACTACTACGAGCAGGGCGCGGACGAGCTTTTCTACATGGACACGGTGGCCAGCCTCTATGAGCGCAACAGCCTCCTGGACATCATCGAGCGCACCGCGCGCGAGATCTTCATCCCGCTGACCGTGGGCGGCGGCCTGCGCAGCACCGAGGACATCAGCCTGGCGCTTCGGGCCGGGGCGGACAAGGTGGCCATCAACACCGCCGCCATCGCCCGGCCGGAGCTCATCAGCGAGGCGGCCCGGCGCTTCGGCTCCTCCACCATCGTGGTCTCCATCGAGGCCGTGAAAAGGCCCGACGGCTCCTACGAGGCCCTCACCGACTTCGGCCGCCAGAGCACCGGGGTGGACGCCATCGCCTGGGCCAGGCGGGCCGAGGAGCTGGGGGCCGGCGAGCTGGTGGTCATCTCCATCGACCGCGAGGGCACCGGCGAGGGCTACGACCTGGAGCTGACCGGCCGCATCGCCCGCGCCGTCTCCATACCGGTCATCGCCCTGGGCGGGGCGGGCTCGGTGGACCACGTGCTGGAAGTCATCGAGCAGGGCGCGGCCGACGCGGTGAGCCTGGCCTCGGTGCTGCACTACAACTTCATCAAGTGCGCCGACTGCCTGGGCGAGGACTACAGCGCCGAGGGCAACCTGACCTTCCTGCGCGGCCGCGCCAATGGCTTCAACAAGATCGCCGACGCCACCCTGCCCCAGGTGAAGCGGCACCTGCTGGCCCACGGCGTCCCCTGCCGCTGGGAGGAGGGCTGGGCGGCATGAGCGCGAACCAGCCGGCGCGGGCGGCCATCGTGGACTACGCCCTGGGCAACCTCTTCAGCGTGGCCCACGCCTGCCGCCAGGTGGGCCTGGAGCCGGCCATCACCAGCGACCGGGCGGCCATCGCCGCCGCCGACATCGTCTTTTTGCCCGGCGTGGGGGCCTTTGGCGACGCCATGGCCAACCTGCGCCGGCTGGACCTGATCGGGCCGCTCAAGGACCTGGCCGCCGCCGGCCGGCCCCTGGTGGGCATCTGCCTGGGCATGCAGCTCATGCTGGGCCAGAGCCAGGAGTTCGGGCGACACCGGGGCCTGGAGCTGGTGGCCGGCGAGGTGGTGCGCTTCGATCATCCGGCCGGGCCGCGCGGCCCCCTGAAGGTGCCCCAGGTGGGCTGGAACCGCGTCCAGCGCCCCCCGGCCGCGGGCGGGGGCGACCCCTGGGCCGGCACGCCCCTGGAGGGCGCGGCCGAGGGCCAGTACATGTACTTCGTGCACTCCTACTACGCCAAGCCCAGCGACCCCGGCGTGGTCCTGGCCGTCTCCCGCTACGGCGACGTCGATTTCTGCTCGGCCCTGCGCCGGGGCAACCTCTACGCCTTCCAATTCCACCCCGAACGCAGCGCCGCCGCCGGGCTGGCGGTCTACGCCCGCCTGGCCGGTCTGGCCCGCCTGGCCCGCGGGGACCGGGAGGGCTGAGCCATGGCCAAGGCCCCCCGTCCCTGCGATTTCCGCCTGGGCCCCGGCCAGACCGTGCGCCAGATCATGGATTGCCTGAACCGCAACCAGAAGGGCATCGTCATCGTCACCGACCGCCGGGGCCGGCTCCTGGGGGCCATCAACGACGGCGACCTGCGCCGGGCGCTCCTGGCCGGCAAGGACATGACCGCCACCGCCCATGACATCCTGGCCATGAAACAGGCCGCCGGCCAGCCCCCGCCGGTCACCGCGCCCCTGGGCTCCAGCCGCTCCCATCTCCTGGGCCTGATGCAAAAACGCCAGGTGCGCCAGATACCCTTGTTGGACGCCGAGGGCCGGGTGGCCGAGCTGGTCACCTGGGCCGACCTGATGCCGGAGGAGACCGCGCCCTTCCAGGCCGTCATCATGGCCGGCGGCCGGGGCGCCCGCCTGGCGCCCTTGACCGGCGACTGCCCCAAGCCCATGCTGCCGGTGGGCGACCGGCCCCTGCTGGAGCGCATCATCGAGCAACTCCGGCAGGCCGGCATCCGCCGGGTGAACGTGAGCACCTGCTACCTGGCCGAGAAAATCCACGCGCATTTCGGCGACGGCCGCGGGCTGGGGGTGGAGCTCAACTACGTCACCGAGGAAAAGCCCCTGGGCACCGCCGGCGCCCTGGGCCTGTTGGACCGGCCCGACGAGCCCCTGCTCATCATCAACGGCGACATCCTCACCCAGATGGACTTCCGGGCCATGCTCCAGTTCCACGAGGAGCACCAGGCGGCCCTGACGGTGGGGGTGCGCAAGTACGAGGTGAGCGTGCCCTTCGGGGTGGTGACCACCAACGGCCCCTACGTGGAGGCGCTTGAGGAGAAGCCCCAGTACAGCTTATTCGTCAACGCCGGGGTCTACCTGCTGGAGCCGGGGGTGGTCCAGTTCGTCACCAGCGGCGAGCGCCTGGACATGACCGACCTGATCGCGCGGCTGTTGGCGGCCGGCGAGCGGGTGGTGAGCTTTCCCATCATCGAATACTGGCTGGACGTGGGCAGTCATTCCGACTACCAGCGCGCCCAGCAGGACTATCAGAACGGGGTGTTGACATAGTGGGCTGGCAGGGCAGGACGGTCTTGGTCACCGGCGCGGGCGGGTTCATCGGCAGCCACCTGGCCGAGCGCCTGGCGCGGGAGGGGGCGCGGGTGCGCGCCCTGGTGCACTACAACGCCTTGGGCCTCTGGGGATGGCTGGACCATTCGCCGCTCAAGGACCGCATGGAGGTGATCGCCGGCGACATCTGCGACCGCGACAGCGTGGCCGCGGCGCTAAAGGGCGCGGAGGTGGCCTTCCATCTGGCCGCGCTCATCGCCATACCCTATTCCTACGCCGCGCCGTCATCCTACCTGCGCACCAACGCCGAAGGCACGCTCAACCTGCTCGGCGCCGCCCGCGCCCTGGGGGGGGTGAAGGTCGTTCACACCTCCACCAGCGAGGTCTATGGCAGCGCGCAGCGGGCGCCCATCGCCGAGGACCATCCCCTGGTGGGCCAGAGCCCCTACGCGGCCAGCAAGATCGCCGCCGACAAGCTGGCCGAGTCGTTCCATCTCTCCTTCGGCCTGCCGGTGGTCACCGTGCGCCCCTTCAACACCTTCGGCCCCCGCCAGTCGGCCCGGGCCATCATCCCCACCATCATCACCCAGGCCCTGGCCGACCAGCCCATCCGGCTCGGCAACCTGCACCCCACCCGCGACCTCAACTACGTGGAGAACACGGTGGACGGGTATCTGGCCGCGGCCGACAGCGACGCGGCCGTGGGGCGCACGGTGAACCTGGGCTCCGGGCGCGAGATCAGCATCGGCGACCTGGCGGCCCTCATCTGCCGCCTGCTCAATAAGCCGGCGCTGTTCACCCAGGAGGCCCAGCGCATGCGCCCGGCCGGCAGCGAGGTGGAGCGCCTTTTGGCCGACAACACCCTGGCCCGCGAGCTGTTGGGCTGGCGGCCGCGGGTCGGGTTGGAACAGGGCCTGGAGGCCACCATCGCCTGGCTGCGCGAGAACCTGGGCCGCTACCGGGTGGGGGTCTATGCCGTTTGAGGCCGGCCATGCCGCCTGAGCCCCGCTCCGCCCCGCCGCCCGGCGTGGTCTTGCTGCCCATCAACGGGCCTTCCTGGCACGAGATGCACTGGCTGGCCCTGTCCCTGGCCGAATCCGGCCTGGCCCGGCCCCTGGTGCTGGTGGTGGAGCGCTGCGCGGCCCTGCCCCGCGCGACGGACGAGCGCATCGCCTATCACGAACTGGCCGAGGCCGGCCCCGCCGGACCCGGCCCGCTGGCCCGCCGGCTGCGCGGCCTGGCCCAGCGCGTCGGCGGCCAACGGGCGACCCTACCCTGGGACCACGCCCTCCAGCGCGCCCGCCTGGCCGACCACTTGGCCCAACTGGAGGCCGTCCTGGCCGAGTTCGACCCGGTCCTGGCGGTGCTGCTCGGCGACCGCCAGTACGCCTGGGAGCTGCCGCTGATGGGACTCTGCCGCCGCCGGGGGATGAAGGTCCTGCTGCCGCCCATCTCCTATCCCGGCGATCGCGACGACCTCACCGCCATCCGCCGGGGGCCGCGCCTGGACGCCGAGGCCTGGCCCGGCCTGCGCCGGCGCTTTCCGGGCCAATGCGCCACCGACCGCCAGTCCGGCCGCCGGGTCTGGTTCTACGAGCCGGCGGCCATGCTGGCCGCCCATGGCCTGAATCTCCTGCCGCCCGATCCCTGGGCGCTGGGCTCCAACGGGGTGGACCTGATCCTGGCCGACGGCGAGAACACCCGCGCGCGTCTGGTGGCCGCCGGCGGCGACCCGCGAAAAATCACCGTCTGCGGCCACCGCGGCCACGACGAGCTCTTCGCCGGCCTGCAAAGGCGCCATGCGCTGCGGCAAGAGCTGGCCCCCGGCGCGGTGGAGGGTCAATGGCTGGTGGCCTCGCTGCCGCCCCTGGGCGAAGCCAACCTCTGCGACTGGGACCGGGCCTGGCGCGAGACGCGCTTCCTGGCCGCGGCGCTGTCCCAGGCCGCCGCCGCCCACGGCCTGACGGCGCTGATCTCGCTGCACCCCAAGATGGACCCGGCCCGCTATCAATTCCTGAACGGGGAATTCGGCCTCACGGTCTGCGCGCGGCCCCTGGCCGAGATACTGCCCGCCGCCGACCTCTTCGTCGCGCCCCAGGGCTCCACCACCATCCAGTGGGCGGTGCTCTGCGGCGTCCCGGCCCTGGCCCTGGACCTCTACGGCCTGAACCTCGATCTCTACGCCGACCGGGAGGGAGTGGCCATCATCCGCGAACCCGCGGAGCTGGCCCCGGCCCTGGCGCGCCTGGCCGGGGACGAGGCGCATCGCCAGGCCATGGCCGCCGCCCAGCGCCGCGACCGGGCCGGGCTCTCGCCCTTCGACGGCCGCTGCGGCCAGCGCATCCTGGCCGCCGCCGCCGGCCTGTTGCGCCGCGGCGCGCCAGAGCCATCCGCGACCTGATCTCTCTCCGTCGGCGAAGCAGCTTGCCAGAAAAGACGGGCGGGGATAAACCCCGCCCCTACGAAAACCAAGACAGCGCCTGCTTTTTTCGCAGGGGCGGGGTTCATCCCCGCCCGTGTATTTTTCCCGGATCTCGCCGAGCCTGAAAGGCCTTGGGCAACGCGGCCGCCGGCGGCCCGTCAGTGGCTGGCCTCGATGAAATTCTGATGCCAGAGTTGAAGGCTGAGCAGGGCCCAGAGCACCCGGCCGTGGTCGCGCCGGCCGGCCAGATGCTCGCTCACCAGCCGCTCCACGAATTGGGGCTGGAAAAAACCCTGGCGCTTGATGCGCTCGGCGGCCAGCGCGTCGGACATGATCTCGGCCAGCGGGCCGCGCAGCCACTGGCCGCTGGGCGGTCCGAAGCCCTTCTTGGGCTTGTCGATGATGCGCCGGGGCAGGAGGGGGCGCAGGGCCTCGCGCATCAGGCGCTTGGGCGAGGCGCGGCCGATCTTCATCCGGGTGGGCAGGCTGAACAAGAAATCGATCAGCTCGTTGTTCAAAAGCGGCACTCTGGCCTCCAGGGAGGCCTCCATGGAGATGCGGTCGGCCTGGAAAAGTCCGTTGCCCTCCAGGAAGAACAGGCCGTCCATTTGCAGGATGCGCCCCACCAAGTCCGGCGCGTCCATGAGCGGTAGGGCGGCCTCCACCTGGCCCCAGACCGGGCAGCGGGCGACCTCGGCCAGCTCCGGCGTGAACAGCCTGGGCAGCTCCTCCGGGGCGAAGTAGCCCATCCAGACCAGGTGCTGCATCTCCGGGGAAAGCTCCATGCCGCTCAGGAAGCGCTTGGCCTTGAACTCCAGGCTCATGTATTTGCGCGAGGGCGGCAGCAGGTCCACCAGCGGGCGGATGACTTTCCGGGTCACGACCGACGGCGCCAGCCGCCGCCACCAGGCGGCCATGACGTGCGCCTGGTAGGTGGGGTAGCCGGCGAAGGACTCGTCGCCGCCCCAGCCGGTCAGCACCACCGTGACCTCCTTGCGGGTCTGGCGGCACAGGTGCAGCAGGGGGGCCACGGTGCTGTCGCCGAAGGGCTCGGAGAGCAGCCCGGCCACCTCCAGGTAGTTTTCGCGCAATAGCTCGTGGGTGAACAACAGCTCCTGGTGGTCCAGGCCCAGGTGGGCGGCCATCAGGCGGGCGTCCTCCGACTCGTCGTGGGTCTTTTCCGTGAACCCAATGGCGAAGGTCTTGACCCGGCCGGGCAGGTGCTTGCGGGCGTAGAGGGCCACGGCCGAGGAGTCCAGGCCGCCGGAGAGAAACAGGCCCAGCGGCACGTCGCTCATCAGCTCGCGTTTGACCGCCTGCTCGATCAACCGCCGGGTCTCCTCCAGGGCCTGTGGCCAGGAGATCGGATTGTCGGCCGGATAGCTGGGCCGCCAGTAGGGCCGCATGGACCAGCGTCCGTCCTGGTAAGTGGCCAGGTGCCCGGCCGGGAGCTTCTTGACGCCGGCGAAGGCCGCGTCCTCGCGCGGCATGTAACCAAAGCTCAGATAGCGCCACAAGGCCGGCCAATCCGGCCGCACCGCCCCGGCCATGGCCGGCAGCAGGGCCTTGGCGTCGGAGCCGAAGAGCAGGCGGTTTTCCTCCAGGCGGTAATAGAGCGGCTTGATGCCCAGGCGGTCGCGGGCCAGGAAGAGCTTGCGGGTCTCTGGCTCGTAGACGGCGAAGGCGAACATGCCGTTGAGGCGGCCCAGGCAGTCCGGCCCCCAGGCCTCGTAGGCGTTGAGCACCGTCTCGGTGTCGCTGTTGGTCCGAAACTTATAACCCAGCCTCTCCAGTTCGCGGCGCAGCTCGCGGTGGTTGTAGACCTCGCCGTTATAGAAGATCATCCGGCTGCGGTCCTGGTTGTAGATGGGCTGGTCGCCGCCGGCCACGTCGATGATGGCCAGCCGGTTCATGCCCAGGTACACCCCCGGCCCCTCGTACACCCCCACCTGGTCCGGCCCGCGCTTGGCGATGGCCCGGCCCATCCTCTCGGCCTTGTCCCGCTCTGGCTGGTTGCCGGCGCTCTCGATCCAGCCCCAGATGCCGCACATGGCCTATGCCCCCGCCTTGACGATTGTGAGCATGAGATAGGTCCACCGGCGCCGGGGCAGCCAGCGGGTCAGCAGGCGCTCGTAGGCCGCGACGGCCTGGTAGAGCAGGTCCAGCGCCGGACGCGCGGCCCCGCGCGGCGGCCCCAGGAAATAGGCCAGCGCCCGCAGCAGGAAGCCTGCTTCCACATAGTCCAGCCGCGCCGGCCCGAAGCGGGCGGCCAGGTCGTGGAGAAACCGCGGCGTGTTGTCGGCCATGCCCTTCTCGGCCGGGTTAAGGGCCCGCCAGAGCCGGTTGAGCACCGGCTCGGCCCGGCCCTCCATCACCACCAGCGCCCCGCCGGGCCTGAGCACCCGCATGCCCTCGGCCAGGGCCTCGGAGCGCGCCCAGGGCAGGTGGTGCAACAGGTCGCGCATCAGCACCAGGTCGAAGCAGGCGTCGGCGAAAGGCAGGGCCTGGGCCTGGCCGCAGACGCCCCAGGCCCCGGCCGCCGCCCGGCCGGCGTAGGCGGTCTTGGCCGGGCTGAAGTCCAGGCCGACCACGCGGGCGGCCGGGAAGAGCCGGCGCAGGAAATACAGGTTGCTGCCCTCGCCGCAGCCGATTTCCAAAATGCCGGCGGGCGGGGCCGAGGCGGCGGCGGCCAGCCTTCCCAGCAGGGCGATCTCCTTGCGCCGGATGTAGGGATTCTCGGTGCGGTTGACGAAGCGCTTATGGTCGGCGTCGCGGTGGAAATCCCTTTGCAGCTGTTGGTCCAACTAGCCGGCCTCCTCGTCGGCCATCACCTTCTCGCGCAGCAGGGAGGAGCGCCATTTCCGGTCCTGGAACAAGCTGGAGAGCATCTCCAGGTGGAAGCCAAAGAGCGGCATGATGGTGCCAACGAAGATCAGCCAGATGCTGACGATGCCCAGGAGCGAGCGCAGCACCCAGACCAGCGAGCCCACCGCCACCTCCGGCGAGGACCAGCCCAGGAACAGGCCCAGGCACAGGATGCCCATGAGACCGCAGAGCAGGCCGATCTTTATCGAGAAGTGGAAGGGCCGCGCCTGGGTCTGGGACTGGATCATGATGGTCAACAGATCCACCAGGCCGTTGACGCGCAGCAGGCGGTATTTGGACTGGCCGTACTTGCGCTGGGCGTGGGGCACCGCCACCTCGGTGACCTTGAAGCCGTTGGCCGCCGCGATGGCCGGGATCAGGCGGTGCATGTCGCCCCGGAGCTTCAGGTGGGCCGCCACCTCGCGCCGCATGGCCTTGAAGCCGCAGTTGATGTCGTGCAGCTCCAGGTTCAGGAAGCGGCTGGTCATGCGGTTGTAGACCCGCGAGACCGTGACCCGGTTGCCGCTGTCGTTGCGCTGCTGGCGCCAGCCGTTGACCAGGTCGTAGCCCTGGGCGATCTTGGCCAGCAGCGCCGGGATGGCCTCCGGCTGGTCCTGCAAATCGGCGTCCATCATGATGACCACGTCGCCGCGCACCACGTCCAGGCCCTGGCTCAGCGCCATGGATTTCCCCTGGTTGCGCAGGTTGCGCAGGATGCTCAGGTGGGGCCGGCCGGCGCGCAGGCCCCTCAGCACCGCCCAGGTGTCGTCGGTCGAGCCGTCGTCGATGACGATGAGCTCGTAGCGCGGCCCGCCGGCCAGGACCGCTTCCAGCCGCCCGATAAGCTCCGGCAGGCTCTGGGCCTCGTCCAGGGCCGGAATGATGACGCTTATCTCCACCGAGCCTTGGGCCATGTCATTTTTCCCCGGTGAGCGAGAAGCTGAACACGCTCAGCCCGGCCAGGAGCAGCACCATCAGCTCCTCCAGGCTGCGGATGCGGGTCAGGCGCTTGGCCAGGTAGGACGGCCGCCAGTAGAAGCTGCGGTAGGCCTTGACGATGGCCCTTTCCAGCTCCCTGGAGTTCATGCCGCAGATGGCCTCGGAGTAGAATCCCTGCACGTGCAGGTTCTCCATGTTGGAGGATGTGCCGTCCTTTATCTCCGGATGCTTCTCGGCCACCATATCAAAAAGCTCGGTGCCGGGGTAGGGCGTGAGGATGCCGAAGCTGGCGGTGGAGGGGTCCAGATCCTTGACGAACCTCAGGGTGTCGGCGATGGTTTCGGCGGTCTCGCCCGGCCCGCCCAGCACCAGGTGGGCGTGGGTGTCCAGCCCGACCGCCTTGGCCAGGGCGAAGGCCCGGCGGGCCTGGGCGGTGGTGGTGCCCTTCTTGTAGTTGGCCAGGATGCGGTCGCTGCCGGTCTCCACCCCGAATTTAAGCATGTGGCAGCCGGCCTTTTTCATCAGGCGCATGGCGTCCTCGTCGATCATGTCCACCCGCGCGTTGGCGATCCAGCTCAGGTCCAGCTTCTCATCCAGCATGGCCTGGCACAGATCCAGGTTGCGTTTCTTCATGGCGCTGAAGGTCTCGTCGCGGAAGAACACCTCGCGAAAGCCCTGGGCCTTGACCTGGCGCAGCTCGGCCAGGATGTTGGCGACCGAGCGCACGCGGTAGCGCCGGCCGTAGAAGGTGGGCGCGGTGCAGAAGATGCACCGGCCGGGGCAGCCCCGGCTGGTCTGCATGGTGGTGTAGGGCAGGCGCTTGACCACCGGGTTGAAATAATCGGCGTCCTTGGGCAGCAGAGAGCGGTCGGGCGGGGTCAGCTCGTCCATGTCCAGGAAGGGCCGCGGCGGGTTGATGACCGCCTGGCCGTCGGCCCCGCGCCGGCCGATGCCGGGCAGGTCGGCCGGGTCCCGGCCCTCCTGCAGGGCCAGGCAGAGACGGCGCAGGGTTTCCTCCGGCTCGCGCAGCACGATGTAGTCCAGGTCCGGCTCCTGCAGGCAGAACTGGGGCATGAAGGTGGGGTGGGAGCCGAAGAGGATCGTCTTGACCGCCGGGTTGGCCGCCTTGACCTGGCGGCACAGCGCCACGTCGTCGCGGAAGGACTGGGTGGAGCTCAAGAGCACCAGGCCGGCCAGGTCGCGGAAGCCCTCCTCCACCATGGCCTGGTGCTTCTCCGGCTCCATCATGCCGTCCAGGAGCTCGGCCTCCACCCCGGCCGCGCGGCAGTGGCTGACCGCGTAGAGCATGTTCAGGGGCGGCATCTGCATGCCGCCGATGCGCTTGCCGTTGCACCAGCAGCCGTAGACGAAGTCGCGCACCACGTTCTTGGTGCCGCCGGCCACCGGCGGGATCAGGTATAGGAATTTCTTCATCTTGCCACGGTCCCCCGGCGCCGGCGTCTAGCGCGCGATGAGCCGGCTGATGTTCTTGACCACGTAGTTGCGCACCCAAGGCTCCACAAACAGGCCGGTGTAGTTGGTGGCCAGGCGCAGGCGCAGGATGGGCAGGTAGGCCAGGGCCAGCCAGTGCAGGATGTTGCCCTTGACCCGGCCCATGTTGTGGTGCAGGCGGTCCTTCTTGCAGTCCAGCAGCATGCCGGCCAGTTGCAGCAGCGAGATCATCTGGTGCATGGCGGGGGTGATCCAGGGATAGTCGATGGCCCCCTCCTCGAAGCTGTCGAAGCGGATCCAGCCCTCCAGGTCCTGGGGCAGCTCGACGTTCCACTGCGCCACGGCCTTCTCGTAGAGCACCGTGCCGGGGTAGGCCTTCCAGTAGGAGCCCATGCCCAGGTAGCAGGTGGGGTGGTCCTTGACCAGTTGCACCAGGAGGTTCTTGGTCTCCACCAGGGTCTGGTAGGTCTCGCCGGGGATGCCGCAGAAGAAGTTGTAGTTGGGCTGAAGCCTGGGGTGGCGGGCCAGCTTGCGGTTGACCCGCAGTATCTGCTCGCTGGTGATGGCCTTGCCCATCAGCTTGAGCACCGTGTCGGAGCCGGACTCCACCCCGATCATGAGAAGCTCGACCCCGGCCTCCTCCATCAGGGAGAGGTAGTCGTCGTCCATCAGGTCCAGCTCGTTGATGCGCGCGCCGCGGAAATCCAGCTTGTATCGCTTGTGGAAGCCCTTGGCCACGTAGCGGCGCAGCAGGTCGTGCATGCGGTCCAGGTCCACGAAGGAGTCGTCGTCCAGTATCTGGATGCGCTGGGCCTGGTAGCGGCCGCTGATGAACTCGATGTGCTCCAGCACCTCCTCCACCGGATCGGCCAGCCACTTCTTGCCCCGCACCTTGCGGTAGACCGCCGGGGACATGCAGAAGGTGCACTTGTAGGGGCAGCCCATGGCCGTGAAGATGGGGAAGATGACCTCGCCGTTCTCCAGGCGGTTATAGGAGCGCCCGTCGATCTGCACCAGGTGGTAGGGCAGGTCGCGGTGGTGCACCTTTTCGAAACAATCCTGGGCCGGGGCCAGCCTGACCTCGCCGTTTTCCTTCCAGCCCAGGCCGGGGATGTCCATCAGGCGCGCGTCCTCGCCGGCCAGATGGCGCAGCAGCCCCAGGAGGGCCTGGCTGCCCCAATCGCGCACCACGTAGTCGATCAAGGGGTGGGCCAGGGTCTGCTCCGGCAGGATGGTGGGGTGCGGGCCGCCCCAGACCACCGGCACGCCGTATTTCTCCTTGACGTACTGGCTGACGTTCAGCGAGGTCTTGATGGGGTTGCCGGTCATTACCGACAGCCCCACCACCTTGCAGGCCGGGCTCATGCGCCGGTCGATCTCCTGCCGCCATTCCTCGCCCACCAGGCGCAGATCCAAAATCTCCACCTTGAAGCCGTGCTTGACCGAATCGGCCGCGGCGTAGATCAGGCTCAGGGGGACGTCGCGCACGAAGCCGTCGAACGCGCCCAGTTGGGGATAGATCAATATGGCGTCGGCCTGGTTGTTCATGGCCTGGGGTCCCTATCGCAATGCAAAGTCAATCCGCCGTGTCTTGCCGGGCGCGGGCCAGGGCTGGCCTTTGCGACATCCCGCTAAGCATAGGCAAAGCCTTCCCCACCCGCAACCGCCTAGGGCCGGGGATAGGCCCGGCGGCGCAGCTCCCGCCCCCCCCTCAGGCCCTCGGCCAGCTCCGGCGAACTCCAGGCCTGGCGCAGGTCCTGGCGGCGGAAATAGCGGGCGCTGGCCATGTACACGGTCGAGAAAAAGCCGTGCTCCCTGAGACTATCGAGCCCCGCGCCCGGCCCGGCGATCAGGTCGTCGATGACCAGCTTGTCGGAGTCCAGGTCCAGAGTGCGCTCCAGGGTCAGCCCCCCGGCCTGGCGCTGAGTGAGGAAGCGCTTGATTATCAGATGCTTGCGCATAAGATGATTCAAAAAGGAAACCCGCCCCAGGCTGAACATGAACAGCCGGAAGGCGATGAGCTGCCAGGGGCGCATCAGGCGGTCGGTCTGGAAACGATAAAACCGGGAGCGCACCGTCACCCGGCGCGGCGCGCAGGGCGCCTCGCTTCCCGGCATGAGCGGCGGGTCGAACTCCACCGCCTGGCCGGTCCCCCAGAGCAGGGTGGTGTAGTCCCGCCCCCCCTGGCGGGCGTGATACCCGCAGGACGAATGCAGCAACTCGCCGGTTTCGCTGTCGAAAAGCTTTACCACCCCGCCCTTGTTCAGGCCGGCCACCAGGTAGCGCCGCCCCTCATTGCGCGCGTA
Source organism: Thermodesulfobacteriota bacterium (assembly GCA_049322275.1). Lineage (GTDB taxonomy): Bacteria > Desulfobacterota > Desulfarculia > Desulfarculales > Desulfarculaceae > JACRDC01. The sequence goes on from JBMORH010000078.1 coordinate 25,285, forward strand.
GAGCCCGGCCTGGGGCCAGTGGCGCTCGAACTGCCGCTGCCGCGGCAACTCGGCCGGGGCGGCCGGTGGGTTGGGCCGGGGCTGGCTCAGGGCGCGGTGGGCCAGGACATAGCTGGTGACCAGGGGGAAGGCGTTGCGGGTGTCGGAGTCCTCCAGGCCGCAGCTTGTCCCCGCCTCCAGCCCCCAGGCCCCGGCCGCGGCGATGGCCTCGGCCAGGGGCAGCTCGGCCGCGAAGACCTCCAGGCCGCCGGGGAAGAAATGGGGGCAGTTGCGACTGCCGTAATCCCCGCCGATGCTGCCGTCGGGGTGCATGAAGTAGCTCAGAAACTCCAGGCTGGCCCCCACCCGGGCCAGCACCCGCGGGTCGCGGCCGCAGTTTAGGTAGAACAAGGCCTGGTAGTGGGTGTCCAGGGTCTGGTAGCCGGGGTCGGCGCCCTCGTATTCCAGGAACCAACCTTCCGGCGACTGACGGGCGTAGACCCCGTCCATGATCCGCCAGGCGCCTTGCAGGTATTGCGTCCGGCCGGCGACTTGGCTCAGCCCGGCCAGGGCCGCGGCCGCCCCGGCGCGGTGGTTGCTGATGAAGCCGTGGGTCTCGTCGTGGGCCAGCAGGAAATCCCCGGCCCGCAACATGGCCCGTTGCCAGGCCTCGCGGGTCTCGGCGTCCACCGCCGCGCCCACCAGGCGATAGGTCTCCACCAGGTCGGCCAGGGTGAAGGCCGCGGCCATCCAACTGGACTCGTAGGGGTAGAGGTGGTCGAAGGCCCCCCGCCGGTCCTGGCTTTTCAGCCAGAAGCGCACCCCCTGGGCGATCCAGCCCAAGAGCGCCCCTTCTTGGTGGAGGATGTTGCCACCGAGCGGGGTGGTGTATAAATAGGCCAGCGCCCAGAGCCCCCGCTGCTGGTCCTGGTTGGCGAAATCCTTGCTGGCCCAGGCCCACCACTCGCGGTCCAGGCTGCCGCCGGAGGCCGAGACCGGGCAACGGTCCAGGGCCGAGAGCAGGCGGGGGGCCTCGCGGACCAATTGCCGGGCGTAGTATGCGGCGCGCTCTGGGGGCGCGAGTGTGCGTGGGTGGCTGGCCATCGGCACCGTTTGTCATCCTGGGGCTTCAGCCCCGCCCGGCGGGCGGCGGGGGCAAGGAAAAACACACCTTGTCTTTACAGGATTCGCAACAATTTGCAAGTGATATCGGGAAATAACATATCGCGCCCCGGTTGGGGCCGCCGCCAGGGCCGGCGGCCGGCCCCGGCGCGGGCCGCATGGGGCTACCCCGGATGCTGAACAACATCAAAAAGAAGTTCGTCCAATCCTTGCTCCGCCCCGGCGGCTGGGGCAAGCTGGTCAACCTGGTCCGCTTTCACCTGGCCTATCCCCAGGCCAGGCACGTCCTGGGCGGCGGGGTGAACGTCGTCCACCGCTGCAACCTGCGCTGCTCCTTTTGCTCCTGCGGCTTCAACCAGCCGGAGAACCACCGGCCCGACATGCCCCTGGAGCTGTTTGAGCGCATCCTGGACCTGGAGGCCTTCCGCCACGCCTTCTACATCGTCACCGGCGACGGCGAGCCGCTGCTTTTGGGCGACTTCGACCGCTACATCCAGGCCATCCAGCGGCGGCGCAAGCTGGCCCTGGTGCCCACCAACGCCACCCTGCTGGAGAAACGCCTGGACACGGTGCTCAAGGCCCCGCCGGACATCATGTGGGTGTCGCTCTACGAGCAGTATGAGGAGCGCCAGTTGGCCGGGCTGGGCGTGATGCAAAAGCACAAGCCGGCCGGCATGGTGCTGGGCGCGGCCAAGCTCATCACCAAGGACAACCTCAACGACCTGGAGCGGATCATCGCCGCGGTGGGCGGGCTGGGAGTCGAGAACATCTTTTTTCAGCAACTCATGACCCAGGCCGAGGACGGCGAGGGCCAGGCCAAGCTGATCTTCGACCACGACCGCGATTCATTGGCGACCATCGACCGGGCGCGCGCTTTCGCCCGCCGCCAATTCCCGCGCATGAACATCTTCTTCCCCCACCCGGTGCCCACGGGAGGGAGCAAGTTCTTCTGCCTGTCGCTGTTCAAGGGCTTCCAGGTGGAGCCCAACGGGGCCATCCAACCCTGCTGCGTGCTCTATCCCGACGGCCAGGACACCTGGGGCAACATATTCAACGACCCCCTGACCCACTGCCGCCACCCCGCCCACCTGGCCCTGAAGCGCTCGTTCCTGAACGCCCGGAGGATCGAGGACCTGATGCCGGTCTGCCAGAAATGCCCCATGCTGAACCTGAAGGTGTGAGGCTGGCTGCACCCCAATCATATTGTTGCGCCTATACGCTCAACCCATCAGCGACCCGTGATACACGCGTCCTATCAATTGACTATTCCGTCATTGCGAGGAGCGAAGCGACGCGGCAATCTCTTGATCCCACCGACATAACGCCTTGCAATATTAGAACGAAAGCGAGCAAGCCGATTGCTTCGCTGCGCTCGCAATGACAGTTATTATGCCCTGTTGGCTCAGCCGTGCCAAGCAACCCTTGCCGCGCTTACATGGTCTAATCGTATAGGCGCATCATATTGTTTTTCGCGGAAATACACGGGCGGGGTTTATCCCCGCCCGCATCTTAGGTTAAAAAAGGGGCTCATCCGGTTTAAGCGCACACCCCCAACGCTAACCCGTATAACATATTGTAAATAATAATAATTCCAGCGAAGGCGCCTTGCTGCCAATATTGATATCGGCGGGCAATGGCAAGAACTGGGCGGGCCACTGCGGTGGCCGTCCGACCGCCGGGTTAGGCGGGAGCGTCTGGAGTGGGCTGTTTCCTTGCCCCCGCGCGTCCACGCCGGGCGCATAGACCTCGCGCACAGGCGGGTCTCGCCGGCCGGGCGGCCGCGCGCGACTTAACGGCCGCCCTGGTGTCCGTTGCCGCTGCCGTCCAGGGGGCGGGTCGCGAAGTTGTCGCAGACGCCGTCGCCGTTGGCGTCGATCCAGTCGCCGAAACGGCCGCCGGTGGCCTGCTGCCAGAGGTCGCCGTTCTGCCACCAGTCGTGGATGCCGTCGCCGTTGGCGTCCATCCACGCCCCAAGCCGCCCATTGCCGGCATTGCGCCATTGGTCGGCGTTCTGGACCCAGTCCACGATGCCATCGTTGTTCAGGTCCACGTGGTAAGGGCCGGGATTGGCCGGGTCCATCAGGCCCAGCCCGCCCTGGGGAGCCACGGCCAGGGCCGGGCCGGCTGGAACGACCAGCGCGGCCAGGATCAGGGCCATGGCCACGACCTGGCCTGGGCGGCTCGGATGTCCAACGCGCATGTTAACTCCTCTCCTTGTCTGGTTGGCGGTTGCGCGGGGAGGCGCAAAGATGTCTAGCAGACCCCGTGCCAGAACCTGGGCGGAAAGACAAGGGCCTGGAAACACGTTCCAAGCCGGCCCGGGCCAAGGGGAGGGTTAGGCGCCTCGGTGGGTGATTTTTTCGCGGCCTGGCCGGCAACCGGCTAATTTGGTTACAGTTATTGGCTACTATCCGGGTGGGAAACGCGTGGGAAACGTTAAGGCGGCCCCCAGCCGGGGACCGCCCATGAACCAGAGCGCGCGGCCGTCCGCCGCTTCTAGCGCCAGCGCTTCTTGCGCTTGTAGCGCTGGTAGCCCTTGACCGACACCTCGCTCTTGATGCCGAGATAAAACTCGCGCACGTCCTCGTCCTTCATCAGCTCCTCGGCCGTGCCGGCCAGCACGAAGCGGCCGTTCTCCATCACGTAGCCCTGGTGGCAGACGCCCAGCGCCATGTTGGCGTTCTGCTCCACCAACAGGATGGTGGTGCCGTCCTCCTGGTTGACGCGGGCGATGGTGCCGAAGATCTCGCGCACCAGAAGCGGGCTCAGGCCCAGGCTGGGCTCGTCCAGGAACATGATGCGCGGGCGCATCATCAGCGCCCGGCCGATGGCCAGCATCTGCTGCTCGCCGCCGGAGAGCGTGCCGGCCAACTGGCGCTCGCGCTCCTTGAGGCGAGGGAAGAGCCCGAAGACCCGCTCCAGGTCGTGGCGCACCCCGGACCCGCGCCGAGTGTAGGCCCCCATCATCAGGTTCTCGGTCACGGTCAGCTCGTTGAAGACCTGGCGGCCCTCCGGCACGTAGGCCAGGCCCATGCGCACGATGGCCTCGGTGTCCTTGTGGTCGATGCGCTTTTCGTCCAGCCAGATGGTGCCCTTGTCGGGCTGGTCCTCGATGAGCCCCATCACGGTCTTGATCAACGTGGACTTGCCCGCCCCGTTGGCTCCCAAGACGGCGGTGATCTTGCCCTCCTCCAGCTTGAGGCTCACCCCGCGCAGGGCCATCACCAGGCCATAGAGCGTCTCGATGTTCTTGATCTCAAGCATGGTGGCTTGCTCCGACCGTGAAGGCGTCCTGCTCGCCCAGGTAGGCCTTCAGCTGTTTTTTCCTGCGGCCTCGGCCATCCCTGGCCTCGGCCGGCTCGCCCGGCCGGAGTGAATCCGGCCGGGCTCCGGCGGCCGGTTGGCCGCCGCGCGGGCCGTCCTGGCCCGCGGTCACAACCCCAGATGCACGTCCTGCTCGCCCAGGTAGGCCTTCAGCACCTCCGGATGCACCTGCACCTCGGCCGGGGTGCCGTTGGCGATGGGCTCGCCGAAGTTGAGCACCAGCACCTGGTCGCTCACTTCCATCACCAGGCGCATGTCGTGCTCGATGATGATGATGGTGACGCCGAAAACCTCCTGGATGTCCTTGAGCCAGACCATCAGGTCCTGCTTCTCCTCCAGGTTCATGCCCGCCACCGGCTCGTCCAGGAGCAGCAGCTCCGGCTCCAGGCACAAGGCCCGGCCCAGCTCCACCTTCTTCTGGATGCCGTAGGGCAGCCCGCCCACGAGGCGGCTGCGGGCCGATTGCAGGTCCAGGAAGTCGATGATCTCCTCGACCTTGTGGCGGTGGGCGATCTCCTCGGCCGCCGCCGACGAGCCCCGCCGCCAGAAGGTGGAGCCGCCCCAGACCCCCGTGCGCATGTGGCGGTGGCGGCCCAGGAGCAGGTTGTCCAGGGTGGTCATCTTGCTGAACAGCTCGATGTTCTGGAAGGTGCGCCCCAGGCCCTTCATGGCGATCTGGTGGGGCTTGAGGCCGGTCAGCCGCTCGCCCTTGAAAGTCACCTCGCCCCGGGTGGGCTTGTACAGGCCGTAGATGCAGTTGAACAAGGTGGTCTTGCCCGCGCCGTTGGGGCCGATCACCGCCGTGATCGAGCCTTTTTCCACGCTGAGCGACACCTCGTTCAGGGCCACCAACCCCCCGAACACCATGGTCAGGTCTTTAACCGCGAAGAAGGACATGTTCGGCGATGCCTGTTTTTCTGGGGGAGCCATTTTGGGGCCCCAAATGGCTCCCCCAGGCCCCCTCCTAAAAGGGCAACGTTATGTGCTGCCGTGGCCTTGGCCACTTGCCCGGTTAGCGCGTTTTCCGATTCGCGCAGCGCATCGGAAAACGCGCTAACCGCCAAGGTTCTTTGGGAGGGGGTCCGGGGTGCCCTTTCTGCCAAGAAAGGGTCCCCCCGGATTGCTCCCCGCCCTCGCCTACTGCACCTGGATCCAGTCGGACAGGCGCACGGCCTTGCCCATCTTGTCCTTCTTGCCGTCCGGCGTGGTCACCTCGGCCTCGTCACAGCGGGCCAGGAAGACCTCGCGCATGCCCTGGCGCTCGCCGGGGGCGAAGGTGACCCGGCCCATGATGCCCTTGAATTCCTTCAGGGTCTCCATGGCCTTGACGAAGCTGTCCACGGTCAGGTCCTTGCCGGCCCGCTTGATGCCCTCGACCATGGGCTCCACGAAGCCGAAGCCGGCGTAGAAGAACACGCCCCAGTGGTCGCTCTTCTTGTCGGCGTACTTGTCAAACGCCGCCTTGTACTTGACCATCAGCGGCGCGCTGGAGTCGGGCAGCTCGGCGAAGTTGCCGAAGATCACGCCCTTCCACAGGCCCTTGGTGATCTTGTGCATCAAGGGCGCGTCGCTCAGGGTGGAGCAGGCCACCCATTCGGGCTTGAAGCCCAGCTTGGCCGAGGTGCCCAGCAGGATGGCGGCGTGCTTGGGCAGCACCCACATGATGACCGCGTCGGCCCCGGCCTGCTTGAGCTTCATCACATGGCTGGCCAGGTCGGTGTCGGTGACCTCCACCGGGACCTCGGCCGTCAGCTTCTTGCCGCGGGCCTTCATCTCGGCCTGCGCGCCCTCCAGGCCGCCCTTGCCGTAGTCGTCGTTCTGGTAGATGAAGGCGATCTTTTCCTTCTTCAGGGTGAAGAGGATGTAGTTGGTGAGGATGGCCGCCTCGTCGGGATAGTTGGGATAGACGGCGAAGACGGTCTTCTTGGGCGGGAAGGCCCAGTGGGTGCTGCCGGTGGCCGCGCCCACCCAGGGCACGTCGTTGGCCACCAGGTCGGGCATCACCGCCATGCCGGGGCTGGTGCCCACGCCGGAGGCGAAGCCGAAGACGCCCACGTTCTCCAGGAGCTCCTTGACCACCGCCTTGGTGCGGTTGGGCTGGTAGCCGTCGTCGCGCAGGAAATACTCGATCTTGCGGCCGTTGATGCCGCCCTCGGCGTTGAGCATCTCGAAGTAGCAGCCGGTGCCCCGGGCCACGCTGCCCCACAGGGCGGCCGGTCCGGTCTGGGGGCCCCACTGGCCGATCTTGATGGTGGTGTCGGTGACGCCGCGCACGTCCGCCGCCGCCGCCGCGCCGGCCAGGGCCAGCACGGCCACCAGCGCCAGAGCCAAAATCACGCCTTTACGCATCGCTCCCCTCCTCGTGTTAGAACCTTATGATCCGGGCAATATGGTGGTCGCTTCTTGTTATAACTTGGTTTTAACTTATCGTATAACTCGTTCTCCAGGCACCGCGGACAACCGCCGCCATTTGTCCAGCCAAGGTGCAGCGTGAAAGGATGAATGTTTTCATTTTTACAATACTGTTCGTATAGCCTGATCCCACCACTATGATGGCCAGTGTCTTCACAAAAAAAGCCGAACAAGTCAGCAACCAAGTCACCGATCCTGGTAACGAATCTATTAGATTCACCAGTATTTGAGCCGACATAAAGCGCTTCGGCTTTTTTCGTGGGCTCGCCATGCCATGCGTGTTTCGTTACTAAATACAATCCATTGCTTGGTTGCGGCCAATTTTTTCCTTCACTGATGCAGTTTTCCAGCAACTCCTTAAATGAATATGGCCCCACCCATTCCATGCGTCACACCTTGCGCACGTAGTGCTTGGCGAAAAGCCCGCTGGGCCGCAGGCAGAGAATCACCACGATGACCGCGAACGCCACCACGCTCTTGAACTCCACCGAGACGTAGCCGCCGAAGAGGTTCTCGATGACGCCCAGCAAAAACCCGCCGCCCACCGCGCCCACCAGGCTGGTCATGCCGCCCAGCACCGCGGCCGAGAAGCCCTTGAGCTGCGGGGTCCACATCAGGTTGGGGTCCAGGGTGTCCACCGGGGCGATCATGAAGGCCGCCGCCGCCCCCACCACCGAGCTGATGCCCCAGGTGAGCATCAGGATGCGGTTGACCCGGATGCCCATCAGCCGGGCCGCGGTCTCGTTCTGCTGGGTGGCCTTCATGGCCACGCCGGCCTTGGTGTAGCGGAAAAAGAGGAACAACAAGAGCATCAGCGACAGGGCCACGGCCAGGGTGACCAGGTTGAGGTCGCTGACCACCACCGCGCCGATCTCGTGGGTGTCGAAGTCGCTGACCGGGAAGGGGAAGTCCTTCTGGTCGCTGCCCCATTTCCACGAGGCCAGGCCGTAGAGGATCATCTCCAGGCCCAGCGTGATGATGATGAGCCCCAGGGTGTTGGGCTCCTTGGCCCGGCGCAGGAAGGCGAACTCCAAAAACGCCCCCAACGCGAAGGCGAAGGCCAGGGCCAGGGCGAAGGCGGTGGGAAAGCCCAGGTTGTGCTCGGTCAAGAGGGTGAAGGCCACGAAGGCGCTCAGCATGGCCATGTCGCCCTGGGCGAAGTTCAAGACCTCGCTGGTCTTGTAGATGATGACCATGGCCAGCGCCATCAGGGCGTAGGTGGCGCCAATGGCGATGCCGGATACCACGAGTTGGAAGAACATGAAACCCCTCACCTGTCGAGCCGGCCGGCGAGCTTTGTCAGGCCCCTCCCCGGCTTTGAAACAATCCAGGCTTAGCCTGTCATTGCGAGAAGCAACCCTGGGGGGTTGCGCCGAAGCAATCTTCCGATGCGCCTATACGCTCAACCCATCAGCGACCCGTGATACACGCGTCCTATCAATTGACTATTCCGTCATTGCGAGGAGCGAAGCGACGCGGCAATCTCTTGATCCCACCGACATAACGCCTTGCAATATTAGAAGGCGAGCAAGAGATTGCTTCGCTGCGCTCGCAATGACAGTTTTTATGCCCTGTTGGCTCAGCCGTGCCAAGCAACCCTTGCCGCGCTTACATGGTCTAATCGTATAGGCGCATCTTCCGAATTCAGATTTCTTCATATAAGTCGCGCCAAAAAGGATTTGCCCCCTCGACCAGCGCCTCCTTGTCCGAGCGCGACCCTCCTTTGATCTGCTTCTCGCGCTGGATGGCCGCCCCGGCCTCGCCCAGCGCCTCGAAGTAAACCAGCTTGTTGATCTCGTAGCAACCGTGTTCATGTTCAAGCGGCTAAGGTGAGTGGTTGCCAAGTTTTTTTGTTTTTGACCATGGCGTTGAGGGTGACGATCATCTTTCTCATGACGGCGGTCAGCGCCACTTTGTAAGGT
>JBMORH010000079.1:0-129409 GCA_049322275.1 Thermodesulfobacteriota bacterium
ATTCCCCGGTGTGCTCCGACACCAGCCGAACCGCCCGCTCCCTTACCTCTGGTGAATATCTGCTTTGCTTGCCCATGACCCCATCCTCTCAAGAATCGGAGTCTCCGGCAATCCCGGGGCGGTTCAGTCTGACTTGATAAGTCTTTCCAGGTGAATCTGTCTCATATCAATACTAATGGTGGACCAGGGGGTGCGTTTCGCCCTGATGCACTGCGTGGGCATCTATCCCACCCCCGTGGAGAAGCTCGCGCTCAACCAAATCGCCATCCTCAAAAGGCGCTACCGGGACATCCCGGTCGGCTTCTCCACCCACGAGGATCCCGACAACTACAACGCCGTCCGGGTGGCATACGCCCTGGGGGCGCGCATCTTCGAGCGCCACGTGGATATGGCCGCGCCCGGCAAGCAGATGAACAAGTATTCCTCCACCGCCGAGCAGGTGGCCAGATGGGTGGAGGCCTACCAGGAGACGGTGGCCTCCTGCGGACCGGAGAAACGTCCGCCGGCCGACCTTAGCGAGATCGCCTCCCTCAATTCGCTCAAGCGCGGGGTCTACGCCAAGCGGGCCATCGCCCAGGGCCAGCCCATCGCGCGCGCCGACGTCTTCTTCGCCATGCCCTTGCAGGAAGGCCAGATCGACAGCGGACACTTCACGGAGGGCGTCCCGGCCGACCGGGACTACGCCGAGCTGTCCCCGCTGTCCGACGGCCTGCTGAGCCTGGAAATAAGCGACGATCAGTTCCTGGCCCAGGTGATGCGCCAGGTGCGCAGCATGCTCCACGAGGCCAACGTGCCCATGGGCGACGAGTTCAACATCGAGATATCCCACCATTACGGCCTGCGCCGCTTCCGTGAGTTCGGCGCCGTCATCATCGACTGCATAAACCGGGATTACTGCAAGAAGTACATCATCCAACTCCCGCGCCAAAAGCATCCCTACCATCACCACATCAAGAAGGAAGAGACCTTCCTGGTGCTCAGCGGCGAGGCCGAGATCGAGGTGAACGGCTGGCGCAAAACCTATCGCCCCGGCGAGATGGTGGTGGTCAAGCCGGGTGAGTGGCACAAGTTCCAAACCTCGCACGGGGTGATCCTGGAGGAAATTTCCACCACCCACCATAACGACGACTCGGTCTATTCCGACCTGGCCATCAACCGCATGGGCCGGAACGAGCGCAAGACCGTGGTGAAAAACTGGAACAGCCGCTAGTGGGCCGAGAATTCTGCCAGGCGGTGGTCTTCGATTTCGACGGGGTGATCGTCCAGTCCAACGCCCTGAAGCGACGGGCTTTTTTTGATATCTTTCCGGCCGGCGCCGCGGCGGCGGTGGAAACCGTCCTGGCCGCCCACCGCGAGAAGAGCCGTTTCGTCATCATCGCCCTGGCGCTGGCGGCCTGGCGGCCGGCCGAGCACGCCCCGAACGACCTGGACTCGCCGGCGGTGGCCGCCTTGGCCGAGGCCTACAACCGGATCGTGGAACAAGGCGCCATCGCCTGCCCCCTGGTGCCGGGGGCGGGGGAGGCCCTGGCCCGCCTGAACGAACGGCTGCCGCTGTATCTCAATTCCGCCACCCCCCTGCCTTCCCTGCGCCGCATCGTGGCGGCCAGGGGGTTGGGCAGCTATTTCCGGGGCGTGCTGGGGGCGCCGGCCAGCAAGGAAGACAACCTGGCCGCCATCCTGGCCGACCTGGGCTTGAAAGATGGCGCCGGAATCGTGGTGGTGGGCGACGGCCGCGCCGACCTGCGCGCGGCCCAGGGCTTCGGCTGCCGCTTCATTGGGATTGAAAACGAGTTCGGCGCGTTGCGCGGGCTGGCCCCGCTGCGGCCGGACCTGACCGGCCTGGCCGACGAGATCGAGGCGTTGGCCGGCCGGGAAGCAGGGCATCCATAGGGAGATGCAAATGAAGCTGGAATCCCTGCTGACCCAGAAGGACCGGATGGCGGGCCTTAAGGACAAGTACGAACAGATCTACTCCGAATCCGACGCGTGGATGTACAAGAAGTCCCACGGCGTGCATTCGGTCATACTGGGCGCCATGGCCGGGGATTTGAATGGCGGGCGTTACCTGGACCTGGGCTGCGGGGCCGGCCGCCTGGCGATCATGGCCTCGCACCTGGCCGAACGCGCGCTGGGCGTGGATTTTTCGGCCGCGGCCATCGACCTGGCTCGGATCTGCGCCCAGGCGTCTGGACGGAAAAATATCGAGTTCCAGGTGGGCGACCTGGTCCGCTTCTGCGACGAGTGCGCCGAGCCCTTTGACGTGGTGAGCATGGTGGGCGTGCTGGAGCACGTGCCCGACCCCCAGGATACCCTGGCGCGGGTGGCCGGCCTGGTCAAACCCGGCGGCCTGCTGGTGGTCTCCTGCCCCAACTTCGTCAATTTCCGCGGGGCCACCTACATGACCCTGCTCACCCTGTTCGACCTGCCCATGTCCCTGGCCGATCTCTGGCAGATCGACCGGGAGCACATCGCCGCCTGGTGCCCGGTCGCCGGGTTGCGCCTCACCAAAACCCTGGGGGCGATCTACCGCTTCGCCTGGGGCGACAAGTCCGCGGCCGACATGCAAAAGCGGGTGCCGCTCGCCGTGCGCGACAAGGGCCTGCCCATGCCGGTCGACTACCCGGCTTACAACCGGTGGCTGGACCGCATGACCGGCTTCAACCAGGAGCTCCTGGACTGGCTGCGCGGCCAGGGCGTGCTCAAGCCCATCGTCAAGCCGGTCCAGATCGCCGTGGCCCCCGACATCGATCTGCCCGACGCACTGCGAGCGCAGATCACGCTCTACCTGGAGGAGGACATTACGAGCGATCCTTATTGGTGCGAGACTCCGCCCTGGTCGGCCCTCGGCGGCGAGGGCATCTATCTGCTGCGCAAGCCCGCCTGACCCCGCCCGCGGCTCCAGGACCGTGAGATTGGTTTAGGCGCCGCTTGAGCCGGCAACCACGGGGTGCGCCAGCGCGACGGTGAAAGGAACCCGGCATAGTGGCGACGACCGATGGGCGGAACAAGACCTCCTTCATCCGGGACGCCGGGTATTTGCTGGGAACCTTTGTCCTGACCACCGCCATCGCCCTGGTCCCCACCTACCTGGTCCTGCGCCTGCTTTCGGTCGACGACTACGGCAGGCTCAAGCTGCTCTTGCTGATCGTCAGCCTGAGCTTCATGAGCGAACTGGGCGTGGGCAAGGCGCTGCGCCGCAGCTATCCCATCATGCTGGCCCGCGGGGAGGAGGCCAAGATCGCGCGGAGCGTTGGCGCGGGCTACGTCTTCGCCATGCTCAGCGGCCTGGCCCTGTGCGGCGGTCTGGCGGCGGTCCATGTCCTGGGCGGGTTCAGCGGGCTGTCCATGAATTTGGTCCTGTTTCTGGCCCTGTGCGCCAACATCCTGTGCGAGAAATCCTACCGCTATTTGCAGATCATCATGGTCTCCGAGGCCCGCTTCCGCCGCGTCTCCGGCCTGCGCCTGGCCGGAGCCCTGCTGGGCCTGCTGGTGGTGCCGGGCGTCTATCTGGGGGGCGTCGATGGTTATCTGATCGCCACGGCCTTGTCCGAGGCGATTATGGTGGCCCTGGGTTGGCGGCTGGTGGCCGGGCGACTGCGTCCGCAATGGCATTGGCCGGAACTGCGACCGCTGTTGCAGAAGGGCCTGGGCCTGTTTTGGGTCAATGTTCAGAACAAGGTGATGAACCGGTTGGAAACCGTGCTCGTCTCGATTTTCCTTTCCCTGTCCGACCTGGCGATCTACAGCGTGGCTTTCCAGGCCATGGATCTGGCCGGCAAGCTCTACAACTCGATCAGCGAGCTGGTCATGCAGCGGGCGGCGCGCACCCGCGGTCAGACTGGAGACGATGACCGGGCATATCTCGAATCCTACCTGGGCTCAAACGCCATAGTCCTGTTCTTCACCTGCTTTGCGGTGCTGCCGGCGATCTACTACCTGACCCAGGCCTTTATAACCATCGCCCTGCCCAAGTATCTTTCTTCCCTGCCCGTTCTCTTGGTGCTCTCGGTGGCATTCGCTTTTCAGCGCTGCGGTAACGTCTTCACGATGTTTCTGGCGGTGAGGGGCGACATGCGGCTGCTCAATCTCCTGTCCTTCGCTGGATTGGGTCTCAACCTGCTCCTGGACCTGTGGCTGATGTGGCGGTGGGGCTTGCTGGGGCTGGCCTGGGGCTGCCTGATCGCCTACGCCTGCGAGTTGGGATTGGTGATCATTGTGGTCTACCGCCTGGGCTACGGCTCCTGGCGCCCAGGTCTTTGGCTGAGTGCGCGCCTGGCCCTTGTGGGCGGTTATTGCCTACTCCTGCTGCACGGCCTGGACAGGGTCCACGGATTTTTGATTCCGGCGACTGCGGGGACCTGGTTTTTCGCGGCGCAGGTGACGGCCCTCAACCTGGCGCTGTGCCTGGTTTATCTGGGCTCGCTCCTGCTGGCCTTCGCCGTCATGTTCCGCGATTTCAGGTTTTTGGACTCCATGCACGACTGGTTCAGGAGTCTGGCGGACCTGGTGGGCGAAAATCTGGGCCGTTCTCCCAAACCGGCCAAGACGGCCGGGTCCGGGGATGGGAACGCGGTCAAGGCAGGGTCGGAGGCCGCCTCCGCTGAATCCGACCCGGCCCCGGAGCCGTCCGGCCCGCTCGTCCTGCTGGCCGTGTCCCAAGGTTTCGAGGCCCGTTACCTGCTGCGCACGGCCATCCTGGACACGTTGCTGGCCAAGGGTTGTCAGGTGGCGATCCTGACCCCCAACCCGGACGAGGAGTATTTCCGCCGCGAGTTCGGCGAACGGGGCTGCCGGCTGCTGCCCCTGGCGGTGGCGGACTACGAGCGCTACCGCGACCAAGGCCTGTTCCAGGCGTTGTTGCGCCAGGTGCGCGCCCTCACCTTGAACACCGAAGCCAAGTTACGTTTTTTGGATGACAAAAACCCGCTGCGCAAGGAAGCCTCGTCCTGGCGCGCCAAGGCCCTGGGCGCCCTGGCCCAGGCGCTCTCCGACCTCCTGCGCCGCACCCGGCGGGGGCGGGGGTGGCTGGTGGGCCTGGAAAACTGGCTCTACACTCCGGCCATCGACGCCAAGCTTTTCGAGGACCTCAAGCCGGCGGCGCTGGTCTGCACCAGCCCCGGCTATTGGCTGCACGACACCTATTTGTTGCGCCAGGCCAGGAAATACGGCGTCCCGACGGTTGCGGTCATGCTCAGTTGGGACAACCCATCGTCCAAGGGCTACCCCGGCGCCAGGCCGGACCTGGTGCTGACCTGGACCGAGGCCATGCGCCAGGAGCTGGCCACCATGGCCGACATTCCGGCCGACCGACTGCGGGCGGTCGGCGTGGCGAGCTTCGACATCTACGCCCGCCCGGAGCAATTGCGGCCGCGCGCGGAGTTCTTGGCCGGCCTGGGCCTGGACCCGGCCCTGCCGGTGGTGACCTTCGTCACCAAGGCTCCGGGGGCCTATGCCAACCAGGACATCGTGCGGCTGTTGATCCAGGCGGTCCAGGGCGGTGAACTGGGCCGGACGGTGCAACTCATCGTGCGGCTGCATCCCATCTACGTCCGCAACTATTATCAGTCCGACCGCTTCAACCAGCAGCTCGCGCATGAGATCAAGGAACTGGTCGCTCCCCATCCCTGGGCCGCCGTCTCCCTGCCGATCATCTCATCCCAGCGCCTTTACATGGACATGCCGCGAGAGGAGATGCTCACCCTGGCCAGCCTGGTCAACGCATCGGACGTGCTGGTGTCGACCATCTCCACCATGAACCTGGAGGGGGCCTTGCTGGACAAGCCGCTGGTCAACATCGCCTTCGATGGCGACCAACGGGGTGACGGCCACACGCGTCACCGGCCCCTGGCCTACGAGTACGAGATGCCCCACATCCAACGCTTCCTGTCCTGGCAGGGCAGCGCGGTGGCCCGCTCGCCCGCCGAACTGCTGGTGATGATAAGGAGCTATCTCGACGATCCGGCCTTACATGCCCAGGGGCGACGCCGGATAGTGGAAATGGAATGCGGGCCCAACCGGGGCCGGGCGGGCGAAGTTATCGCGCAGCATGTGTACGAAGCGGCGTTGTCCGCCACGGCCGCACCCAAGGGCCGCCTCACCGCCGTCCCGGAGCGCGCCAAGGCAGAGGATTGAACCATGGCGGAACAGCAGGACAATTTCGTGGCCTTCTCGCGGCCGGACATCGGGCCGGACGAGATCGCCGAGGCCGTGGACACCCTGGGCTCAGACTGGATCACCACCGGTCCCAAGGTGAGTCGGTTGGAGGAAGAGTTCAGGAATTTCGTGGGCGCGCCGGCCGCCCTGGCGCTAGCCTCGGCCACCGACGCCATGCTGGTCGCCCTGGCCGCCCTGGATGTCGGTCCGGGCGACGAGGTCATCTCCACGCCCATGACCTTCTGTTCCACCCTGCACGTCATCGAGCACCGCGGGGCGCGTCCGCGCCTGGTGGACGTGGAGCCCGACACCCTGAACCTGGACCCCGCCCAGGCGGCCGCGGCCGTCAACCCAGCCACCCGCGCCATCCTGCCGGTGCACCTCTACGGCCACCCCTGCGACCTGGACTCCATCCACGCCCTGGCCGGGCGTCACGGCCTGGCCGTGGTCGAGGACGCGGCCCACGCCCTGCCGGCCGGCTACAAGGGGCGCATGATCGGCTCCGGCGGCAACCTGACGGCGTTCAGCTTCTACGCCACCAAGAACATGACCACCGGCGAGGGGGGCATGCTCACCGGCGACGCGGAGCTGATCGAGCGCTGCCGGCCCTGGAGCCTGCACGGCATGAGCCGCGACGCCTACAAGCGCTACAGCGCCCAGGGCTCCTGGCGCTACGAGGTGGTCCAGCCGGGCTACAAGTGCAACCTGACCGACATCGCCGCCAGCCTGGGCATCCACCAACTGCGCCGCCTGCCCGCCTTCCAGCAACGGCGGCGGGAGATCGTGGACCGCTACAACCAGGGCCTGGCCGGCCTAGCCGAAATCAGCGCCCCAACCTTCCGGCCGGAGGTGGAGCCGGCCTGGCACCTGTACGTGATCCGGCTCAACCTGGGCCGGCTGGCCATCGACCGGGACAAGTTCATCGAGCAACTGCGCCAGCGCGGCATCGGCGCCTCGGTGCACTTCATCCCCAACCATCTCCAGCCTTACTACCGCGACAAATACGGCTATCGCCCGGAGGACTTCCCGGTGGCCTGGGCCGAGTTTCAGCGCATCATCAGCCTGCCCCTGCACACCAGGATGAGCGACGCCGAGGTCGACCGGGTGATCCAGGCCGTGCGCGCGGTGGCCGAAGCCGGGCGCAAGCGGGTTACGGCGGCGGGATGAGGCCGGCGGCGCATGGCGGCGCGGGGCTGCCGCGCCCGCTGGAGGCGGTCATCGCTCTGGCCGCCCTGGCCTGCCTGACCCCCTTGCTGCTGGTCATCGCCTTGCTGGTGCGCGCCACCTCCCCCGGTCCGGCCCTGTTTTGCCAGGTGCGGGTGGGGCGGTCGGGAAGGCCTTTCACCCTGCTCAAGTTCCGCAGCATGCGCCAGACCTGCGGCGGCCCGGAGGTGACTTGCGCCGGCGATGCGCGGGTGACCAGGATCGGGCGCCTGCTTCGCAAATCCAAGCTGGATGAACTGCCCCAATTGTGGAACGTGGTCCGAGGCGACTTGGCCCTGGTGGGCCCGCGGCCGGAAGTACCCAGATACGTCGACCTGGCCGACCCGCTCTGGCAAAAGGTCTTGCGCCACCGTCCGGGCATCACCGATCCGGTCACCATCCAACTGCGCAACGAGGAGGAGGTGCTGGCCCGCTGCGCCGGCGATCCCGAACAATATTACGTAGACACCCTGCTCAGGATGAAGCTCATGGGCTACGCGGCCTATCTCGACCGGCGCGATTGGCTGAGCGACCTGCGGGTGCTGGCCCACAGCCTGGGCGCGGTCATAAGACCGTCCCGGTCCGTCGGCCGGGGGGCGTCCCCGCCTGGGCGGCCGGAGTGGCCGGCCGGCGCGGGGGATGCGGCTGGAAAGCGCGAGGCATCCGTGCGTTAAGGCAAAAATGGCCTTGACGGTTGGCGGATCATCCGTTAAACATTGCCCGTGGCTGCTGGGGGATCGTCTAACGGCAGGACTGCAGACTCTGGATCTGCCTATCAAGGTTCGAATCCTTGTCCCCCAGCCAAACCAGGTGAGCATAAGCGGTCCCATCGTCTAGCGGTCTAGGATATCGGCCTCTCACGCCGAAGACACGGGTTCGAGTCCCGTTGGGACTGCCAAGTAATTCCGAGGGGTTAGCCGATGCGCCGGCTAGCCCCTCACCCTTTTCATGGTGAAAAATGGTGAAAAGGGGATATGAGAGTGCTGCATAACTCTTTGCAGGGGTTTGGGCTCCGTTTTTTACCCGATTCGTCCCCGCCGCCAGTTATTTTTGCTCCATCCCCGCTATGAAATGCCGTGCTTGGCTGGCTCTCGGCGGCCTTGGCCAGGGTATTGCCCCCAGCCCCGGCATGGGGAGCCGCCCCCTATGCCCAGACCGAGGCGAGCCGCCTTCTTCAAGTTGAAGGCCATGGCGTCCAGATGATAAAAGTAAGACATTGTTTTCACTTGCCCTGAAACACCGGGGGGCGCTTTTGGAAAAAGGCCGCGATGCCCTCTTGAAAGTCGCGGCTGCGGAAGGCCTCCTGGCGCAGGGCCTGCACGTCCTCGAAGTCCTCCGGGGCCAGGGCCGGCCCGCGGGTGAGGTTGCGCATCTCGGCCTTGAGCACCCGGATGGCCAGCGGCGCGTGGGTGGCGATGTCGCGGGCCAGGGCGAAGGCGGTCTCCTCCAACTGCTCGGCCGGCGCCAGCCGGTTGAGCAGGCCCAGCCTGTACGCGTCGGCGGCCGATAATGGCTGGGCGGTGTAGAGCATCTCCTTGGCGATGTGCAGGGGCAGCACGCCCAGGAAATGGGTTAGGCCGGCCGCGTTGTAGGGCAGGCCCAGCTTGGCCGGGGTGATGGCGAAGCTGGCCGAGGGCGCGCCCACCAGCATATCCAGGCTCACCGCCAGGTCGCAGGCCCCGCCCCAGACTCCGCCCTCGATCAGGCCGATCACCGGCGTCGGATAATCGCGCACCCGGCGCAAGAGCACCTCGAAGGGCACGTTCCAGGAGACCGGGTCGGTGCCGTCCAGGGGAATCTCCTGGATGTCGTGGCCGGCCGACCAGACCTTGACCCCCGGCTGGGCGCGCAGGATGACGGCGCGGGCCTGGGCCGCGCTGAGCTCGTCCAGGGCCGCCAGGATGGCCTGCACCAGCTCGCGGCTCAGGCAGTTGAGGCGCTCCCGGCGGTTCATGGTTATCACCCCGAACTGCTCCACCATCTGGCAGAGGACCGCCGGAGAGGGATTCGGGTCCATGGCGTTTGCCTTTCTTGCGCGGGTTGGGTTCAGTCCAGCAAGGCCAACAGCAGGTTGGCCGCCACCTGGCGGCGGTAGGCGGCGCTGGCGCGCAGGTCGTCGATGGGGCTGATGTGGGCCTGCAAGGCCCGGCCGGCCTCGCGCAACCGCGCCTCGTCCAGCCTGTGGCCCACGAGCATGGCCTCCACCGCGTGCGGCCGGACCACGCAGGGGGCCACGCTGCCCCAGGCCAGGCGCGCCTCGGCCACCCGGCCGTCCGCTTCCAGGCGCACCGTCGCGGCCAGGGAGCAGACCGCGATGGCCAGGGCGCGGCGCAGGCCGACCTTTCGCCAGCGCTGCACCTGCCAGCCGGGGGACGGGGGCAGCCAGACGGCGGCCACGATCTCCCCCGGCCGCAGGGCCGACCGGCCGGGGCCGGTGACGAATTCGGCCACTGGCAGGCGGCGGTCGCCCCCGGCCCAGGCCAGCTCCACCTCGGCCGCCAGGGCAAATAGCGGCGGCAGGCTGTCGCCGGCCGGCGAGGCGGTGACGATGTTGCCGCCCAGGCTGCCCATGTGGCGGATGGGCGGCGAGCCCAGGCCCAGCAGGGCCTGGCGCAGCAGGGGGGCGTGCTCGGCCACCAGGGGATGGTCGATCAATTCCTGATGGGTGGCGCAGGCCCCCAGCCGCAGCCACCCCTCGCGGCGCGCGATGGTTTTCAGCTCGGCCACCCGCTCCAGGCCGATGATGGCCTCCGGGTCGGCCAGGCCGCGGCGCATGCGCACCAGCAGGTCGGTGCCGCCGGCCATCAGGGCCGCGCCGGGCTGGGCGGCCATGAGCGGCCAGAGCTCGTCCAGGCTCGCGGGCAGGCGCACCGGCCTCATGGGCGCTCCTCGTCCTCTGCGCTCGTCGCGGCCACCGCCTCCACTATTTTCTGATAGCCGGTGCAACGGCAGAGGTTGCCGGACAGGCCGGTCCGGATTTGATCCTCGCCGGGCCGGGGCGTCCGGGCCAGCAGGTCGGCCGCGGCCAGGATCATGCCCGGCGTGCAAAAGCCGCACTGCACCGCGCCGTGCCGGGCGAAGGCATCCTGGAGCGGGTGGGGGGCCTGGTCCTTGGCCAGGCCCTCGATGGTGGTGAGGGCGCGGCCCTCCAGTTGGGCGGCCAGCATCAGGCAGGAGAGCCGGCTGACGCCGTCCACCAGCACCGTGCAGGCCCCGCACTCGCCGGCCCCGCAGGCCTCCTTGGTCCCGGTCAGCCCCAGATCCTGGCGCAAGAGGTCCAGCACCCGGCGGTCGGGCGCGGCCTCCAGCTCCACGGCCTGGCCGTTCAAGATGAAGCGGATCAGCATGGCGCGTCCTCCCCGCCGGCCAGAAGCGCCAGCACCCGCTCCGGGGTGAGCGGGAAGCGCTCCGGCCAGGCCCCGCAGGCCTGGGCCACCGCCCCGGCCACGGCCGGCAGCACCCCGTCTATGCCGATCTCGCCCGCGCCCTTGGCCCCCAGCGGGCCGCCCGGCTCGTGGGTCTGGATGGCGATGTTGGTCATGGCCGGCGCGTCCAGGGCGGTGGGCAGGATGTAGGTGGCCAGATCCGGGGTATGGGGGAGGCCCTCGCGGCTGATGAATTCCTCGCACAAGGCATAGCCCAGGCCCTGGGCCAGGGCGCCCTGCATCTGCTGCTCCCAGAGCTGGGGATTCAGGATGCGGCCGCAATCGCTGGCGGCCAGATAAGCGCAGACCCGCGCCTCGCCGGTCAGTTCGTCCACCTCCACCGCGGCCAGGTGGACCGCGAAGGCGAAGACGGCGTGGGGGAAGCCTTGCAGACGCAGCCAGGGGTCGCAGTCGGGCTGGTGGGGGTTGACCGGGGCCCGGTGGCGGGCCACGGCCAGGCGCTCCTCCGGAGCCAGCATGGCCGCCAGCCGCCGCAGGTCGATTTCCTTGTCGCCGGGCGCGTGGCGCACCCGGCCCGGCAGCAGCACGAGCTCGCGGGGGTTGGCCACGAAGAGCAGGTCGGCGGCCCGGGCCAGCAGGCGCTTCTTGAGCTGGGCGCAGGCCGCCAGGAGGGCCGGGGCGAAGCTGAAGGTGGTGCGGCTGGCCGAGGCCGAGCCGCTGTTTAGGGTGCGGTCGGTGTCCGGCGGCGCCAGTTCCAGGCGCTCCAGGGGCTGGCCCAGGGCCGCGCCGGCCAGTTGCAGGCAGGTGGCGGCGTTGCCCTGGCCCATGTCCACCACCCCGCTGTAGATCCGGAAGCGGCCCTCGGCGGTCAGCTCCAGCTTGGCCTGGCCCACGTCCGGCACCACCGGGCCATAGCCCAGGCCGTGCCAGACCGCCGCCACCCCCACCCCGCGTCGGCGGCGGGGGCCGGCCGCCACCCGCCAGGCGGCGCGCCCGCGCCAGAGGGGGTGGGCCGCCACCGCCTCCAGGCACTGGGCCAGGCCGTTGCTGCAATCCACCACCGCCCCGGCCGGGCCGGTTTCGCCGCGCGCCAGCAGGTTGCGCCGCCGAATCTCAAGGCGGTCCAGGCCCAGGCGCCGGGCCAGGCGGTCCACGGTCTGCTCCATGGCCGCCGCCACCTGGGGCACGCCGAAGCCGCGGAAGGCCCCGGAGACCGGGTTGTTGGTGTAGACCGCCCGCAGCCTGATCTCGGCGTGCTCGATGGCGTAGGGGCCGCCGGCGTGCTCCAGGGCCAGGGCGGTCACCACCCCGCCCAGGTGGTCGTAGGGTCCGGTGTCGAAATCGCCCTCCACCGCCAGGGCCAGGAAGCGGCCCCGCGCGTCGGCCCCCAGGCGATAGCGCAACCCGGCCGGATGGCGCTTGCAGCCGGCCAGGAAGCTTTCCTCCCGGCCCAGCCACAGCTTGACCGGACGGCCGGGACAGGCCAGGGCGGCCAGGCCCAGCAGGCTCTGCACCGTGATGCCGTCCTTGCCCCCGAAGGCGCCGCCGGGGGTGGCGGCGATGATGCGCACCAGGGCCGGGTCCAGGCCCAGGGCCTCGGCCACCTCGGCGCGGTCGCGGAAGGGGGTCTGGGTGGAGGCGGTGATCTCCAGCCGGCCTTCGGGGGTGCAAACCGCCCATCCGGCCTCGGTCTCCAGGAAGGCGTGCGCCTGGCGGGGCAGGTGATAGACGCCCTCCACCACCACCGCGCAATCGGCCAGGGCCGCCGCGCCATTGCCCTTGCAGGCTTTGGCTTCCATGAGCAGGTTGCCGCCGGGGTGGGCGGGGTGGATGAGCGGCGCGCCGGGAGCAAGGGCTTGGGCCGGCGAGAAGACGCCGGGCAGAGGCTCCAGGCGCGGCCGCACCAGCTCCAGGGCGCGGGCCAGGATTTCCGGGCTCTCGGCCACCACCAGGGCCAGGGCGTCGCCGGCGTGACGAACCTTGTCGTCGGCCAGCACCGGCTGGTCTTTCTGCACCACGCCCTGGCGGTTGGTCCCCTTGACCTCGGCGGCGGTGAGCACCGCCGCCACGCCGGCCAGGGCGCGGGCCTGGGCGGTTTCCACCCCCAGCAGGCGGGCATGGGGGAGGCCGGCCCGTTTGACCCCGGCCCAGAGCATGTCTCTGGCGTAGAAGTCGGCCGCGTAGGGTTCGACGCCGGCGGCCTTGGCCGGGGCGTCGGGACGGGGCAGGCCGACGCCGATCTCCGGCGGCCCTGGGGTGCGCATAGGGGTGCTCCTGGCTGACAGGCCAGCCCATGATCGACCAGAATCGCGCCGCTTGTCAAAAACCTTCTTGGCCAAGCGCGTCTAAAGGCTTGTGACGGCGGGGCGGGTTGGCTAAACTTGCACCTCTGCCGCAATAAAAACACGGGGCAAGGAGGCTGGCGGTGGCGACGGCGGAAAGCTCCATCTCCCTGAAGCTGCCTTTGGACCCCGGCTTGACCGGTCTGGTGCCGGCCACGGCCGAGAACGTGGCCCAGGCCCTGGGCCTGGGCCGGGGCGAGGCCATGAAGCTGGCCCTGGCCGGCGAGGAGGTCTACGCCTATCTCTGCCAGGCGCTGCCCGCCGGATCCTCGCTCGACCTGGTCTTCAGCGGCCATGTCCACCATGTCCGCCTGGCCCTGACCTTCCCCCGCGCCAACCTGGATCTGCGCCTGTTCAACTTGACCGCCGGCTGCGCGCTGGATAGCCAGGAGGACCTGGCCAAGCTGGGGCTGCTCATCGCCTCTCGTTTGGTGGACGAGTCCAGCTTCGATCAGTCCGGCCCCGACCGCATGACCCTGGTTTTGGACAAGCACAAGGCTTATCCCCCCGCCGAGGGCGCGCCCGCCCCGCCTCCGGTCATTGCCGAGGCCCAGGCGGTCACGCCCGGCCCGGCCGAGATAAAGGAGCTGGCGCTGTTGCTGGCCGCCCATTTTCCGGCCTACGCCCACCCGTCCGATTTCGCCCTGCCCGGCAAGCTGGCCGACATGGTCCAGAGCGGCGAATACGGCCTCCTGGCCGCCAGTGACCGCCAGGGCGGGCTGGGCGGGATGCTCGCCTGGCAGTGGGGGAGCCGCTCGATCCGGCTCTACGGCCCCTATCTCTTTGGCCAGCCCGATCCCGGCCGCCTGGGCCGCGAACTGGTCGACGCCTGCCTGCGCCAGGTGGCCAAGAGCGGGGCCAACAGCCTGGTCTGCCGATATTCCGGCAATGGCCTGCCCAGCGACCAGTTCGAGCTGCTGGGAGAGCTCGACCTGGCCCTGCCCGGCGGCCAGCGCCGCGCCTGGCCCCACTACTATCGCCAGTTGAGCGAGGACCCCGGCGCCTGGGCCTGGTGCCACCCCGCGCTGCGGCCTTTCCTGGAAAGCGAATACCGCCGACTGTTCCTGCCCCGCAGCATCCGCGAGTTGGCCCGCCAGGGCGAGGCCAGGGCCGAGCATTCGGTGCTGGCCGCGCGCCTGGAGCGCGGCCAGGCCAGGGCCACCCTGCGGCCGGTCTGGGACGGAGCCGATCTCCCGGCCAACCTGGCCGCCCACGTCACCGCCCTGCGGAACGACGGCTTCGCCAACCTGCTGATGACCCTGGACACCGGCAGCCAGTGGCAGGCCGGCCTGGCCCCGGAGCTGATGGCGGCCGGCTTCGCCCCCCGGCTGATCCTGCCCGGCCAGGCCGCGGGCGATTTGGTGGTTTTTCAGCACGGGGCCAGTTGAGCCATGCCCGCCCTGGATCTCGACCGACTGGCGCCGGAGTTCGTGCGGCGCTTCGAAGCCTACGTGCCCTCCAAGCCCGATCCGGACTTGATGCGACTCTACGGGATCGGGCATCTGCACCGGCTCAACAACAACGAAAACCCCCTGGGACCGCCGCCCCTGGCCCGCGAGGTCATTCGGCGCTTTCCGCCGCCGCGTGCGTCCATCTATCCCAGCGGCGACAGTTGGCATCTGCGCCAGCGCCTGGCCGAGCGCTTCGGCCTGGACCCGGAGCAGTTCCTGGTGGGCAACGGGGCCAACGAGGTCATCGCCTTCGTCATCAAGGCCTTTTGCCAAGAAGGCGACAACATCGTCACCGCCGACCGCACCTTCGCGGTCTACGAGTGGGTGGCCGAGTTCAGCGGGTTCGAGGCCCGGCTGGCCCCGCTCAAGGACTTCGGCTTCGACGAGGCGGGCCTGCTGGAGCGCGTCGACCAGCGGACCAAAATCATCTTCGTCTGCAACCCCAACAACCCCACCGGTACCTGGTGGGACGAGGCGCGCCTGACCAGCTTTCTGGACCAGGTTGACGCGCGCCAGATCGTGGTGGTGGACGAGGCATACTGCGAGTTCGTGGACGCCCCCGGTTTCCCGGATGCGGTCAAGCTCATGGCCCGTTATCCCAACCTGGTAGTCTTCCGCACCTTCTCCAAGATGTACGCCCTGGCCGGCTTGCGGGTGGGCTACCTGATGGGCGGCCGCGAGGTGGTGGACATGATCCGGCGCACCTGCGTGGTCTACTCGGTCAACGTCCTGGCCCAGGAGGCGGCCCTGGCCGCCCTGGCCGACGACGCCGGCCACATCGCCGCCACCCGCGCCCTGGTGCGCCGGGAAAAGGCCTATCTGAGCGAGGAACTGGGCCGCCTGGGCCTGGAAACCCAGCACGACCAGGGTTGTTTCATGATGATAAGGCTGCCCATGAGCGACACCCTGGCCTACCGCCGCCTGATGCAGCAGGGAGTCATGGTGCGCAGCATGACCGGATTCCGCTATCCCAACTGGATACGGGTCAGCATCGGCAGCCATCTGGCCATGGAGGCCTTCGTCACGGCCCTGCGCGGCATTCTCTAGAGACGCCCAAACGCCATGCCGCCATTGAACCACCACAGCCCCGACCACGCCGAGCGCCTGTGGACCCCGCACTTCCTGGCGCTCAACCTCATATATTTTCTGGCCCTGGCCAACATGGCGGTTTTCTTTCATTTCGTCAGATTCCTGGACGGGCTGGGCTTCGACCATGACCAGGCAGGCCTGATCGTGGGCAGCTTCGCCTTCATCGGCCTGATCCTGCGCCCCCTGGTCAGCCCCCTGATGGGGCCGGGCAACGCGCGACGTTATCTTTTCTGGTCCACCCTGGCCACCGTGGCCAGCCTGCTGGCCTATCCCCTGGTCCAGGGTTTCGCCGGTTGGCTGCTGTTGCGCCTGGTCCACGGCGCGGCCTACATCACCATGGCCACCGCGGCCACGGCGGCCCTGGTGGGTGTCATTCCGCCCGCCCGCAGCGCCCAGGCCTTCGGGGTGTTCGGGGTGGTGACCCTGCTGCCATATGCCGTGATACCGCCGTTTCTGGAGCCCCTGGAGCGCTTGGCCGGTGGATACACTCAACTGCTTGCCGTCACCGGACTGGCCATGCTCGGCATCCTGCCTCTGCTGGTCCTGCTCGCCCCCCCCGGCGGAGCGGCGCGCCAAAGTCAACCGGGGCGCCTGGGCTGGGCCGAGCTGCGCCAAAATTTCCGCCTGCCAGGCATAGCGCTATGCCTATCGTTAAGCCTGGCGGCATATTGCGCCTTCGCGGCCTTGTTCTATTTCATCGAGCCGGCCGCGCGCGACCGAGGGCTGAGCGGGGTGGTGGGCCTTTTCTTCGCCGTGAACACGGCGGCCGAGATCGCCACCCGCCTGTTCCTGGGCCGTTTCCTGGATCGCGTGCGCAAGGGCCTGGCCCTGGGCCTCAGCCTGGCGTTGGTCGCGGTCTGCTTCGTGTTGTTGGCGATGGTGTCCGGCCAATGGGAGTTGCTGGCCCTGGGCGTGGGCTTTGGCCTGGGCTGGGGGGTGGCCATGCCTCTGTTCAACTCGGTGCTTTTCGATCTTTCTCCGCCCAGGCTGCGGGCCGTCAACGCCAACCTGGGCATGGAAATGTTTTCCGGCGGCTTTTTCCTGGGCCCTGGACTGGCGGGGTTTTTGACACAACACTGGGGCTTCGCGCCCCTCTTTCTGGCTTGCGCCGGGTCATGCCTGGCGGCCGGCGGCCTGGCCCTGGGGCTGCGGCCGGCGGCCGGCGGCGAAAGCCGTGAGCGCGACAAAGGAGTCGGCGAATGATCAGTCGGCCGCAGGCGGAAGACGGCCTGGTGGTGACGCTGATGGAGCCCCAGGACGCGCCTGGCGTGGCCGGGCTGTTCCGGGCGGTCTACGGCGAAGGCTACCCGATCCGGACCTACTACGAGCCCCAGGAGCTCATCGCGGCCAACCGCGCGGGGCGAATCATCTCCAGCGTGGCCAAGACCCCGGAGGGCCGGGTGGTGGGGCACAACGCCCTTTTCCAGGTCGGCCCCAACCCCAAGGTGTATGAAAACGGGGCCGGGCTGGTGCATCCGGATTTCCGGGTGGCCAGGTTGTTCGGCCGCATGGTGGACCACAACATCCAGCATGGGGCCCCGCTTTTCGGGGCCGAGACCGTCTACGGCGAGGTGGTGCTCAACCACCCCTACACCCAGCGCCTGGACCGCTCCCAAGGGCATGTCAACATGGCCCTGGAGGTTGACCTGATGCCGGCGGCGGCCTACAGCCAGGAAAAGAGCGCCGAGGGCCGGGTGGCGTCCATCATGAGCTTCAAGACCCTGTTGCCGCGCCCCCACCGCGTCCATCTCCCGGCCGAATACGACCCGGCCCTGCGCTGGCTGTACGAGGCCCTTGACGACCGGCGCGAGCTGGCCGTCGCCGACCAAGACCTGCCGGCCGGGACCACGAGCCGCATCGAGAGCCAGGTCTTCGCCCACGCCCAGGTGGCGCGCATGACTTTTTGGGAGACCGGCCCCGATTTGGCCCAGGCCCTGGACCGGACCGAGGCCGTGGCCGCCGCCCAGGGCGTGACCGTGTTCCAGGCCTGGCTCAATCTGGGCCGGCCCTGGGTGGGGGCCGCGGCCCGGCTGCTGGCCGGCCGGGGCTATTTCCTGGGCGGGGTGCTGCCGCGCTGGTTCGGCGACGACGGCCTGCTGATGCAACGCATCGCCCACGCCCCGCATTGGGACGGCATCAAGATGGAGTTCCCGCGCGGTCAGGAATTGCTGCGCCTGGTGCGCGCCGACTGGCGGCGGGTTTGTGGGGGAGAAGCCGCATGATTGAAGACGCATCCCAGGCGCCGCAGGTCGAGGTGGACCTCTTGCGCCCGGAGGACGCGCCCCAGGTGGCCGCGCTTTTCCGCAAGGTGTATGGCGACGGCTACCCGGTGCGCGACTATTATGAACCGGAGACGCTCATCGCGGCCAACCGCGCGGGGCGCATCATCTCCAGCGTGGCGCGGACCGCCGAGGGCCGGGTGGTGGGGCACGTCGCCCTGTTCAGTCACTCACCCCACCCCAAGACCTATGAGAGCGGTGCCGGGCTGGTGGAACCGGAGCACCGGGCCGGCAACCTGTTCACCCGCATGTGCGCCCATGGTGTTGCGGTGGGCGGCCCGCGCTTCGGGGTCCAGGCCGTCTGGGGCGAGCCGGTCTGCAACCACGTCTACAGCCAGCGCATGTGCCGCAGCCTGGGCTGGATCAGCATGGCCCTTGAGGTGGACCTGATGCCGGCCGCGGCCTACGCCAAGGAAAAGAGCGCCGAGGGCCGGGTGTCGGCGGTGCAGGATTTCGTGACCCTGCGCCCCCAGCCGCACCGGGTCCATTTGCCGGCGGCCTACGCCGGTGACGTGGCCTGGCTCTACGACGGGTTCGACGACCGCCGCGAGCTGGTCGTGGCCGACGATCCGCTGCCGGCCGGAGTGACCACCCGCATCGACAACCGCATCATCCCCCCCGCCCAGGTGGCCCGCATGACCCTGTGGCAGACCGGTCCGGACCTGGACCAGGCCCTGGCCACGGCCGAGGCCGAGGCCTTGGCCCAGGGGGTGGAGGTCTGCCAGGCCTGGCTCAGCCTGGGCGACGCCTGGTCCGGGGCGGCGGTGGAGATGCTGCGGGCGCGGGGATACTTCCTGGGCGGGCTCTTGCCGCGCTGGTTTGGGGTGGACGGCCTTTTGATGCAGAAGCTGCGGCGGCCGCCGGAATGGGAAGCCATAAAACTGGAGTTCGACCGGGCCAAGCGGCTTTTGGCCCTGGTTCGGGCCGACTGGGAGCGCACCGTCTGAGCCCGCCCCCCGCCTTGCCCCGGCCGGCCGGCCCTGCTAAGCTTGGCCCAGGCTTTTGCCAGAAAGGGAAACGGGTTGGCCTTTTATCCGGCCATGCTGGATCTGCGGGGGCGCCTGGCGCTTTTGGTGGGCGGCGGCCAGGTGGCGGCGCGCAAGCTGGCCGCGCTCATCGAGGCCGGGGCGCTGGTGCGCCTGGTGGCTCCCCGCCTGGCCCCGGAGACGGCCGCCCAGTTGCCTCACCCCCTGGTGGAGCACCGCCCGCGGGGCTTCGCGCCCGGCGACCTGGACGGCGTCTGGCTGGCGGTCTGCGCCACTGACGACGAGGCGCTGAACCGGGGCGTGGCCGCCGCGGCCGAGGCGGCGCGGGTCTTCGTCAACGTGGTGGACGTGCCCGATCTGTGCAGCTTCATCGTGCCGGCCTCCCTGCGCCGGGGCGAACTGACCATCGCCGTCAGCACCGGCGGGGCCGGGCCGGCGGTGGCCCGGCGCGCGCGCGAAAGCCTGGAGCGGCAGTTCGGCCCGGCCTGGGGGCCATACCTGCGCCTGATGCGCGCCGCCCGCGACTGGATCAAGGCCCAGGGCCGGTCGGCGCAGGCCAACCGCCCGCTATTTTTCGCCCTGGCCGACGCCGGCCTCTTGGAGCTGGTGGCCGCCGCCGACATGGCCGGGCTTGAGGCCAGGCTGGCCGCCATCCTGGGGCCGGGCTGCGACCTGGCCGCCCTGGGGCTCGCCCCCGCCGACCTCGCCCCCTCGCCGGAGGCCGCGCCGTGAGCACCGCTTTGCACTGGCTCACCCTGGCCGCCTATTTGGTTGGCACCGGGCTGTACCTGGCCTTCGTCATCTGGCAGCGCCGGGGCCTGCACGGCATGGGCCGGGCGGTGCTCTGGGCCGGCTTCGGCCTGCACAGCCTGGCCTTGGCCGCGGCCTGGATCGAGGCCGGGGTGCTGCCGGCCACCTCCTTGCGCCAGTCCCTGGACGTCATGTCCTGGGCCCTGATGGGGGCCGGGCTGGCGGTGAACCTGCGCCTGAACATCATGATCCTGGGCGCGCTCACCGCGCCCTTGTGCGTGCTGCTGCTGTTGGCCGCGGCCGTGCTGCCCATGCCCGCCGCCCCGCCGCCGCCCATGTTCAAGAGCCTGTGGCTGGTGGCCCACGTGGTGGCGGTGCTCATGGGCTATGGCCTCTTGGCGCTCACCTTCCTGGGATCGGCCCTCTATCTTTTGCAGGACTCGCTGATCCGGGCCAAGCGCCTGGGCGCGGTCTTCAAGCGCCTGCCCAGTCTGGGGCGCCTGGACCAGCTCAGCCAGCAGGCCCTGGTCGCCGGCTTCACCCTGCTCACCCTGGGCCTGGTGCTGGGGGCGGCCTACGCCCAGGTGACCCTGGGCTCCTATTGGCGCTGGGACCCCAAGGAGGTCTGGTCGCTCATCACCTGGCTGCTCTACGCCGCCCTGCTGCACATCCGCCTGGTGCAGGGCTGGCGCGGGCGCAAGGGGGCCTGGCTGGCGGTGATCGCCTTCGGGGCGCTGATGTTCACCTTCCTGGGGGTGGGGCTCAGCCTGCCCGGCTACCATCGCTTCGACGCCCTGCCCAGCCTGACGGGACCGCGGCCGTGAACCTGGTCCTCTTGGGCATCAACCACAAGACCGCTCCGGTGCAGTTGCGCGAGTGCCTGGCCCCGGCGGCCGAGGACCTGCCCGCCATGCTGCACCAGGTCATGGCCCTCACCGGCGTGCGCGAGGCCATGATCCTTTCCACCTGCAACCGGGTGGAGGTGCTGGCCGCGGCCGAGGATGGCCAGGCGGCGGCGGCGCCCCTGAGCGCCTGGCTGAGCCGGGGCCGGGCGGTGGAGCCCCGCCAGTTCCGGGCCGCGCTCTATCTCCACCAGGACCAGGAGGCGGTGCGCCATCTTTTCCGGGTGGCGGCCAGCCTGGACTCCCTGGTGGTGGGCGAGCCCCAGATTTTAGGGCAGATCAAGGACGCCTACCGGACGGCGGCCCTGGCCGGGACAACGCGCACGGTGCTCAACCGGCTGCTGCACAAGACCTTCCAGGTGGCCAAAAGGGTGCGCACCGAGACCCGCATCGGCGGGGCGGCGGTGAGCGTATCCTATGCCGCGGTGGAGCTGGCCAAGAAGATCTTCGACGACCTGGCCGGACTCAAGGCGCTGCTGGTTGGCGCGGGCGAGATGGCCGAGCTGGCGGCCGAGCACCTGTTGGCGGGCGGGGTGAAAGGCATCCTGGTGGCCAACCGCACCCTGGCCAGGGCGGTGGAGCTATCCACCCGGCTGGGCGGCGGCGGGGCCTACGGCCTGGACGACCTGGACCAGGCCCTGATGCAGGCCGACATCGTTATAACCTCCACCGGGGCCAGCGCGGCGGTGGTCACGGCCGAGATGGCCCGGCGCGCCCTGCGCCAGCGCCGGGGCCGGCCGCTCTTTTTCATCGACATCGCGGTGCCCCGCGACGTGGAGCCGGCCGTGGCCGAGCTGGACGGGGCCTATGTCTACGACATCGACGACCTGATCCAGGTGGTGGAGAAGAACCGCCAGGCGCGGGCCGGCGAGGCCCGCCAGGCCGAGGCCATCGTGGCCGAGGAGGTGGTGAAGTTCTCGGCCTGGCTCAGCTCCCTCTCCGTGGTGCCCACCATCGCCGAGCTTTCAGCCAAGGCCGAGGATATCCGCCAGGCCGAGGTGGCGCGCACGCTCAAGGACCTGGGCCTGGCCGAGGGCGACGGCGAAACCGCGGCGGCCGTGGACCGGCTGACCCGCTCCCTGGTCAAAAAGCTGCTGCACGACCCGATCATGTTCCTGCGCCAGCAGGGGCACAAGTCGCCGGAATCACAGCGCCAGCAGTTGGCCCTGGTGCGCCGGGTCTTCAACCTGGAAGAGGGCGGACAGGCCGGGACGGAAGACGAAGACGACCAAGCAAACGGGCGGGGATAAACCCCGCCCCTGCGAAATCAAAGACGAAAAATCGGTGCGTTCTTCATGGGGGCTGGGTTTATCCCTGTCTCCATTCTGCTTTATCCCTGAAGGCGGACCCGTTCAGGCAAGTTGCCTTCAAAACAGTGAAGACCCCCTCACCCCGCCCTCTCCCCCAGAAGCTGGGGGAGAGGGGAGGGTGAGGGGGATCAAAGCTTCATCTTAGACCGCAACTTGGCGTCAGGCCCCCTTGCCGTTGGGCTTGGCCGCCAGGTGCACGAAGAACTCCACCTGGGCTTGGTCGTAGTCGGGTGAGAAATCGCCGAAGGTCTCCACCGGCCCGAAGCCGCCCTCCTTCAGCAATCCCAAGAGATAATCCAGCCGGAGCGGGCACATGTTTAGGTAGTAACGGCTTTGGTCCGGGAAGGTGTAGCAGAAGCGGGCCAGGCCCTCGTCCAGGTAGGCCGGCTCCACCCGCACGCCGTTGCCGCAGTAATAGTAGCGGTGGCTGGACTGATACCCACGGTCCAGCATGGCGTCGTAGTTGCGCTGGTCGATGACCAGCACCCCGCCCGGCCTGAGCAGGCGGTGGTATTGGGTCAGGGCCTGGCGGCGCTCGGCGTCGCTGAAAAGATGGGTGAAGGAGTTGCCAAGGTTGGTGATGGCGTCGAACAGGCCGTCCACCCGCTCGCCCAGGTGGCGCCAGTCGGCCAGCACCGGCGTCAGGGTCAGGCCGCGGGCGCGGGCGTTGGCCACGGCCTTTTCCAGCATGGCCGGGCTGCCGTCGGCGCTGACCACCTCGAAGCCGGCGGCCAGCAGGCGACAGGAGTGGAAGCCGGTGCCGGTGGCCACGTCCAACACCCGGTGCACGCCCCGGCGGCGCAGGTTTGCGATGAAGAAATCGCCCTCGCCCCGCGCGCGCCCCTCCCAGTCGATGAGCTGGTCCCATTTTTCGGCGAAGCGCCGCACGTATTCCTGGCGGTAGTGGTCGGTCTGGCGAACGGCCAGGGGATCGGGGCCGAAGTTCTGATCCAAGGGCGCGTCCTGGTCGGCGGAGGCCGCTTCGGCCTGGGGCGCGGCTGCCTTGGGGTTGTCGTCTAAAGGCATGCGCGGGTTCCTTCATCGGAGTTGCACGGGGGAGCCGCATCCGGCCCGCGACAACCATACCATTTTGGGGCCGGTGGGCAAACCGCCAGGCGGAACGCGGGCCAGTTCCAGTTATGCTTCGGCCCGACGGCCGGGGTCCAGAAAGCCGAGCGCGGCCAGGGCGTAGATCAGGGCCGCCCGCCGCACCTGCTCCAGCACCACGAATTCGTCCGGCGCATGGGCCTCCCGCGCGCTTCCCGGCCCCAGCACCGCCACCGGGACGCCCCAGCGCTCCACGTAGAAGCGGGCGTCGGTGAAGCCCCGCCCTCCCTTGACCTGCACCGGACGGCCCAGAACCGCCTCGGCGCAGGCGGCCACCCGGGCCAGCCAAGGCTCGTCCGGATCCTGAACGTAGGGCGGGGCGGTCATGAAGGCCGCCACCTCGGCCTTGACCTCGCCGTCCGCCAGCGCCTGGCCCACCAGGCCGGTCAGCTCGGCCAGCAAGGCGGGGGCTTGGTCCGGGGGCGAGAAGCGCACGTCCACCTCCAGGCTGGCCGCGGCCGCCACCTGGTTGATGCGCTCCCCGCCGGCCACCCGGCCGAAATTCAGGCCGCCCCCGCCCAGCAGGGGGTGCTCGGCCGCCGGCCGCCAGGCCATGAGCCGGCCGATGAGCGGGGCCAATGCGGCGATGGCGCTGGCCCCGGCCTGGGGCCGGGCGCCGTGGGCCGCCCGGCCGCGCAGGCCGATGCGCGTCCAGAGCGCCCCCCGCGAGGCGACGACCAGGTTGAGGCTGGTGGGCTCGGCGACGATGGCCGCCGCGGCCTGGGCCGGGCCGGGCGTCACCAGGCAGGCGCTGCCCTGGCCGCCGCCGCTCTCCTCGTCGCTGGCCAGGTGGAGCAGGATGCCGCCGGCGAGCCCCGCGCCGGCCAACTGCGCCAGGCGCGCGCCCCAGACCAGGGCCGCCACCCCGCCCTTCATGTCCGCCGCGCCGCGGCCATAGAGCCGGCCGTCTCGCGTCAGGCCGGCGTAGGGTGGGACGCTCCAGGCGTTCGGGTCGCCGGCCGGCACCACGTCCAGGTGGCCGTTAAGGGCCAGCCAGGGGCCGGGCCGACCGAAATCCAGGCGGGCGGTCAGGTTGAGCCGACCCTGGGGCGAGAGCACCCGCTCCACCGCCCAGCCCCAGCCGGCCAAGCGTCCGGCCAGGAACTCCAGGAGCGGGGCCTCGTTTCCGGGCGGATTCTCGCTGGGGATGCGCACCAGTTCGGCGGTCAGGCCGGCCGGCTGGCCGGGGGGCAGGAACGCCTCCAGCCGGGCCAGCAGGGGAGGGTGGGGCGGGTGGGCCACGGCCTCAGACCGCCGGCCCGCCGGCCAGGATGCCGGCGGTGCGCTCGGTCAGGCGGCGGGTGCCCCAGTGCACCATCTCGTAGAAAAGGTCCACGTCGGGATCGAGGAAGAGGTTCTCCTTGCGGGCCAGCTCGCGGTCGAAGACCTTTTTCAGCGCCCGTTTGGTCAAATCCAGGTGCTTGCCGTACTCCAGGTAGACCAGCCAGGCCGGCAGGCCGCGCTCGCGGCGCAGATAGGCCAGGAAATCCCGGCGCAGGCCGGGCTGGATGGGCCACATGGCGCGGGCGCAGATGAACTTCTTGTCGAAGCCGAACATGCCGCGCTCCACCCCGGCCTCTTCCAGGATGCGTCGCGGGATGGGGCGGTCGTAGTCGGTGTACACCCGCCAGGGCTCCATCTCCGGCGAGAGCGTCACCGCGCGGATCTTGAGGATGTCCTGGGCCCAGATGAAGGGCGCCGGCAGGGTGACGTAGCCGGCCTTGAGCCTGATCTCGGTCTGGTTGAGTCCGGTCAGGCAGCCCCGGCGGATGTGCTCGGCCAGATGGCGCTCCGGGGTGTTGGCGTCCCAGACCGTGTCGCCGTGGTTGCCGGTGAAGACCAGGCCCAGCCTGCCGCTGTCGGCGATGTGGCTTGCCATGGTGTGGAAGCCGATCTCGAACCAGTGGCCGGAATGGTGCTTGGGATAGTTGGTGCACAGATAGTATATCTCGTCCGGGCCGACGCTCTGGCGGCGGTCGTCCAGCCAGATGACGTTGAGCCCCAGGCGCCGGCCGATGGCGCGGGCGTCTTCTTTCCAGGCGGGCGGCAGGAGGCTATCCAGGGGAAGGCGCACCGGATGGCCGGTGAAGGAGTCCATGACCCCCAGCTCGCGCACAAGGGTCGCCACGGCGGCCGAGTCGTAGCCCTGGCTCAGGGTGGAATAGAAGGCGAAGGCGTGGCGGCGGGCGGGGTCCCCGGCGTTTTGCTTGACGCGGCCCATGATGCCCAGCAGCGAGGCGACGTAGTGCTCGAAGCCCTCGATCTCGTGGTGCCTTATGCGCAGCTCATAGCGGGTGGGGGCGTGGCTGACGACGATGTTCTCGTAGAACACCTGCTCCAGGTGCTTGAGGACGGGGTGGACCACGGCGAAGCGGCGGTCGTAACGGTCCACGCCCTTGATGATGGACAGGCACTCGCGCCAGTAGTCGTGGCCGTGGTCGAGTTGGGCGCCGGTGCGGGCCAGCATCAGGGGCAGGCTGTTGCTGACGATCGCCCGGCCGTCCAGCTCACAATAGAGCAGGCGGTCGATGGAGGCGGTGGAGGGCACGAAATACACCGCGTCGCCCTCGACCCGGAGGCCGGAGCCGAAAAAGTTCTCGGCCCGGTGGAAGTCACCCGCGGCGAACTCGCCCTCCCACACGCCTTCCACCAGCCAGTCCGGCCCCAGCTCCACCGCCTGGCCGTGCACCACCCGCACCAGGCCGGCGGCGCGGTCCACGGCGGCCAACCAGGCCAGTTTGGGCAGGCGCGGATTCATGACGGGGAGCAACTGGAAGGGCATGGTTGGCGCTCCGGCGCAACTCGGCGTTAAAAGGTTACATCTGCGCGACAAAAATGTATCATAGCCCTTGGGAGCGAGAGTGACAAGTCGCTGCGGGCCCTAGGTTTGACTCTTGGAGTGCTGCTATAATCAATGCCTGTGCGACGAACGTCCGCTGTCAGGCATGAACAGCCCGCCGCAAAACCGCCGGTCGGGTTGGGTGGGAGCGCCAACTTGAAACCAATGCGCCAGCACTTGGATCCGTCCCCGCCGCTGGCCGTCGCCCCGCGGCTTGAGTTGTGCTTCCTGCCTCCGGAGCGGATCGGCCCCAAACGCCTGGCCGAGATCGAGGCCGTGGTCAAGGCCGGGGGAGCGGTGGGGCCGGATTGGATCGGCCACCACCTGGCCCGCGCCCACCTGGTGGCCTTCGCCCTGGATGATGACCGCGTGGCCGGCACCGTCTGCCTGAAAAACCCCCGGCCCGAATACATCGAGCGCCTGCGCCGCCTCTCCGGCCTGGACCTGACCGGCCACCTGGAGCGCGGCTACACCGCGGTGGACCCCGCCTACCGCGGCCTGCGCCTGGCCACCGCCCTGGTGCGCGGCCTCACCCGGCGCGCCCAGGATCTGCCCACCTACACCGTCATCGCCCTGGACAACGCCAAGGCCCTGGGCGTGACCAGCCGGGCGGGCACCCGGCTGGCGGCCAGCTTCTATAGCGAGATCAAGGGCAAGCGCATCGGGATCTGGCTCCAGGGGCCGCTGCCCGACGACCCCGGAGCCTCGGCCTGGGAGGGGCTGCCATGAGCGCGCGGCGCGTCCGGCCGATCCTGGCCGTTCTCCTGCTGGCCCTGGCCCTGGTTTGGCCGGCGGACGCGCCGGCGGCCTCGGATTGGGACCAGGCGGTGCTCAAGGTGGGGGTCCTGGAGGAGCCCAAGAGCCTCAATCCCTGGCTGGCCGGCGACGCCTGGTCCAGCCACGTGCAGAACTTGCTCTATCAGCCGCTTTTCCTGCGCAACCCCGCCGACCTCAAGCCCGTGCCCTGGCTGGCCGCCGAGCCGGCGGTCTTCGACGCTGCCACGCTGTCCTACACCGTGCGCCTGCGCCCGGCCAGGTGGTCCGACGGCAGCCCCCTGGACGCCGGCGACGTGGTCTTCACCGCCGAGGTTATAAAGAAGCTCCAGGTGCCCCGTTTCGCCTCCCTGTGGGCGGCGCTCAAGAACGTGGAGGCCCTGGCCCCGGACACGGTGCGCTTCACCCTCGCGCGCCCCGACGCCAGCTTCGCGTCCCGCGCGCTGGGGGTGCCCATCCTGGCCCGCAGCCAGTGGGAGCCCATCGTGCACCAGTGCATGCAGACCAAGCGCCCCCTGGCCAGCCTGCTCCAGGCCAGGGTGGACCAGCCGCTCAGCAGCGGGCCCTTCGCTTTCGCCGAGTGGCGCAAGGGCGTGTACGTCTACCTGAAGCGCAACCCCCACTTTTTCGGCCAGGGCCTGACCATCGCCGGCCGCGAGCTGGGGCCGCGCATCGAGGGCGTGGTCTTCAAGGTCTACGGCACCAGCGACGCCGCCATCCTGGGGCTGCGCAAGGGCTCCATCGACTACTACTGGAACAACATCCAGCCGGGCTATCTGCGCCAACTCACCGCCGACCCGGCCATCAAGCTCTACACCAGCCAGAAGAGCGCGCTTTATTTCCTGGGCTTCAACCTGCGCCGCCAGCCCACCGCCGATCCGGCCTTCCGCGCGGCCACGGCCATGCTCATCGACAAGCACTTCATCATCAAGCGGGTCTTGCAGGGCGCGGGCGAGGTGATGTCCTCGATCCTGCCGGCCGGCAACCGGCTGTATCACCTGGACGAGACGCCGGAGTACGACCAAAGCCGCGACCGCCGGGAGCGCTTGGCCCTGGCGGTGGAGATGCTGGCCCAGGCCGGCTACACCTGGGAGCGGCGGCCGGAGACCGGCGGGCCGCGCATCATACCCGGCCGAGGCATCCGCACCCCGGACGGCAACCAGGTCAAGGAACTGGCCATCCTGACCCCGCCGGCCGACTACGACCCCCAGCGGGCCATGGTGGGCGTGATGGTGCAGGAATGGCTGGGCGAGGCCGGCGTTCCCGCCTTCGCCCGGCCCATGGCCTTCGGGGCCATGCTGGACCGGGTCAAGAACCAGCACGACTTCGACCTGTTCGTGCTGGGCTATGGCAACCTGCCCCTGGACCCCGGCTGGCTGGGGGCGTTCTTCATCTCCGCCAACGACAAGCCCCGCGGCTGGAACATGAGCGGCTATCGCAACGCCGAATTCGACCGCGCCGCCGAGGCCGCGGCCCGGGCCATGGACCCGGAGCTCCGCCGGCCGCTGGTGCTGGACATGCAGCGCATGCTCATGCGCGACGCGCCGTTTTTGCCCCTGTACAACCCCACCCTGGTGGAGGCGGCCCGCAGCGACCGCTTCGGCGGCTGGGTGCCCATGGTGGGCGGCATCGGCAACATCTGGACCTTCTGCGAGCTGAGGCCGGCCAAGATGGTGGCCCAGGCGCCGGCGGAGTAGGCCCGTGACCCGCTACGTGATCAACCGCCTGGTGCAGATCGTCCTGATCCTGTTCGTGATCCTGACGATACTATTCGTGCTTTTCCGCCTGGCCCCCGGCGACCCGGTGGCGCGCATGGTCGACCCCAACATGACCCCGGAGGACGCGGCCCGGCTCATCGCCCAGCTGGGCCTGGACCAGCCCTTGTGGCGGCAATACCTGACCTACCTGGGCAACTGCCTCAGCGGCAGCTTCGGCCACAGCTTCCACTACGGCCTGCCGGTGGAGCAGGTCATCGGCGAGCGCCTGCCCAACACCGTCCTGCTGTTCAGCACCGCGGTGCTCCTGTCGGCCCTGGCCGGCATCGCCTGGGGCAAGCTGGCCGCCTGGCACAAGGGCGGCAAGGTGGACCTGTGGCTGACCGTGGCCAGCCTGATAACCCACACCCTTTTCCTGCCCTGGCTGGCGCTGCTCTTGATCTGGATATTCGGCTACAAGCTGGACTGGTTCCCCATCAACGGCATGATAAGCGACGACGTCTGGCTGGACCCGGCCAGCGGATTCTTGGCCAAAGCCATGGACATCGCCTACCACATGATCCTGCCGCTCGGCACCCTGTTCATCATGCACTTCGGCAGCTATCTGCTGGTGATGCGCTCCAGCATGCTGGAAACCCTGAAGGAAGACTACATCGTCACCGCCCGGGCCAAGGGCCTGACCGAAAAGGACATCCGCAACCACCACGCCGCGCCCAACGCCTGGCTGCCGGTGGTGACCAGCGTGGGGCTGTCGCTGGCCTTCTCCATCAACGGCGGCGCGCTGACCGAGACGGTCTTCTCCTGGCCTGGCATCGGGCGCGAGCTGGTCTTCGCGGTCAGCCAGAACGACTATCCGCTCGCCCAGGCCTCGTTCTTGCTCATCGCCACCGTGGTGCTGATGTCCAACCTGGTGGTGGACGTGCTCTACGCCTACCTTGACCCGCGCATTAGATATTAGGGGCGGAGACAGTAAGGATGACCAGCCAGGATACAGCCACCGTGGAGCTCAGCCTCAGCCGCCACCCCTGGCGGGCGCGCCTGGCCGAGAACTGGCGCATCTTCCTGCAAAACCCCCTGGGGCGCGTCGGCCTGGGCCTGCTGGCCATGTTCTCCATCATGGCCGCGCTGTCGGTGGTGCCGCCCCTGATCGATCCCATGTACCACCCCATGACCGGCGTGGACCCGGAGGTGCTGCACGTCTCCGGCCCCACCTGGCGCCACTGGCTGGGCACCGACTTCATGGGCCGCGACATCCTGAGTCAGCTTTTGGCCGGCACCAGGGTGGCCTTCATGGTCGGGGTGAGCGCGGCCTTCATGAGCATCGTGCTGGGCGTGAGCGTGGGCATGGTGGCGGGCTACATGGGCGGGCTGGTGGACACCATCCTCATGCGCCTGGCCGAGATCATCATGGTCATGCCCACCCTGCTGATGGTGCTGATGCTCTCGGCGCTCTTTGGCAAGCTGGGCATCTGGACCATCGTGCTCATGATCGCCTTCTTCCGCTGGCCGGGCGTGGCCCGCGTCATCCGGGCCCAGACCTTGAGCCTCAAGGGCCGGCCCTTCATCGACGCGGCCCGGGTGGCCGGGGCCAGCCACACCCGCATCGTCTTCCGCCACATCATGCCCAACGTGCTGCCCTTGGCCTTCCTCTACATGACCTTCCGGGTCACCGCGGCCATCATCATCGAGGCGGCCCTGGCCTTCCTGGGCTTCGGCGACCCCGGCACGGTGAGCTGGGGCATGATGCTGCAATGGGTGTGGAAGACGGGGCACATGTTCCAGGCCCCCTGGTGGCTCCTACCGCCCGGCATCTGCATCTCTTTGATAACCTTGTCGTTCTACATGCTGGGCCGGGCCATGGACGAGGTGCTCGACCCCCGCCTGCGCGAGGAGGGGCGCTAACCGCACCATGGCGCTTTTGGAAGTGCAGAACCTGAGCATCGGCTACCAGACCGCCAAGGGCATGTTGCAGGCGGTGGAGGACGTCTCCTTCGGCGTGGACGCCGGCCAGTCCCTGGGCCTGGTGGGCGAAAGCGGCTGCGGCAAGACCACCATCGGCATGGCCCTGATGGGCCTGTTGCCCAAGAACGGCTCCATCACCGCCGGGCGGGTGCTGCTGGACGGGGTGGACATGCGCGGTCTGGACGAGGAGCAGCAGCGCGCCATGCGCTGGCGCGACATCGCCATGATCTTCCAGGCGGCCATGAACGCCCTGAATCCGGTGCAGAAGGTGGGCGATCAGATCGCCGAGGCCATCCTGACCCACCGGCCGGAGCTGGGCAAGGACGAGGTCTATCAGCAGGTGGAGGGCCTCTACCAGCTCGTGGGCCTGCCGGTGGGGCGCATGCGCGACTATCCCCACCAGTACAGCGGCGGCATGAAGCAGCGGGCGGTCATCGCCATGGCCCTGGCCTTGAACCCCAAGGTCATCATCGCCGACGAGCCCACCACCGCCCTGGACGTGATCGTCCAGGACCAGATACTAAAGGAGACCCGCGAGCTCCAGCGCGAGTTCAACATCGCCATCATCTTCATCAGCCACGACATCAGCATTGTGAGCGAGGTATGCCAGATGATCGGGGTGATGTACGCCGGCCAACTGGTGGAGCGCGGCACGGTGGAGGAGGTTTTCCGCAACCCGCTGCACCCCTACACCCAGGCCCTGTTGAACAGCTTTCCGGCCCTGGGCGGCCCGCGCAAGGCGTTGCGCCCCATCCCCGGCGAGCCGCCGCTTTTGATCGGCCGCCTGAGCGGCTGCCGTTTCTGCGACCGCTGCCCGCGCGGCGAGGCGGTGTGCAAGCTCCAGCCGCCGGAGCTGAAGCAGTTCAGCCCCAGCCATTTCGTGCGTTGCGACAACTGCTGAGGTGTACGTGAGCGAACCCAGCGCCAGCCAGCCGACCACCGCCGCCCCGGACCTCGGTCCGGTGATGGAGCTGAAGGCGGTGTCCAAGTTCTATCAGAGCCAGGGCAGCATCTTTGGTGGCCCCGGCCAGCGGGTCACCGCCCTGAGCGACGTATCCCTGAGCTTCCAGCCCGGCGAGATCTTCGGCCTGGTGGGCGAGAGCGGCTCCGGCAAGACCACTTGCGGCCGGCTGATGGTGGGCCTGGAGCGGGCCAGCCAGGGCCGGCTGCTCTTGGAGGGCGATGACATCACCGGCCTCAAGGGCCGGGCGCTCCGGGAATACCGGCGCAAGGTGCAGATAATCTTCCAGGACCCCTACCAGTCGCTCAACCCCCAGCTCTCCATACTAGACAGCGTGGCCGAACCGCTCATCACCAACCGCGCCTGCCGGCCGGCGGAGCGCGAGGGCCGGGTGCTGGCCGCCTTGAAGGCCGTGGGGCTCTCCCCGCCGGA
This sequence comes from Thermodesulfobacteriota bacterium, assembly GCA_049322275.1. Lineage (GTDB taxonomy): Bacteria > Desulfobacterota > Desulfarculia > Desulfarculales > Desulfarculaceae > JACRDC01. The sequence continues at coordinate 31,642 of JBMORH010000079.1, forward strand.
GAGCTTCGCCTACCGCTTCCCCCATCAGCTCAGCGGCGGCCAGCGCCAGCGGGTGGCCATCGCCAGGGCCATGATCATCGAGCCCCGGCTTTTGGTGGCCGACGAGCCCACCAGCATGCTGGACGCCTCCTACTCGGCCCAGATCTTCGACATCCTGCTCAAGGTGCGCCAGCGCTTCGGCACCACCATCGTGCTCATCACCCACAGCCTGGCCGCGGCCCGCTACCTCTGCGACCGCATCGCGGTGATCTACCACGGCCACCTGATGGAGATGGGCACCGCCGACCAGGTCATAACCGAGCCGCGCCACCCCTACACCCAGGCGCTCATCGACGCCACGCCCAAGTTCGGCGAGTGCGGCGACGTGCCGCGCTACGCCACCCTGCTCAGCCCCGAACGCCCGGCCACCGAGCACGCCGGCTGCGTCTTTTTCCGGCGCTGCGCCCGCGCCCACCTGACCCGCTGCTCGCGCCAGGCCCCGGAGTGGCGGGGGCTGGACCACGGCCGCTTGGTGGCCTGCCACTATGCCGAGAGCGCGCCGGAGCCCTCGGCCGAGGCCGGGGCCTGCCTGCTGCCGGAGGCGGGATAAGGACGGGGGGCGGGGCCGGCGAGGCTTGTGCCCCCATCGGCGAAGATATAGAATGGCTCCTTCCCAGCGTCCCACATCCGGCCAGCCCAGGCCGCGTTCCTCGCGCAAGGGAGCATGAATGCGTCCTAAATGGTCCCGTTGGCTCAGCATCCAGGCTGACGAGGCGTCGCTCTTCCTGTGGACGGCCGGCCTCTATTTTCTGATGAGCAGCTCCAACCTGCTCCTGGACAACTTCGTCGAGACCACCTTCCTGCGGCGCTATGGGGTTGAGAATCTGCCCCTGGTCTACATCGCCAACTCGTTCGTGGCCTTCTTCTCCATGGGCGCCTTGATGGGGCTGATGATCAAGTATCCCAGCGGGCGGCTTCTGCGCGACATGATGATCTGCTTCGGGGTGCTCCTGGCCCTGTTGCGCGTCGTGGTGGCCCTGGAAATCAGCTTCGTCTACCCGGTGCTGTTCCTGCTGCGCTCCCAGGTCCAGGTGCTCAACGCCATGGTGTTCTGGAACCTGGCCAATGACCTTTTCAACACCCGCCAGAGCAAACGCATCTTCCCCCTGGTCAGCGCGGCCGGCATGCTGGGCGCCATCCTGGCCAGCCTGGCGACCCCCTGGCTGAGCTATTTGATCTCGATAGACAACTTCATGCTGGCCTACACGCTGCTGGCCATGGCGGCGGCGGCGGTGGTCTGGCGGATGAGCGTGCTGTACCCGCCGCTGCCCTTGACCGAGCGCTCCACCCGCCGGGCCAAAAAAGAAAAATCCAGCATGGTGCAGGAGATCAAGAACGTCTGGCCACTGATGAAATCCAGCCGCCTGGTCAAGATCATGGTGGTCATCACCTTCTTGCCCAACGTTCTGATTCCCATCATGAATTTCCTATTCAACGTCACCGTGGCTGACGCCTTCACCACCGAGAAGGGCATGCTGGCCTTCTTCGGCTACTTCCGGGCCAGCCTGTCGGGCATCAGCTTCGTCATCCTGATGTTCGTGGGCAAGCTCTACAATCGCTGGGGCCTGCCGGTGGCGCTGATGTTCCACCCGGCCAACTACGTCTTCTCCTTCGCCGCCCTCTTGGTCCATTTCAGCCTGTACGCGGCCATGTACGCCCGCATCACCACCCAGGTGCTGCGCGACACCATCAACAACCCGGCCCGCGAGGTCCTGATGGGCCTTTTCCCGCCCAAGAACCGGGCGGTGCTCAAGACCTTCCTGCGCGGCACCGTGGTGCGCATCGGCATCGTGCTGGGCTCCGGCGCCACCATCCTGGCCCAGGACATGTTCCACCCGCGCTATCTATCGCTCATCGGCCTGGTGCTGGGCACAGGCTGGATGCTCGCCGCCATCTGGCTTAAGCGGACCTATTCGCGCATCCTGCTGGACCTGATCAGCCAGGACATGGTGGATCTGAAATCCCTGGAGCGTTCGGACGTGGACGATCTGTTCCAGGACAAGCAGGCCCAGGGCCAGCTCTTGCAGGCCTGCGCGGCCAGCGAGGGCGCGGCCTGCGTCTGGTTCGCCGAGCTGATGAAGGCCCGCAACGTGGCCGACCTGGACGAGCATCTGCTGGGCCTGCTGCCGGGCAAGTCCGAGGCCACCGCGGTGGAGCTGGTGGAGCTGATCGAACCCAGCGCGGCGCCCAAGGCTCTGCCGGTCTTCATGTCCCTAGCCGATCCCGCCCGACCGGACCTCACCGCCGCCCTGGCCCGCGCGGCCGCCCGCATGGACGCCCCGGAAGCCGAGGGTTTCCTGCGCGGCCTAATGGGCGGGGGCTATCCGCCTCCGGTCCAGGCCGCCGCCGCCACCGGGCTTTACGCCCGCCGGCCCGATCAATACCGGCCGGTGATCGAGGGTTGGCTGGCCGCGGCGGACCCGGCCCAGCGCGCGGCCGGGGCCCAGGCCGCCGGCCAGACCGGCGACGGGGAGTTCATCCCCCTGCTCCGCCAGGCCATGGCCGCCGAGGACGACGAGGCCGCGGCCCAGCAGATGCTGGCGGCCCTGGACCGCCTGGGCGATCCCCAGGTGCGGGCGGTGATCCTGGCCCGCCTGGAAAGCGAACCGGAGGCGGTGCCGGCCCAGATCATCAAGGAATACCAAATCAACGACGAGGCCAGCACCCGCGCCTTCCTGGGTCTATTGGGCCATCCCTCCGACGAGATGCGCGACCTGGCCCTGACCCGCCTGCGCCAAGCCTCCGAGCTGGACGTGCACCTGGTGCTGGAGGCCCTGGCCACGCCCAACCGCCGCCTGCGCCAGGGCGTCATCCATCTCATGGAGTCGCTTCAGATCAGCGACCCGGACCTGGTGGCCTTCGCCAAGGCCCAGATGACCAAGGCCTATCGCGGCCTCATGATGGCCCAAGCCTGCCGCAGACTGCCCGAATCCGACGCCCGCGATCTGCTGAGCCAGCATTTCCAGGACCAGGGCGCGGCCAGGGTGGACACCGTGCTGCGGGTGCTGGCCACCCAGGACCAGAGCGGACGCATGCGCCTGGCCCTGCGCGGCATCTACAGCCTGGACGGCCGCCTGCGAGCCAACGCCCTGGAGGCCATGGAGAGCCTGCTGGGCCGGGAGCTGGCCCGCTCCATGGTGCCTTTGCTGGAAAACATCACCCCGCGCGAGAAGCTGGCCCAGGGGCAGCGTTATTTCGATCTGGGCGCGGAGCCGGCCAGTCAGGCGGAGTTGTTCGACGATTTGCTGAGCCGCCGCAACTGGGCCACCCTCTGCCTGGCCCTGGAGACGCTCAAGTCCGTGGCTGACGTCACCCATTATTCGGAACGGCTGCAGGCCCTGTCCTATGCGGCCAATCCGCAGGTGTGCGGCCTGGCCGCCGGGCTTTTGGCCCGCGCCCAGGCCAAGGAGCGAGGCGAAACGATGGCCAAGGAAACCAACACCAGCCTGTCGGAGCGCATCGTGCTGCTCAGGCGCATGGACCTCTTCGCCGGCCTGGCGGTCAGCGAGCTGGCCGCGGTGGCGGCCGTCACCGAGGACCAGGACTACCAGGCCGGCCAGGTCATACTGACCGAGGGCGAGATGGGCGACGCCATGTATTTCGTGGTCAGCGGAAAAGTCTCGGTGAGCAAGATCGTGGAGGACCAGTGCCGCATGGAGCTGGACACCATCGGCCCCGGCGGGTATTTCGGCGAGATGGCCCTTTTTGACAACCTGCAACGTTCGGCCACCGTCACCGCCACCGAACCCACCCGCTTGCTGATGCTGCACAAGCGCGAGTTCAGCGAGGTGGTGCGCGAATACCCGCAGGTCGCCCTGCAGATTTGCACCGACCTTAGCCGCCGCGTGCGCGAGTTGCAGGCCAAGTTGCAGGGTTTCCACCAGTGCGAGATTCCGCTCCAGCCCCAGGCCGGCTAGCCCCGGATGGGCCAACCTTCTAGCGGACCGGAGAGTTTGCCCGGTCCAGGTGGGGATCCGGCAGGCCCAGGGGCAGATTGGGCATGGTGACCGTGGCTGGCGGCGCTGGCGGTGATTGGACCGCCCCGGCAGCCTCGACGATGAAGGCCCCCAGGGCCGCCCCGAAGATGAGAGCACGTCGGCCGGCTGGAAAATCGCACTGAAGTTGCCGCCTTCCATCAATTAACCGCCGGCCACCGCCAGCGTGACCACGCCAATGCCAATGATCGCGAACATGCCCGTTTCCCGAAGCGGTTGAGAGATGCCGGCCGTTGCTTGGCCCGTTGGACTGGCCAATGCAAGGCCCCCACCAAAGCGGCTTTGACGCGGGCGGCGAGTGGGGCCGCGCCGGCAAGGCGAAGCGGGGCAGGGGGTTGAGGTCGGGAGCTATCCGGCTGGCGAGGATATGGAGTTGGCCGAATCGTTGCCGGTCCGGAGCATCCGAGCTGGCAGGCTTGCAATCTCAAAGTCATTCCGCGACGAAATTGCAGGCTGCAATGCCTCTTTGCTCCGGCTGGCGCGCACTGGGCGCCTATCACCCAGGCAATGCGATCAAAACCCAAACTGGCAAGCGCAGCCGGGGGGTGGCACGCTTTTGGCTTCGGTTCGGAAGCGCACAGCCTCTCCCATCCGCTGCCGCAAGCAACGGAAAGGGTGAGGTTTTCGTTTAATTTTTGGCGTAAGTAATTGACTTACATAAAAAACTAAGATGGAGCCAATTGACGGACCCCTCCCGCAGGCCCTAATCTGCCCCCATAACCTGGGGGATGGTTTCTCAATTCTCAGCGGGAGGCGATCATGGCTGGATTGGGGAGGAAATTGGCGCTGGCGCTGGCGCTGGCGGCGCTGCTGGCCCTGGGCGCTGGCGGGGCGCTGGCGGCCGACACCATCAAGGTGGGCGTGGTGCTGCCGCTGACCGGCAGCCAGGCCAAGTTCGGCGAGATCGAGAAGAATTCCTTCATGCTGGCCCTTGAGGAGATCAACGCCGCCGGCGGCGTCAACGGCAAGAAAATCGAGCTGGTGATGGAGGACGACACTGGCAAGCCCGACGTGGGCCGATCGGCCATCGAGAAACTCATCACCCAGGACCAGGTGGCGGTCATCACCGGCGGCTACGCCTCCAACGTCACCTACGCCATGGCCCCGGTGGCCCAGCAGCGCAAGGTGCCCTTCGTGGTGGTCACCGGCAGCGACGACAAGATCACCGAGCAGAAGTGGAACTACATCTTCCGGATCAATCCGCCGGCCAGCGAGTACCCCAAGGCCCTGAACAGCTTTTTGCAAGAGGTGGTCAAACCGCAGAGCGTGGCCATCCTGTTTGAGAACACCAACTTCGGCCAGTCGTCCTCCAAGGCTTTCATCAAGGATTGCGAGGATATGGGCCTGAAAGTGCTCATGAAGGAAGGCTACGAGGCCGGCGCGGTGGACTTCAAGCCCCTCTTGGTCAAGGTCAAGGCCGCCAACCCCGACCTGATCTACATGGTCTCCTACGTCATGGACGCCGGACTGTTGATGCGCCAATCCAAGGAACTGGACATCAACCCGAAGCTGTTCGTGGGCGGCGGCGCCGGGTTCACCCTGCCGGAGTTCGTGAAAAACGCCGGGCCGGCGGCCGAGTTCGTCTATTCGGCCACTCTTTGGACCGAGACCGTGCCCTACCCCGGCGCCATGGACTATTACAAGAAGTACAAGCAGAAGTTCGGCGACGAGACCGAATACCACGGCGCCGAGGCCTATGCCGGCATGTACGTGGTGGCCGACGCCCTGAAGCGGGCCAAGTCCATCGATCCAGAGGCGGTGCGCGAGGCCCTGGTGGCCACCGACATGATGACCGCTTTCGGGCCGGTCAAGTTCGTGGCCTACGACAAGAAGACCCAGCAGAACCGTCTGCCCACCTACCTGGTGCAGTGGCAGGGCGGCAAGCTGGAGACCGTCTGGCCCAAGGATCTGGCCACCAAGCCCGCCGTCTTCCCTGTCCCCAAGTGGGCTGACCGCAAGTAACCTTCTCCGGGGGCTCCGCGCCGGAGCCCCCGGCTTTTCGGGCCGGGGTCGCGCATGGACGTATTTCTGCAAACACTGGTCGCCGGCGTGCTCAAGGGCGGGCTCTACGCCCTGATCGGCATCGGCATGACCCTGATCATGGGCGTGATGGGCATCATCAACCTGGCGCACGGCCAGATGATGATGATCGCCATGTACATCACCTACGTCTGTTTCCATTTCATGGGCCTGGACCCATACCTCACCTTGTTCATCTCCATGCCGGCGCTGTTCCTGGTGGGCATCGTCGTGCAACGCTGGCTGCTCAACCCCTTGATCAAGGTGGAATCCCTGCTGCCGGAAAACCAGGTTCTGATGACCGTGGGCATCGGCATGGTCCTGACCGAGGTGGTTCGCTTCATCTTCACCTCCAACTATCTGTCGGTGAAGACCGGCTACAGCGACAACACCTTCTTCCTGGGGGGCGTCTCCTTCTCGGTGGCGCTGGTCATCGCCTTCGGCGTGGCCTGCGCCTTCACCGCCGTCATGTTCTGGTTCCTGCTCAAGACCGACCTCGGCCGCTCCATCCGGGCCGTGGCCCAGGACGCCGAGGCCGCCCAGCTCATGGGCGTCAACTCCGAGAACATCCGCTCCCTGACCATGGGGCTGGGCGCGGCGCTGGTGGCGGCGGCGGGCACCTTGCTGTTGCCCATCTACTATCTGTTCCCTGACATCGGCGGCCCCTTCACCCGCAAGGCGTTCGTCATCACCATCCTGGGCGGCCTGGGCTCCACGGTGGGGGCCATCCTGGGCGGGGTGACCCTGGGCCTGGCCGAGGCCTTCGGCGCCACCTACATCGGCATGGACTTCGAGGACATGGTGGGGCTGGTCATCTTCATCCTGGTCCTGCTGTTCCTGCCGGGCGGCTTCAAGCGCCTGACCAAGGTGTAGCCATGAAAGAACGAAGCGCTCCCCTGGCAATCCTGGCGCTCCTGATCGTCTTCCCGTGGGCGGTGCGGGACGCCTATTTTCAGCACCTGATGATCCTGGTGCTGATGTGGGTCACCATCGGCAACGGCTGGAACATACTGGCCGGCTACACCGGCCAAGTCTCCTTCGGCGCCGCGGCCTTCTTTGGGGTCGGGGCCTACACCGCCGGCCTGCTGGCCTACCACCTGGAGATATCCGCCTGGTGGGGCATGGCCCTGGGCGGCGCGGTGGCGATGCTTGTCTCCATCCCCTTCGGCTGGATCACCTTCCCCTTGCGCGGGGCCTATTTCGCGCTGGGCTCCCTGGCCCTGGGCGAGATCATGCGCCACATCGCCACCATCTGGGAGCCCTTCACCCAGGGCATGGTCGGCATCCTGATCATGCAGACCTTCGTCTCCAAGGTGCCCTACTACTACATCGCCCTGGCCCTGGCCGTGGGCTCGGTGCTGGTGGTGGAGCTGCTGATCCGCTCGCGCCTGGGCTACTATTTCGTCTCCATCCGCGAGGACCAGGACGCGGCCGCCTCCATCGGCATCGACACCACCAAGTTCAAGATGATCTCCCTGTCCTTGCACGCCTTCCTGACCGGCACCGCCGGCGCGCTGTACCTGAACTACATGGGCTTCATCGACCCCCACGTGGTCTTCAGCCTGCACGACATCTCCATCATGGCCATCCTGGTGGCCATCGTGGGCGGCGTGGGCACCATCTACGGCCCGGCGGTGGGGGCGCTGATCATGGTGGCGGTGCAGGAGGTGTTCCGCTCGGCCGGCTTCGGCGGCCTCAAGGCCCTGAGCGCGGCCATGGGCGGAGGCGTCTGGGACGTCATCACCAAGTACGTGAGCATGGCCCACGTGCTGGCCTTCGGCGTGCTGGTGGTGGTGGTGATCATGACCCTGCCCAACGGCGTGGTGGGCGACTGGTCCCGCATCAAGCGCGCCCTGCGGCGGGGCTAGGGAGGTTGACACCCATGGCCATACTGGAAATCAGCGGGCTCACCAAGAACTTCGGCGGGCTGCGCGCCGTGGACAACGTGAGCTTCGCGGTCAAGCAAGGCGAGATCTTCGGGCTCATCGGGCCCAACGGATCGGGCAAGACCACCATCTTCAACATGATAAGCCACTTCTATCCGGCCTCCGAGGGCCGCATCGTCTTCGACGGCGTCGACATCACCAGGTTGAAAACCCACCAGATATGCGCCCTGGGAGTGGGGCGCACCTTCCAGATCGTGCGGCCATTGAAACGCCTGAGCGTATTGGACAACGTCATCGCCAGCGCTTTCCTGCGCTGCCATTCCATGGCCGAGGCCAAGGCCCTGGCCGAGGAGACCCTGGAATTCTGCGGGCTCACCCCCTATGCCAACCAGGTGGCCAAGGGGCTTTCCATCGCCAGCCGCAAGCGCCTGGAGATAACGCGGGCCATGGCCACCCGGCCCAGCCTGCTGCTGTTGGACGAGACGGCGGCCGGTCTCAACCCCGGCGAACTGGACGAGGCCATCGAACTGATCAAGAAGATCCGCGCCGCCGGGGTCACCATCGTGATCGTGGAGCACATCATGCGGGTCATCATGTCCATCAGCGACCGCATCCACTGCATCAACCACGGCCAGACCATCGCCGAGGGCTCGCCCAAGGAGGTGGCCAACAACCCCAAGGTCATCGAGGCCTACCTCGGCCACGGGGGCGGGGGGCAGTATGCCGACCACTAAGCAGGACGCAGTGCTCAAGCTGGAGGGCGTGGACGTGGCCTATGGCGACGTGCAGGTTCTCTGGGATGTGAGCTTCGAGGTGCGCCAGGGCGAGATATTGGTCCTGGTGGGAGCCAACGGGGCCGGCAAATCCACCACCCTGAAGACCATCAGCGCGCTCCTCACCCCGCTCAAGGGGCGCATCATCCACGAAGGCCAGCCGATCCAGACCCTGAAGCCCTTCGAGGTGCTGGCGCGCGGGGTGGCCCACGTGCCTGAGGGTCGACGGCTGTTCGGCGAGATGACGGTGGAGGAGAACCTCGTCCTGGGCAGCCTCAGCGCGCACGCCAAGGCTGAACGCCAACGCAGCCTGGAGTGGGTCTACGAGCTGTTCCCGCGCCTCAAAGAGCGCCGTCGCCAGGCCGCCGGCACCCTGAGCGGCGGCGAGCAGCAGATGGCGGCCATCGGCCGCGGCCTGATGGCCAAGCCAAAGCTCCTGATGTTCGACGAGCCCAGCCTGGGGCTCTCGCCGCTGTTGACTGAGCACATCTTCGAGCTGATCGAGAAAGTCAACGCCGAGGGCCTGACCGTGCTCTTGGTGGAGCAGAACGTCCACCACACCCTGGCCATGTGCGACCGAGCCTACGTGCTGGAAAACGGCAGCATCGTGCTCACCGGCAGCGGCCAGGAGCTGATGGCCAACCCTCACGTGCGCGAGGCGTATTTGGGGGTCTGATAAACCGACTCCTCGCCACGGCCCTCTCCCCCCGATGGGCGGGGGGAGGGGGCCGTTTTTCATGGGCGGCTAACCGCAGCCCGGTCCGTCGCTCAGGCCGCCCCGGCAGCAGCCTCCGCCCCTGCGCCGGCCGAAGGCCGCCAGGTCGCCGCCGCCATAGACCGCCCTGAGCCCCGGCTCGATGAAGCCCTCCATCTCCACCGCCTGGATGCCGGCCGCGGCGAGCGCCTGGCGGGGGGCCTCGCCCATGGCGCTGGCCAGCACCGCCCGGCAATCGCCCAGCGCCTCGGCCAGCTTGCGCCAGCGTTCCGGGCCGCAGCCCGGCTCCGGGGCCGGGCGCTCCTCCACCAGCGCGAAGCCGTCGCCACGGGCGGTCCAGATCTGCAAGCCGGGGGCCTGGCCCAGGTGCAGGTTCACCAACAGGCCCTCGCGGGTGGCCACGGCCACGTGGGGCCGCCGGGCGGAGTCGGCCACCGGGGCGGGCAGGGCCGCGCAGGCGGCCAGGCAGCCGGCCATCTCGCCGGAGCGATCCGCGCCCAACAGCCCCACGGCGTCGGCCCGGCAGCGGGTGCAGTGGGTCATCTGGGGCAGGTGCTCGCCGGCCAGGCCGCGCAGCCGGGCCATGAGCGCCGGGGCGGGCTCCGGGCCTTCGCCCAGGGGCGTGCCCGCCACCCGGCGGATGGGCATCAGGTTGTGCAGGTCCGCGCCCAGGCCGGCCGCCACGCGGGCCACCTCCCCCACGTGCTCCTGGTTCAGGCCGGGGATGACGATGGTGTTGACCTTCACGGTGACGCCGTGGCGCTTGAGGCCGATGAGAGACTCGCGCTGGCGCTCCCAGAGGAGCTCGGCCGCGGCCCGGCCCCGCTGGATGACCTTGCCGTCGCGCGCCCAGGCGTAGATTTTTTGGCCGATGGCCGGGTCCACCGCGTTGATGGTGATGGTGACGTGGGTGGCCAGCTCGGCCACCTCGTCCAGATGAGCGGGCATGGCCAGGCCGTTGGTTGACAGGCAGACGAGCATCCGGGGAAAGTGCGCGCGGATGAGCCGCAGAGTGGTCAGGGTCGCTTCGGGGTTGGCCATGGGGTCGCCGGGACCGGCCACCCCGGCCACGCTGATGCGCGGCTCGGTCGCCGCCACCCGCTCCAGGTAGGCCAAGGCCTGATGGGGGGCCAGCAGCGCGCTGGTCACGCCGGGGCGGCTCTCGTTCACGCAGTCGTACTTGCGGTTGCAGTAGTTGCAGCCCAGGTTGCACTTGGGGGCCACGGGCAGGTGGACCCGGCCGTGGGAGCCCTTGGCGCCCAGGTTGAAACAGGGGTGGCGGCTCAGGTCGATGGCGGTTTCCATGCTGGGGTCCTTTCCCCTGGGGGGCGCGACGGTCGCCTCCGAACTATAGATAACCGTAGCCCACCGGGCTGGCCTCTTGGCGATGGGCCAGCACGGCGTTGACTATGCGGTCGTAGAGCTGCTGCGCGCCGCGGTAGCCGAGGCTGACCAGGCGCTGGGCCCCGAAACGGTCGTGGATGGGGAAGCCCACCCGCACCAGCGGGGCCTTGAGCTCGCGGGCCAGGCGCTGGCCCTTGGAGTTGCCCAGGATCAGGTCCGGCTTCAGGACGCGGGCCTGTTCGGCGATCTGCCAGAAATCGGCTCCGGTGATGACCTGGGGCGCCTGGGGGGTCAGCCCGGCGCAGGCCGCCTCGATCCAGGCCGGCATCTGGCCCAGCTCGCCGCCGGTGGCCACCAACAGCGGCTGCACCCCGATCTCGCAGAGAAAGCTGGTCAGGCCCAGGGCCAGGTCCTCGTCGCCGTAGACCACCGCGGTGACGCCGGAGAGATACTTGTGACCGTCCACGAAGGCGTCCAGGAGCTGACCGCGCTCGCGGCGATGCTTTTCCGGCAGGCCGCGGCCAGAGAGGCGCTCCAGGGCTGCCATCAGCCGGTCGGACTCGCGCAGGCCGATGGGCGCGGCCAGGCTGACCAGGGGAACGCCGGCCCGCTCCAGGATGCGCCCGGCGCTGGCCAGACCCTCCAGCGAGCGGCCCAGCTCCAGCGTGGCCGCGGCCCGGCCCATGGCGCGGATGGCGGCCAGGGGCGTGCCGCCGTCGGGGATGAGCTGATACTCGGCGCTGGCCACTCCGTCCAGGGTCTGGGAGTAGTCGGGCAGGATGGCGGCGGTCAGCCCGAAGTCCTCGGCCAGCTCGCGCAGGTAGCGCAGGTCGGCCGGGCTGACCAGGCCGGGCAGCAGGTTGATGCCGTCGTGACGGGGGCCGGGGCCGTCGGCCAGTTGCTCCACCAGGGCCGCCACCGCGCGGTGGAAGCCCAGCAGGTGGCTGCCGCCATAGCTGGGGCTGGACACCGTGACGATGGGCGGCGGGCCGCATGAGGAGCCCTCCACCCTGGCCTGGCGGTTGAACTCGCGCACCAGGGCGGGCACGTCGTCGCCGATGGTCTCGGTCAGGCAGGTGGTGGCCACGCCCACCAGCTTGGCCTGGTATTTGTTGATGACGTTGACCAGGCCCTGCTTCAGGTTGGGCCCGCCGCCGAACACGGCCTCTTTCTCGCCCAGGCTGGAGCTGGCGATGTCCACCGGCTCGCGGAAATGGCTGATGAGGTAGCGGCGCATGTAGGTGGCGCAGCCCTGGGAGCCGTGCAGGAAGGGCACGCAGCCCTCCACGCCCTTGAAGGCCAGGCAGGCGCCCATGGGCATGCACAGCTTGCAGGCGTTGGTGGTGCTTACATACTTGGGCGCGGTCACGGTGCTGGCGGTCGCGGTGCTCATGCCATCCTCCCGCCGACGCGCGGCACGAAATTCCACACCGGGCTCAGCACGGTGCGATGGATCTCGCGCGCGAAATTGAGCATGCCGGAAAAACCCTCCAGGGCCAGCTTGCGTTCGTGGTTGTGGTCGCAGAAGCCCAGCCCCAGTTTGTAGGCGATGGGCCGCTCCTTGACCCCGCCCACGAAGACGTCGGCCCCCTTCTCCTTCAGATAGCGCATCAACTCCAGCGGGTTGGCGTCGTCGACGATGATGGTGCCGGGGTCGCAGATGGCGGCCAGCTCCTGGTAGTCGGCCTCGGCGCCGGTCTGGCTGCCCACCAGCACCGTCTGCATGCCCAGAAGTCGGAAGCTCTTGACCAGGCTGAAGGCCTTGAAGGCCCCGCCCACGTAGATGGCCGCCTTCCTGCCGGCGAGGTCGCGGCGCAGCGCCATGAGCTGGGGATAGAGCTTGCCCAGCTCCTCCTTCACCAGGGCGCGGGTGCGGGCCATCATCTCCGGGTCGTCGAAATGCTCGGCCACGTCGTAGAGGGCCTGGCTCATGTCCTCCACCCCGAAGTAGCTCACCCGCAGGAAGGGGGTGCCGTAGGACTCCCGCATCATCTTGGCCAGCTCCATGGTGGACCCGGAGCACTGCACCAGATTCAGGGCCGCGCCGTGGGCGCGGCGGATGTCGGCCACCCGGCCGTCGCCGGTCACATTCGCCACCACCTCCACGCCCATGCGCCGAAAATAATCGCGGATGATCCACAGCTCGCCGGCCAGGTTGAAGTCGCCCAGGATGTTGACGCTTTTGGGGGAGATGCCGGCGGTGTCGCCGGAGCCCACCAGCTTGAACATGGCCTGGCAGGCGGCCAGGTAGCCGGCCCGCTTGTTGCCCTTGAAGCCCTCGCTCAGCACCGGAATGACCGGGATGCCGTGGCGCTCCTCGGCCTGGCGGCAGACCGCGGCCAGGTCGTCGCCAATGAGCCCCACGATGCAGGTGGAATAGACGAAGGCCGCGGCGGGGTGATGGCGCTCTATCAGCTCGTCCAGGGCGGCGGCGAGCTTCTTCTCGCCGCCGAAGATCACGTCGGTCTCGCGCAGGTCGGTGGAAAACGACAAACGGTGCAGCTCCGGGCCGGAGGAGAGCGCGCCGCGGATGTCCCAGGTGTAGGCCGCGCAGCCCACCGGGCCGTGCACCAGGTGCAGGGCGTCGGCGATGGGATAGAGCACCACCCGCGATCCGCAGAACACGCAGGCTCGCTGGCTCACCGCCCCGGCCAGGCTCTCCTTGTCGCAACTGATGCGGAAGGGGCCGTCGCCGGCCACCGCCACTTGGTCGCGCCGCTGATCGAACATCGCCTGGGCCATGATTCGCCCCCTTGGCTCTCGCCGGCCGCGGGGCCGGGCTGCCCCGGCCGGCGGGTTGTCGCTCGCCTATGGGCTAGAGCAGGTAGTCCTGGGCCGGCTTGCCCGCCTCCAGGCCGTCCAGGATGGCGTCCACCGCCGCCTCGTTGTCCACGCCCCCGAACCACCAGTTCTGGGGCTGCACCACCAGGGTCGGCCCCTGGTCGCAGAGCTTCAGGCAGGTGGTGCCGGCGATGGCGGCGCTGAGCCCGCGGGCGGCCAGCTCTTCTTCCAGATAGGGCAAGAGCGCCAGGGAGCCCTTCTTGTGGCAGACGCCCTGGGATTCGCCGCCGGCGCGGAAGCTGCCGCAGACCAGGATGGTGTAATCGGGCTTTTCCAAGGCTCACCTCCTTTACATGACCAGCTCGAAGCTCTCTTCGGGGTCGTCGCGGTCCTTGCGCTCCAGGATGGCGCCGAGGATTTTTTCCAATAGCCGTAGCCCGCCCTTGTAGCCCACGGTGGGGAAGTATTGGTGCCCCACCCGGTCCAGGATGGGGAAGCCCCAGCGCACCAGGGGGATGTCCTCGTCGCGGGCGATGTACTTCAGGTAGGTGTTGCCGATCAGCAGATCCACCGGGTCGTTCTTGACCCACTGGTGCAGCAGGAACATGTCGGCGCCGGCGCCGGCCTTGACGTTGACCGGAAAAGGCATCCCGGCGGTCAGCTCGCGGATCTTGTCCTCGAAGGCCTTGCCCGGCGTGCCGGTGACGATGTGCCGGGGCCACATGTCGATGGAGACCAGGAACTCGGTCAGGGCGATGAGCTGGTCGGGGTCGCCGGCCAGGGCCACGCTCTTTTGGTAGAAGTACTGGTGCATGTCGGAGATCATGTCCACCAGTTGCCCGCGCTCGTGGCTGATCTCGTCGGGCACGCCGGCCCCGGCGATGACGCGCAGGGCGTCCACGAAGCGGTCGCTGGCCTTGAGCCCGAAAGGCATCTCCAGCACCCGGCAGGGCACCTTGCAGTTGACGTCCAGCCAGCGGGCGGCGTCGGCCGAGCACCATTCGCCCAGGGCCAGGGTGCCGGTGGAGTCGCCGGCGCTCTTCAGCTCGTCCATGGTCACGCCGCCCTCGGGAAACATCTTGAACTCGCCGGACAGGGGGCCGTTGAGCACCCCGGAGGTGTCCGGGAACATGATGATCTCCACCCCAATCAGGGCGCACATGCGCCTGATTTCCTCCATGTCGGCCGGCTCGACCCAGCCGGGGATGACGTTCACCTTGCCGTTCTTCTTGCCCGTGCGTTGGGCCAGCATGGCCATGCCCTTGACCATGTTGGCGAAGCCGGTGACGTGGCTGCCCACGTAGCTGGGCGTGTTGGCGAAAATGACCCGCTTGCCCTGGGGTATCTTGCCGGACTTCTCGGCCTTGTCGATGATCTGGGTCAGGTCGTCGCCGATGGTCTCCGACAGGCAGGTGGTGTGCACCGCCACCACCTCCGGCTCGTAGACCGCGAAGATGTTCTCGATGGCCTGCAACAGGTTGGCCTGGCCGCCGAAGACCGAGGAGCCCTCGGTGAAGGAGCTGGTGGAGGCGCTGATGGGCTCCTTGTAGTGGCGGGTCAGGGTGGAGCGATGGTAGGCGCAGCAGCCCTGGGAGCCGTGGCTGTGGGGCAGGCAACCGTGGAGCCCCAGGGCCGCGTACATGGCCCCGATGGGCTGGCAGGTCTTGGCCGGGTTGATGGTCAAGGCCCCGCGCTCGGTGATTTCCTTGGGGGTGTGTCTCAATAACATGACGCCATCCTCGTCCTAGCCGTTATTCCCAGACATAGGTGGCCGAGAGCTCCGGGTTCTCCTGCCAGGGGGCCTTCAGATAGCCCCAGACCTTGCTGTTGACCAGGCGGTCGATCTCCCGGTAGAAGTTGACCGCGCCCTTAAAGCCGGCGTAGGGGCCGCCGGAGTCGTAGCTGTGCAGCTGCTTCATGGGGATGCCGGTCTTCTGGATGGAGAACTTCTCCTTGATGCCCGCGCAGAAGATGTCTGGCTTTATCAGCTCCACCAGCTTCTCGGCCTCGTACTGGTTCAGGTCGTCGATGACCAGGGTCTTGTCCGGCATGTCCGGGATCATGCCGTTGTAGCCCTTGAGCTCCAGGCCCTGGGCCTGCAAGCGCGCCAGATCCTCGGCGGACTTGCGCGGCCGGAAAAGCAACGGGTCGGGCTCCACCTCCAGCTCCTCGATGTTGCGGCTGTCGGCGTCCACGCTGAGATTGGGCAGCACCCGACGGCCCTCGTAGTCGTCCCGGTGGGCGAACTCGTAGCCGGCCGAGACGGTCTTGATGCCCAGCTCGGCGAAAAGGTCCTGGTAATGGTGGGCGCGGGAGCCGCCCACGAAGAGCATGGCCGTCTTGCCCTCGGTGCGCGGCCGGATCTCCTGGAGCGCCGCCTCCACCGCCGGCATCTCCTCGGTGATGACCTCCTCCACCCGCGTGCTCAGCTCCGGATCGTCGAAGTACTTGGCGATCTTGCGCAGCGACTTGGCGGCGGACTTGGCCCCGATGAAGTTCACCTTGATCCAGGGGATGCCGTACTTGGTCTCCATCATGTCGGCCACGTAGTTGATGGAGCGGTGGCACATGACGCAGTTCAGGTCGCTGGTGTGGGCGCTGGCGAACTGGTCGTAGCTGGAATTGCCGGAGAAGGTGGCCACGTTGGTGATGCCGCACTTGTTCAGGATGCGGTCGATCTCGAAGCCGTCGCCGCCGATGTTGTACTCGCCCAGCAGGTTGATCTTGAACCTGCCCTGCCTGCCGTCCTCGACCTTGCCCACCACGTGGCGGAACACCTGGTTGTTGGCAATGTGGTGGCCGGCCGACTGGGACACGCCTTTGTAGCCCTCGCAACTGAAGGCGAAGACGTTGCAGTCGCCCAGCTTTTCCTTCATGCGCGCGGCCACGGCGTGGATGTCGTCGCCGATGAGCCCCACCGGGCAGGTGGCGAAGACCGCGATGGCCTTGGGGTGAAATAGGTCGTAGGCCTCCAGAATGGCCTGCTCCAGCTTCTTTTCGCCGCCGAAGATGATGTCCTTGTCCTGCATGTCGGTGGAGAAGCTGTAGGTCATGAAGTTCTCGGCGCCGGGGGCGGATGCGTCGGTCTGGTTGCGCCGGGTCAGCCAGGAATAGAAGCCGCAGCCGATGGGGCCGTGGGTGATGTTGACGATGTCGCGGGTGGGGCCCATGATGACGCCCTTGCACCCGGCGTAGGTGCAGCCGCGCATGGTGATGATTCCGGGGATGGTGCGCACGTTGGCCATGATCTCCGGCGCGCCCTCGGCGAGGGCCTCGGCGATCAGCACCTGCTTGGCGCGCTTGCGGCCGGTCTTGGGGGGATACTTCCGGAGCATCTCCTCCTTGACCTCGGCCGGGTTCCACCGCATCTGGCTGTCGTCCACGTTCGTCATGGCGAAAATCCTCCCCGCGGCGTTAAACGATGGCCTTATGGCCCTTTTCGCCGGTGCGCACGCGATGGGCGTCCATCACCGGCAGCACGAAGATCTTGCCGTCGCCGGGGTTTCCGGTCTGGTTGGTCTTGATCAGCGTCTTGACCACGCCCGGCACCTCCTTGTCCGGCACCACCACCGTTATCATCCGCTTGGGATAGAGCTTGCCCTTTTCGCCCAAGAGCTCCACCGCCTCCTCGTGTCCCTTGGCCGCGCCCTCCAGCACCAGGCGGTTGACCAGGCCCTTGCCCCGGCCCTGCACCTCGTGGGCGAAGAACGCCGCGACGCCGGCCTCGGTGAGCGCCTTCTTGTTCTGGTTCATCATGTTCATGCGCACCACGGCGACCACTTCCTTCATGCCTTGGCCTCGCTTGACTGGGGAGCGGTGTCGCGCGCCCCTGAGCTGATGGTGTAGACGTCGTCCACCGCGCTGACGAATATCTTGCCGTCGCCGAAGTGCCCGCCCTTGCCGGAACGGGCCGCGCCCATAACGATGTTGATGACGAAGTCCTTGTCCTCGTCCTTGATGACGCTCATCAGCATGGTCTTGGGCAGCTCGTCGTAGGTGACCTCGCCGATCTTGATGCCGCGCTGCTTGCCGCGACCGGCCACGGCGTACTTGGTCACCGAGGGGTAGCCCGCCTCCATCAGGGCCGCCAGCACCTCGTCGGCCTTTTCGGGTCTCACGATGGCTCGGATCATGATCATGGCAGAGGCTCCTTTCTAGGCCGCGTCCAGCAGGCCGAACTCCATGAGGAGGCTTTCCAGTTGTTGCTGGCTGATAGGATTGGGCACCACGAACATCTGGTTGGCGTCGATGGCGCGGGCCAGGTTCCGGTATTCGTCGGCCTGGGCGCAGTCGGGCTTCCACTCGATGACGGTCTTGCGGTTGATCTCGGCCCGCTGCACGTCGTTGTTGCGGGGCACGAAGTAGATCATCTGGGTGCCCAGACGCCCCGCGAACTCGGCGATCATCTCGCGCTCGTTGTCCACGTTGCGGCTGTTGCAGATAAGCCCGCCCAGGCGCACCCCGCCGGACTCGGCGAACTTCTTGATGCCCTTGCAGATGTTGTTGGCCGCGTACATGGCCATCATCTCGCCGGAGCAGACGATGTATATCTCCTGGGCCTTGCCCTCGCGGATTGGCATGGCGAACCCGCCGCAGACCACGTCGCCCAGCACGTCGTAGAACACGTAGTCCAGGCCGTGGGCCTCGTCGTAGGCGCCTAGTTGCTCCAGCATGTTGATGCTGGTGATGATGCCGCGGCCGGCGCAGCCCACGCCGGGCTCCGGCCCACCGGACTCCACGCAAAGCGTGTCGGAGAAGCCCAGCAGGCGCAGCTCGTCCAGGTCCACGTCCTCGCCCTCCTCGCGCAGGGTGTCCAGCACCGAGCGCTGGGCCAGGCCGCCCAGGAGAAGCCGGGTGGAATCGGCCTTGGGATCGCAGCCCACCACCATCACCTTCTTGCCCATCTCGGCCAGGCCGGCCACCGTGTTCTGGGTGGTGGTGGACTTGCCTATGCCGCCCTTGCCGTAAATCGCGACTTTTCTCATGGCTAGCTCCTGCCAGGGTTCTTCCTGCCCCCCTATAGAGCAAAGGCAATGCCAGGATGAACGGGGCGGTTGAAAATATGGATAACCAGCATGAATAAAAGGATAAAGGGCGGATGGCTCGTCGCAGGGCAAGGCCGGGAATCGCCGGGCGCGACCTGACAATGTTTACAAAGTTCACAATTACCGCGGACGGGGATGGGCTTGAACAGTCTTGGCGACGCCCGGCGCGGCCGGGCCGGCCGCGGCGCAGGCGGGGCGGGAGGCCAGGTGATGCATGGGCGTCTGGGGGGTTGTATTCTTGCCCTCGCGCGCCCACGCCGGCCGCAGAAGCCTCGCGCTTTGGCGAGGCAGGTTGGTGCGGCACAGGCATTGGCCCCTGGCGATGGGGCCTATTTTTTCCTTCCAGTCCATTCCCCTGGCCAGGCCTCGACTCACCTGCCGCGTGCGCGGCGCCAGGCCGTGCGGGTTCCCTTAAGGGCGGCCGGCTATGGCGCGGGGGGCGGCCTGCCGTTGGATTCAAAAATGGAGAAGAACAAAAGGCTCGCCCGGCCTTTTGCCGGATGAAGCATTAATGGAGGACGAGGCCGTGGCTCAGGTTCGGCCCAGGGCCGATGTCTTCTGGCGGTTGGTCCGCACCAGGTCGGCGAGCCCGAACTTGTCCAGGCGGTAGTTGAGCTGGCGCAGGGTGACGCCCAGCTCGCGGGCGGCGCGCGACTGCACCCAGCCGCTGCGCTCCAGGGCGGCCAAGAGCTCGCGCTTGACCAGCTCGTCCAGGCTGACGCCGCCCGCGGCCGCCGGACGGGCGGCGGCCGGCCGCTCCGGGCGCAAGCGATGGGGCAGGTCATCCAGGCCTATGCTGCCGCCGTCGCTCATGATGGCCAGGCGCTCGATCAGGTTTTCCATCTCGCGCACGTTGCCGGGCCAGGCGTAGTCCCTGAGCCAGGCCAGGGCCTCTGGCGCGATGCCGAGCCGGCGGGCGTATTCGCGCGAGAACTTGTCCAGAAAATGCTCGATCAGCAGAGGGATGTCCTGGCGGCGCTCCCGCAGGGGCGGAATCTTGATGGGAAAGACGTTGAGCCGGTAATAGAGATCCTCGCGGAAGCGCCCCTGCTCCACGGCCCGGGCCAGGTCGGCGTTGGTGGCCGCGATGATGCGCACGTCCACCTGGCGGGTGACGGTGCTGCCCAAGCGCTCGAACTCCCGGTCCTGCAAAAAGCGCAGGAGCTTGGCTTGCAGGGTGAGCGGCAGCTCGCCGATCTCGTCCAAAAAGATGCTGCCGCCGTGGGCCTCCTCCACCCGGCCGCGCTTGGTGGCCGCCGCGCCGGTGAAGGCCCCGCGCTCGTGGCCAAAGAGTTCGCTTTCCAAAAGGTTCTCCGGCAACGCCGCGCAGTTGATCTTCACGAAGGGCGCGTGGGCCCGCCCGCTCAGGTTGTGCAGCACCCTGGCCACCAGGGTCTTGCCGGTGCCGGACTCGCCCAAGAGGAGCACCGAGGCCCGGCTGGGAGCCACCCGGCTGATGAGGCGCTGCAACTCGCACATGGCCTCGGACTGACCCACGATGAAGAAGTTGTTGTAGCGCTCCTTCATCTCCAGCTCCAACAGCCGCGCCCGGCGCTTCAGGGCGTCCTCGCGGGCCTGCACCTGACGGTTGAGGCTGATGAACTGGCTGACCAACTGGGCCACGATGGTCAGAAAGCGGATGTCCTCCTCGAAGCTGATCTCCTCGCCGAAAAGCCGGTCCACGGTGAGCACGCCCACGGTGAGGCCCTGGACCAGGATGGGCACTCCCACGAAGGCGATGCCGGACTTGTCGCGGGGCCGCGCCTGGGTCTTGTTGAGGAACAGGGGCTCCTTGCTTATGTCGGGCACGTAGAAGGGCTCGGCGGTCTGGAATATGCGGCCGGTGACGCCCTCGTCGGTGCGGTATACGCCGCGGCGGCGCTCCTCGGCGCTGAGACCGTGGCTGGCCCGGATGCCCAGGACCCCGGTCTCCTCGTCCAGGAGGGTCAGGGTGGCCCGCTTCATGGCCATGGACTCGCTCAAGACCTCCAGCACCCGCTCCAGCGACCGGTCCAGGTCCAGGGCCTGGCCGATGATGCGGCTGATCTCGAAAAGCGCCTTGAGTTCAAGCTGGGCGACGGCTAGCTGCATGGCCTTCCGGGGTCCGGGGAACCGGCGTTAAACATACCCAATTGTAATTTTTTGGCCTGATATGTACTTAATAGTAGCATTTGCCAGGCCTGCCTACCTACTTGTAGAGATCATAATGCAAACCGGAGGCCAAACGGCTTCCCGCCGCCCGCCCACGCGTGCTAGCCTTGGCCCAGGAAGCCAACCCAGCCCGGAGGCCCGGCATGTCCCTGGTGGTAATCGACGACATCCGCGCGGCCCAGGAGCGGCTTGGCGGAGTGGCCTTCGTCACTCCCCTGGCCCCATCGCCCCACCTGGGCAAGCTGGTGGGGGCGAAGGTCTGGCTCAAGCTGGAGAACCTGCAACGCACTGGCTCCTTCAAGCTGCGCGGGGCTTTCAACCGTCTGAGCCAATTGGCCGGCGAGCACCCCGGCGCGGCGGTGGCCGCGGCCAGCGCCGGCAACCACGCCCAGGGGGTGGCGGTCTCGGCGGCCATGCTGGGGCTTAAGGCGGTGATCTTCATGCCGCGCGGGGCCAGCCTGAGCAAGCGCCAGGCCACGGCCGGAGCCGGGGCCGAGGTGCGGCTCACCGGCGAAAGCGTGGCCGATTGCCTTGAGGCCGCCCGCGCCCTGGAGCCGGGCCACGTGTTCATCCATCCCTATGACGATCCGGCGGTGATCGCCGGCCAAGGCAGCCTGGGCCTGGAGATCATGGCCCAGCTCCCCGACGCCGAGGCGCTGCTGGTTCCGGTGGGCGGGGGCGGGCTCATCGCCGGGGTGGCCACGGCGGTCAAGGCCGTCAGCCCGGCCACGCTGGTCATCGGAGTGGCTCCCGCGGCCGCGCCGGCGGCGTCCGCCGCCCTGGCCGCCGGCGGCCCCCGGACCATAGCCACCCGGCCCACCCTGGCCGACGGCGCGCGCATCGCCCGCATCGGCGATGAGAACTACCCCCTCATCGCCCGCCATGTGGACCGGGTGGTGACGGTGGAGGAGGAGTACATCGCCCAGGCCATGCTGCTGTTGCTCGAAAGACGGCGCATCGTGGCCGAGGGGGCCGGGGCCCTGGGCCTGGCCGCGCTCTTGTCCGGGTCATTGCCGGAGCTCGCCGGCAAGCGGGTGGTGATCCTGATCTCCGGCGGCAACGTGGATTCCAACCTGCTGGGCCGCATCATCGACCAGGGCTTGGCGCGTTCGGGGCGCATCTGGCGCTTCGCCGTGGTCCTGCCCGACCGGCCCGGGGCCCTGGCCGCGCTTTTGACCGACCTGGCCCGGCGCGAGGCCAACGTGCTGACCATCAGCCACGACCGCCTGGGCCGCGAGTTGGCCTCGGACCACACCCTGGTCCGCTTGGAGCTGGAGACCCTGGGCTTCGAGCACGCCGCCCAGATCGCCGCCGACCTGGCCGCGGCCGGCCACACCATACGCGAGGAGCCCTGAACGCCGGCTGGCGCGGGGCGCAAAAGGCTTGACGGCTCCAGCAACCATTGCCTAAGTTGGGAATGGCAACCCCGTCCACGCCCAACCAACACCCCCTGCAGGGGAGAGGCCATTGCCTCTTCGCGCCAGCGCAGCGGCGGGGTTTGGCCCGCCTTTGCCCGACGAGCAGCCCGCCGGCCGATTGCCCCGCGCCCCGGCCGCCCTGCTGGCCTGGCTGGGCGATCAGCGCGTGGGGTTCGTGCGCGCCTGGGTGGACGCCGTCTCCCAACTGGGCCCCCATTACCGCCAACGCCAGCGCCGGGAGCTGGAGCGCACCATCGGCCAGTCCTACGAGGCCAACCGCCGGGCCATGGCCAGCGGCGAAACCCGCGACCTGGACCGCTTTGTTTCCTTCATCACCCGCCTGCGTTTGCAGGCCGGCTTCCCCCTATCGGAGGTCCAGCAGGGATTCGACCAATACCGGGTGCTGCTCTTGCCCCGCCTGGGCCAAGCGCTGGGCCTGGCCGATCTGGTGGCCGCCTGCACGGCCATCAACGCCTGCGTCTCCTACCAGATCCACCGCTTTTCCGACCGATTCCAGGCCATGCACGAGGCGGCCATCCGTCGCCGGGCCGAGGACCTGGCCGCCGAGGTGGCCAGCAAGGGCCGTCGCCTGGCCCTGAGCGAGGAGCGCTACCGCACCCTGGTGGAGGAGATCAACGACGGCTATTTCGCCGTAAGGGGCACGCGCATCGCCTTCGCCAACCGGACCTTCGCCCGCCTGCACGCGGCCACCCAGGGCCAGGTCATCGGCCAGCCCATCTGGCGCTTCGTGGACCCGGCCGATCGGGCGCGGGTGCGCCGGGCCTGCCTGGACGCCTTGGCCGGCAAGCCCGGCCCCCGCCGCCTGGAATTCATCCGCCGGGGGCTGGACGGACAGGCCGCGCCCACCGAGGTGCGCTCGCGGGTGGTGGACTGGGGCGAGGGGCCGGTCTTGATCGGCATCTACCGCGACATGAGCGAGCGGGTGGAGATGGAGCGCCGGGTGCGCGAGAGCGAACGCCTGGCCTACATCGGCCAGCTCACCGCCTCCCTGAGCCACGAACTGCGCAACCCGCTTTCCACCATCCGCATGAACCTCCAGCTCCTGGAGCGCCACCTGCGCCTGGAGGGCAACGACCGCGACCGCCTGTCCCTGGCCGCCGGCGAGGTGGCCCGCCTGGAGGGCATCCTGCAACAGCTCCTGGATCTGGCCAAGCCCCAGCGCCTCACTCCGGAGCCAGTGGCGGTCAACCGACTGGTGGGCGACTGCCTGGCGCTTCTGCGCCCGCGTCTGTCCGGCCAGGGCCTGCGCCTGCGCCGGCTTTTGGACCCCGGCCTGGACCGGCTGAACCTGGACCGCAAGGCCCTGGAGCAGGCGCTTTTCAACCTGCTGCTCAACGCCCTGGACGCCGCGCCGGCCGGCAGCCTGCTCACGGTGGCCACCCGGCTCCTGCCCGGCGGCCGGGGCTGCCGGATCAGCGTGCGCGACCAGGGGCCGGGCCTCAGCGCCGACGCGCGCCGGCATCTGTTCACGCCCTTTTTCACCAGCAAGCGCGCCGGCACCGGCCTGGGCCTGGCCAACGTCAAGCGCCTGGTCCAGGCCCACGGCGGCCGGGTGGCGGTCGTGAGCCGCTCCGGGCGCGGCGCCCGCTTCGTGCTGGAATTCAAGGAGCTGGCATGAGCCGGGTGCTGGTGATCGACGACGAGGCCCCCCTGCGCCAATCCCTGGCCATGTTCTTGGGCGAGAAGGGCTTGAGCGTGGCCTGCGCGGCCAGCGCCGGCGAGGGCCTGGCCGAGGCCCTCAAGAGCCGGCCGGAGGTGGTCATCCTGGACATCCGCCTGCCCGACGGTTCGGGTCTTGACCTCCTGGCCCCGCTCAAGGAAGGCCTGCCGGAGGCCAGGGTCATCATGATCACCGCCTACCACGACATGGAGACCACCATCGAGGCCATGCGCCTGGGGGCCTACGACTACATCCACAAGCCCCTGGACGTGGACGAGCTGGAGCAGAGCCTGGCCAGGGCCCTGCGCCGGCCGGGACGCGAGGGGCGCCTCGCGCCCCTGCCGCCGCCGCCGGCCGACCCCGACGCCACGGTGCTGGTGGGCAAATCGCGCGGCATGCGCCAGGTGTTCAAGCAGATAGGGCTCCTGACCGCCAACCGGGCCACGGTGCTCATCCAGGGCGAGACCGGCACCGGCAAGGAGGTGGCGGCCCGGCTGATCCACGAACGCAGCCCCTGGGGGGCCGAGCCCTTCATCACCGTGGACTGCACCACCCTGGTGGAGTCGCTGACCGAAAGCGAGCTGTTCGGCCACGAGCGCGGGGCCTTCACCGGCGCCCATCAGGCCAAGAAGGGCCGCCTGGAGTCGGCCGGGCTGGGCACCATCTTTTTCGACGAGGTGGGCGAGCTGACGCCAGGCCTGCAAGCCAAGCTGCTGCGCTTTCTGGAGCGGCGCGAGTTCACCCGCCTGGGCGGCAGCCGCACCCTGCGCTCCGAGGCCCGCATCCTGGGGGCCACCAACCGCTCCCTGGCGGACATGGCCGCGCGCGGCCTGTTCAGGGCCGATCTGCTCTATCGCCTGCAGGTGGCGGCGGTGGCGATGCCGCCCCTGCGCCAGCGCCCGGAGGACCTGGAGGAGATGGTCCCCTTTTTCCTGCACCGCATCAATCGCCAACTGCACACCCGCATCTCACACTTGGAGCGGGAAGTCTATCCCCTGCTGCGCGCACACGGCTGGCCGGGCAACGGCCGCGAGCTTCTTAACGTGCTGACCAAGGCGGCCATCGATTCGCGCGGACAGACGCTCTTGGCCGAAGCGGTGCGCGTGGCGCTGGCCGCCTCCCCTGGGGGCGGCCCTGGGCCGGCCGCCCTGGCCGGCGCGGTGCAGGTGAACGCCGCGACGGTGGACCTGGTCCAGGCCGAGCGCGCGCACCTGGCCGCGGCCATGCGCCGGGCGGAAGGCAACCTGAGCGCCGCGGCCCGCGAGCTGGGCCTGAGCCGGCCCACCCTGCGCAAGCGCCTGGCCATGCACGGCCTGGGCCGCATCGGGGTCTAGGAAAGGTTTGGCAAATTTTTTGCCAAACTGGCAAGCCGGGCCTTGCCGATCCAGCGTCAGGCCGGAAAGGCCGCCGGCAAACAGCCATGATTTACACATCTTGTAAAAGGGGTCGGATACAGGATCTAAGGCATGGGGTTTGCATTGTGAAATGACCGGGCCCAGGCGGCCCTTGGCCGGAAGGCGGCCAACCTGCTGACCCCGATGTTTTGCGGTCCCCTACGGACCCGGACTTGCCCAACCGGACGTTAACGCCGAGCCTGTTCCGTGCAGGCTCGGTCGCACACCTAACGAGCGCTGGAGGCCCCGCCAAAGGCGGGTCCGCCGCGCCAACGTCCCAGGGAGGGTGGCATGTCCAAGCGGTGTTGGCAGGCGATCGAGTCCGGTCTGTTGGTCTTGGGATTGATGCTGGCGATGGCCGGAGCGGCCGCGGCGGCCGATCCCATCAAACTCACCTATTCCTGCTTCTTCCCCCCGACCCACATCCAGTCGCAACTGGCCCAGGCCTGGTGCCAGGAGGTGGAAAAGCGCACCCAGGGCCAGGTGAAGATCGATTATTTTCCCGGCCAGACCCTGACCAAGGCCGCCCAGGTCTACGACGGCGTCGTGCAGGGTCTCTCGGACATCGGCTTCAGCCTGTTCGGCTACACCCGCGGCCGCTTCCCGCTCATGGAGGTGGTGGACCTGCCCCTGGGCTACCCCGATGGCATGGTGGCCACCAAGGTGGTGAACGCGGTCTACGAGAAGTTCAAGCCCAAGGAGCTCGACGACGTGGAGGTGATGTACCTGCACGGCCACGGCCCCGGCCTGCTGTTCACCAAGGACAAGCCGGTCAAGACCATGGCGGACCTGAAGGAGCTCAAGATCCGCAGCCATGGCTTCTCGGCCAAGACCGTCAAGGCCCTGGGCGGCACCCCGGTGGCCATGCCCATGCCGGAGACCTACCAGTCGCTGCAAAAGGGCGTGGTGGACGGCGCCATGTATCCCATGGAGTCCAACAAGGGCTGGAAGCTGGGCGAGGTGGTCAAGTACGGCACCCTCAACTACGCCATGGCCTACACCACCGGCTTCTACGTGGTGATGAACAAGGACAAGTGGAAGGCCCTGCCCGCCGACGTGCAGAAGACCATCGCCCAGATCAACAAGGAGTGGATCGACAAGCACGGCCAGGCCTGGATCGACAGCGACGAGGAGGGCAAGGCGTTTCTGGCCTCCAAGGGCGGCCAGCTTTTTGAGCTGAGCGCCGATGAGGCCAAGGCTTGGGTGAAGGCGGTGCAGCCGGTGTTGGGCGAGTACGCCAAGGAGGCCACCGACAAGGGCCTGCCGGGCCAAGAGGCGGTGGAATACACCATGCAGGTGCTGGGCATTCTAAAGACCGCCAAGGGCAAGTAGGCCAACCCGGCCGGGGGGCGGCGCGCCCCCCGGCCCGTGTACAGCCTGGGAGGCAGGGTCTTGAACTGGCTAATCATGAAACTGGTGGGGGCGCTCAAGCGCATCGGAGCGGCGGGGCTGGTGGGCATGATGCTCATCACCTGCGTGGACGTGGTGTTCCGGTTCTTCGGCCGTCCCATCTTCGGGGCGGTGGAGATGGTCAGCTTCATGGCCACCATCCTGCTGGCCTGCGCCATGCCGCTGACCGACGTGGAAAAGGGCCATGTCGGGGTGGACCTGCTGGTGCGGCGCCTGCCAGCCAAGGGCCAGGCCGGCATGGACGCGGCCACCGGCTGCCTGAGCCTGGCCCTGTTCGCCATCGTCTCCTGGCAGATGTTCGTCTACGCCGCAGCCATGAAGAAGGCCGGCGAGGTCTCCATGAGCCTGGAATTTCCCTACTACATCCTGGTCCACCTGGTGGCGCTGGCTTTCGCGGTGCTGGCCTTGGTCATTTTGGGAGGAATCATCACTAACCTAGGCAGGGCGCTCAAGTCATGAACGAAAGCATGGTGGGACTCTTGGGCATCGTCGTCCTGGTGGCCATGTTCTTCACCCGGATGCCGGTGGCCTACGTGATGACCCTGGTCGGATTCGCCGGCTTCAGCCTGCTCAGGGGTCCGGAGGCGGGGCTCAAGCTGCTGTCGCGGGATTTCTATGACATCTACTCGTCCTACGGATTGACCATCATTCCCCTGTTCATCCTCATGGGCCAGATCGCCTTCAACGCCGGCATCAGCCGCCGGCTCTACGACTCGGCCTACAAGCTGGTGGGCTCCTACAAGGGCGGCCTGGCCACGGCCACGGTGATGGCCTGCTGCGCCTTCGGCGCGGTCTGCGGCTCCAGCCCGGCCACGGCGGCCACCATGGCCACGGTGGGCCTGCCGGAGATGCGCCGCTACGGATACGGCAACGAGCTGGCCGCGGGCACCGTGGCCAGCGGCGGCGGTCTGGGCATGCTCATGCCGCCCAGCGTGGTCATGATCGTCTACGGCATCCTCACCGAGCAGTCCATCGGCGCGCTCTTCGTGGCCGGCATCGTGCCGGCGTTTTTCATCACCGCCTGGTTCGCCCTGGCGGTGATCGTCTACTGCTGGTTCAAGCCCGAACAGGGGCCGGCCGGCGAGCGCTATCCCTGGGGCGAGCGCATCCGATCGCTCGGCGAGACCGGCGAGACCCTGGCCATCTTCGCCATGGTCATGGGCGGGCTGTTCACCGGCCTGTTCACCCCCAACGAGGCCGGCGCGGTGGGCTCCATGGCGGTGCTGCTGGTGGCCCTGTTCCGGCGCCAGCTCACCTGGGCCGGTTTCGTGAAAAGCCTCTACGAGACCCTGCGCACCTCCTGCATGGTGCTCTTGCTGGTGGCCGGCGCGGTGGTCTTCGGCCACTTCCTGGCCATGACCCGCATCCCCTTCAACGTGGCCGAGTGGGTGACGACGCTGAATCTGCCCGGCTGGGGGGTCATCAGCCTCATAATCCTGGTCTACTTGCTGGGCGGCTGCTTCATCGACGCCCTGGCGCTGATCATGCTGACCATACCCATCTTCTACCCCATCATCGTCAACCTGGGCTACGACCCCATCTGGTTCGGGGTCATCATCGTGTTGGTGACCCAGATGGGTGTCATCACGCCGCCGGTGGGCATCAACGTCTACGTGGTAAACGGCATCGCCCAGGACATTCCGTTGGAGAAGATATTCAACGGCTGCCTGCCTTTCCTGCTGGCCCTGATCGTGGGCACGGCCTTGATCGTGGCCTTCCCGGCCATCGCCACCTGGCTGCCCAACCTGATGTACTAGGGCCGCGGACGAGCGATTCACCGCAACGGAAGCAACGCATGGAACTTAAAAACCCCTATTGGAATCCCTGGCTGGAGACATTGGAGCCCCAGCGCCTGCGCGCGCTCCAGCTCAAGAAATTCCAGCGCGTGCTGGCCTGGGCCTATGAGCGCTCGCCATACTACCGCGATCTGTACCAGGCCGCGGGCCTGGAGCCCGGCGACGTCCGGACCTGGGACGACATGGCCAAGGTGCCCAAGATGGACAAGACCCGGCTCAGGGAGGCCCAGACCCAGGAGCCTTTTCCCTATGGCGGCGTGCTCTGCCTGCCCTTGAGCGAGGTGGCCGAGTTCCGCCAGACCTCCGGCACCACCGGCCAGCCGGTCTACCAGGCCGACTCCTGGGCCGACTGGGAGTGGTGGTCCGAATGCTGGAGCTACATCCTCTGGGCCCAGGGCTACCGCCCCACGGACCGGGTCTTCATCCCCTTCGGCTACAACATCTTCGTGGCCTTCTGGGCCGGCCACTACGCGGCCGAGAAGCTGGGCTGCGAGGTGGTGCCCGGCGGGGTGCTGGACACCAGCGCCCGGCTGCTGAAGATACAGGAGTTGAAGGCCACCGCGCTGATGGGCACCCCCACCTATCTGCTGAACATGGCCGAGACGGCCCGCAGCAAGCTGGGCTTTGACGCCGCCGGCCTGACCATTGAGCGCATCACCTGCGCCGGCGAGCCGGGGGCCTCGATCCCGGCCACCAAGGCGCGGCTGGAACAGGCCTGGGGGGCCAAGGTCTTTGACCACGCCGGAGCCACCGAGATCGGGGCCTGGAGCTACGAGTGCGCGGCCCAGCCCGGCGGCTTGCACGTCAACGAGGGCCTATTCCTGGTCCAAATCGAGGATCTGATCACCGGCGAACTCATCGAGGAGCCGGGCCGGCGCGGGCGCATGGTCATCACCGCCCTTGACCGCCGCGCCCAGCCCTGTCTGCGTTTCGACTCCATGGACATCATCGAGTGGGCGGCCGACCCCTGCCCCTGCGGCCGCTCCTACCGCCTGATCCGGGGCGGGGTGCAGGGCCGGGCCGACGACATCACCAAGGTCAAGGGCGTGCTGCTCTCGCCGGCCGCCATCGAGGCGGTGGTGCGCGGCTTCGCGGAGTTGAGCGACGAGTACGAGGTGGTGGTGGAGAGGGTGGGCGACAGCGAGGGCATCACCCTGAAGGTCGAGCCCCGGCCGGGCGCTCCGGTCGACCGCGCCGATCTGCTGAAAAGGCTCAAGGACGAGTTGCGGCTCAAGACCAATCTGGGCTACGCCATAGAAGTGCATGAATACGGCAGCCTGCCGCGCTACGAGGTGAAGGCCCGGCGCTTCAAGGATTTGCGCAAGCTGCACTAGGGAGGCTAGTTTGGAAGCGGCCATGATAGAAGCCCTGGCCGAGCGCCTGGCGCGGTTGCGCCGCGAGGCCATGGCCCTGATCGGCCAGGCCGGGGATTTCCCCGCCATCAACCGCAACGGCCGGCGTCTGCTGGTCAGCCTGCGCATGATGGAGATCGATTTGGGATTGCTGCCGCCGGAGCCCAGCGAGGAGCTTTTGGCGGAGGAGAACGCCTGATGCTGCTGCCCGCGTTCGATTATCAGCGGCCGGCCGGGCTGGCCGAGGCCCTGGGGCTCCTGGCCCAGGCCGGCGGCGAGGCCCGGCCCCTGGCCGGCGGCACGGATCTATTGGTCAACCTCAAGTTGGGCAAGCAAGGCTGCCGCCTGGTGGTGGACCTGGACGGCCTGGATGAACTCCGGGAGACGGGGGGGGGAGGGTCTAAGATGCGCCTGGGCGCGCTGGTCACCGCCGCCTGGCTGGCGCGCCGGGCCGGGGCCATGGGGCTCATGGGCCTGGCCGAGGCCGGGGCCGCCCTGGGCTCGCCCCAGGTGCGCAACCGGGCCACCATCGGCGGCAATCTCTGCACCGCCCGCCCGGCCGGGGACCTGTGCACCATGCTGCTGGCTTTGGGGGCCAGCGCCGAGCTGGCCGGCCCCCTGGGCGGTCGTCAGGTGGCCCTGGCCGATTTCTTCCAGGGGCCGGGGCGCACCGTCATGGGCGCGGGCGAGCTGCTGACGGCGGCGCTCCTGCCGCCGGCCGGACCGGGCCAGGGCAGCGCCTTCGAGAAACTGGGGCTCAGGCAGGCCATGGAAATCGCCCTGGTCAGCGCGGCGGCCTGGCTTGAGCTGACCCCGGACGGGAAGGGCGTCGTGGCCGGGCGGGTGGCGCTGGGCGCGGTGGCCCCCACCCCGCTGCTCTCGGCCGGCGCGGCCCAGGCCCTGGCCGGCCAGCCGGCCGACGAGGCGACCATCGCCCGCGCGGCCGCCGCGGCGGCCGCCGACGCCAAACCCATCGACGATCATCGCGGCAGCGCCGACTACCGCCGCCAGATGGCCCAGGTGCTCAGCCGGCGCGCGCTGGGCCGCGCCCTGGCGGCGGCCAAGGCCGGATTGGAGGCCAAGGCATGAACAAGCTGGCCATCACCCTGAAAATCAACGGGCGCGAGCACGACCTGCTGGCCGCGCCCAACCGCACCCTGGCCCAGGCGCTGCGCGAGGACCTGGGGCTCACCGGCACCAAGCAGGGTTGCGGCGTGGGCGATTGCGGCTCTTGCACCGTGCTCCTGGACGGCGAGCCGGTCAACTCCTGCCTGGTGCTGGCCGTGCAGGCCGCGGGCAAGGCCATCACCACCATCGAGGGCCTGGCCGACGGACCCCGGCTGCACCCCATCCAGGAGGCCTTCGTGCAGCACGGCGCCATCCAGTGCGGCTTCTGCACGCCGGGCATGATCCTCTCGGCCAAGGCGCTTATAGACGCCGAGCCGGCCCCGGACGAGGCCCGCATCCGCCAGGCCCTGAGCGGCAACCTCTGCCGCTGCACCGGCTACCAGAAGATCGTGGAGGCGGTGGACGACGCGGCCAAAAAACTGGCCAAGACCAAGGAGGTGGTCTGATGGCGCGGCAGTTCGACGTGATCGGCTCCCGGGCCGCCCGCCTGGACGCGCCGGACAAGGCCTGCGGCCGCGCGGTCTACGCCGACGACCTGACCTTCCCCGGCATGCTCCACGGCGCCATCCTGCAAAGCCCCCACGCCCATGCCCGCGTGCTGAACGTGGACGCCTCGGCCGCCCGGCGGCTCATCGGGGTCAAGGCGGTCATCACCGCGGCCGAGGTGGGCGCGATCAAGTACGGCGTCAGCCCGGCCCGCTATGACGAGACGCTTTTCGCCACCGACAAGGTGCGCTACGTGGGCGACGAGATCGCGGCCGTGGCGGCGGTGGACCTGGCCACGGCCCTGGAGGCGCTGGCCCTGATAAAGGTGGACTATGAGCCCTTGCCGGCGGTCTTCGATCCGCTCCAGGCCATGGCCGAGGGCGCGCCGCTGATCCACGCCGACTATCCCGGCAACGTCTGCGCCGAGGTGCACCAGGAGTTCGGCGACGCCGAGGCGGCCCTGGCCGGGGCCGACTATGTCCGCAGCGACCGCATGAAGAACAAGCGCCAGGACGGCGGCTTCATCGAGCCCCACTGCGCGGTGGCGGTGCCGGAGCTGGACGGCCGGCTCACCCTCTACAGCGCCACCCAGTCCACCCACTACGTGCAGCGCAACGTGGCCATGGTGCTGGGCATGGAGCTATCCAAGCTGCGGGTCATCAAGCCCTACGTGGGCGGCGGGTTCGGCCCCAAGGCCGAGGCCACGCCGGTGGACTATTGCGCCTGCGCGCTGGCCAGGGCCACCGGCCGGCCGGTGAAGCTGGCCTACACCCGCGAGCAGGTCTTTTTGCACAGCCGCGCCCGCCACCAGTTCATCCACGAGATGACCACCGGCGTGAGCCGGGACGGCCGTCTGCTGGCCCTCAAACACCGCGCCATTCTGGACGGCGGGGCCTACACCAGCTTCGGCATCGCCACGGTCTACTACTCCGGCTCGCTCCTGGGCGGCCCCTATCGCCTGCCCAACATGAAGTACGACGGCTGGCGCATCTACACCAACAAGCCGGCCTGCGGGGCCCAGCGCGGCCACGGCGGGGTTATCGCGCGCGCGCTTTTCGAGCAGCAGCTCGATCTCATCGCCCGCGAGCTGGGCATCGACCCGGTGGAGCTCAGGCTCAAGAACATGATGGCCACCGGCGACACCACCTGCAACGATCTGAACATGTCCAGCCTGGGCATGCGCGAGTGCATCGAGGCGGTGCGCGACGGATCGGGCTGGGCCGAGAAGAAGGGCCGGCTGCCCCGCGGGCGCGGCATCGGCATGGCCTGCGGGTTTTTCGTCTCCGGCGCGGGCTATCCCATCTACCGCTCCGAGACCTTCCACTCAACCGTGAACGTCAAGGTGGACGCCGACGGCGGCGGGGTGCTGGTGGAAAGCGCCAGCGCCGAGATCGGCCAGGGCTCGGACACCACCCTGGGCATGATCGCGGCCGAGGCCATGGGCCTGCCCCTGGCCCAGGTGCGGGTCAAAAGCGGCAGCACCGACTACGGCGTCGACCTGGGGGCCTATTCCAGCCGCCAGACCCTGATGAGCGGCCACGCCTGCCGCGACGCGGCGCTGATGGCCAAGCATCAAATTCTGGAGGTGGTGGCCGAGGAGCTGGGCGTTAGCCCGGCGGCGCTGGATTTTCGCCAGGGATGGCTGGTCAGCGACCAAGCCCTGGACATCGCGCCCCTGCGCGCGCGCTACCGCAAGGAGCACCGCGGCTGGCAGGGGCTGCCCGACGGCGAGGCCCTGAGCTTCGCCGAGGCCGCCCGCCTGGCCTTCATCCGGCGCGGACCCATCGTGGGCATCGGCCAGTACAGGCCCCCGGAGCTGGGCGGCAAGTACAAGGGCGCGGCGGTGGGCACCAGCCCGGCCTACGGCTGTTCGGCCCAGGTGGTGGAGGTCTCGGTGGACCTGGAGACCGGCCGGGTGCGGGTGGAGTCCATCACCGACGCCCACGACTGCGGCCGGGCCATCAACCGCACCTCGGTGGAGGGGCAGATGGAGGGCTCCATCTCCATGGGCCTGGGCGAGGCCTTGTTCGAGGAGGTGAAGTTCGACCAGAAAGGCCGGGTGGTCAATCCCAGCCTGGGCGAGTACCACATCCCCACCATCGCCGACATGCCGGCCATGAACTGCATCGTGGTGGAGAGCGACGAGCCCAACGGCCCCTATGGGGCCAAGGAGGTGGGGGAGGGGGCCATCATGCCCACCATCCCCGGCATCCTGAACGCGGTCTACGACGCGGTGGGGGTGGTCATCGACGAGCTGCCGCTCACCCCGGAGCGGGTGTTCAAGGCCATCCAGGCCCAAGGGAAGAAGCAAGGCTGAGGCCGGCCCGGCGCCGGCGAGGAGGCGACACCCATGGCCGTCATCACCATCTCGCGCCAGGCGGGCAGCCTGGGCGACGAGGCGGCCCAGGCCCTGGCCCAGGAGCTGGGTTACCACCTGGTCACCCGCAGCGACATCCATCAACTGGCCGCCGGGCACGACCCCAAGTTCGCCCGCGACGTGGCCCGCCTGGAGGAGGAGGGCCATCCCGGCTTCTGGGAGAAGCTCCTGTTGGGCATGCCCTATTACAGCAGCCTCTACGCGGCCGTGATCTGCGAGCTGGCCGCCCGCGACCGGGTCATCATCATGGGCCGGGGCGCGCAGGTGGTGCTCAAGGGCGTGTCCCACATCCTGCGGGCGCGGGTAGTGGCCCCGGCGGCAGTGCGGGTTCAGCGCCTGATGGCCGCCGAGGGGCTGAGCCAGGCGGAGGCCGAGCACTACCTGCAACACCAGGACCACGAACGCCGCGAGCTGGTGCGCCAGGTCTTCCATCAGGACCCCCGCGACTGGGGGCTCTACCACCTGGTGATAAACTCCGGCGACCTGGACGTGACCGGCGTCACCGCCATCCTGCACCAGGCCTTG
This sequence comes from Thermodesulfobacteriota bacterium, assembly GCA_049322275.1. Taxonomy (GTDB): domain Bacteria; phylum Desulfobacterota; class Desulfarculia; order Desulfarculales; family Desulfarculaceae; genus JACRDC01. The sequence goes on from JBMORH010000079.1 coordinate 65,957, forward strand.
CGCGAGCTGAACCGGGTGCAGGAACCGGCCTCGGCCTGCGACCTGGTCAAAGCCCTGGGCCTGGGCAAGCTGGTGGAGGCCAAGGTGCGCCGCCAGGTGCTGCCCACCGACATGCTCAAGGCCGAGGGCGGCTTGGACGGCACGGTGACCATCTCCGGCCACCTGCCGGCCGACGAGGACCGCAAGAAGGCCCTGGCCATCGCCGCGGCGGTGCCGGGGGTGCGCGCGGTGAGGGACGAGATCAAGGTCTCGCGCCTGCCCGCGCTGTATTGAGTCGCCGCCGGCTGGCCCCGCCCCGGCCGGATGGTATGCTTTGGCCATGAGCCTGATAAGCATAATCGTGGACGGCTTCCCGGACCAGGTGCCCGAAGGCGCCACCCTGGACGAGCTGATCGAGCGCCACCAGGCCCAGCACAAGGACCTGATCGTGGAGCTTGACGGACGCTTCGTATATCCCCGCGACTACGCCGCCACCCGGCTGGCCCCCGGCAGCCGGGTGGAGTTCATCCATCCCGCCTTCGGCGGTTGAGGCCTGACATGGCCACTTATCCCCCAGGCTGGCTGGCCGCCCCGGGTCGGCTCTTGCTCATGCGTCACGGTCGCCTGGCCGAGGGCGACGGGCGGCGCTATCTGGGCCAGGGCGATCCTCCGCTGGCCCCGGAGGGTGAGGCCCAGATGCGCGCCTGGCGGCCGATCCTGGCCAGCCTTCCCCTGGCCTTCGTGCAGGCCAGCGACCTGGCCCGCGCGCGCCAAAGCGCGGCCATCGCCACCCAGGGCGCCGGCCTGGCCGTGGAGACCGACCCGGCCTGGCGTGAGATCGACCTGGGCGACTGGGAGGGGCGAGCCATGGACGAGGTGGCCCGGCTCTGGCCGGAGTCCCATGCCGCCAGGGGGGCCGATCCCGCCGGGTTCCGGCCGCCGGGGGGCGAGAGCTTCGCCGACTTGCTGGCCAGGGTCTGGCCGGCCTTCATGGCCTTGGCCGCTCGCCCCGGGCCAGGGCTGGTCGTCACCCACGCCGGGGTTCTGCGGGTCCTGGTATGCCGGCTGCTGGGTGCGCCGCTGAGCCAGGTCTTCGCCTTCAATCCCCATCCGGCCGGCCTCTGCCTGGTGGACTGCGCCGGCCAGCTCCCCCGCCTGGCGGCCCTGAACCTGCCGCCCCTGCTCGATTCCGGCATTAACCCGGCGTGATTTGCCATACGGTAGTATGATGGGATCGGTGCGCCGCCTTTCGGCGCGCGTGGGCAACATCATCCGCCGAGACAAGCCGCCATGGACATCCGCGCATTGGCCCTGCTCATCCTGGGCCACCTGGTCACCGACACCACCCAGGGCGGCCTGCCGACCCTGCTGCCGCTGTTGCAGGAGTCCCTGGGGCTCACCTACGCCGCCAGCGGCGCCATCATGATGACCATGCAGCTCACCTCCTCGGTGATCCAGCCCTTGTTCGGCTACCTGACCGACCGCTTCAGCCTGCGCTGGCTGTTGCCCCTGGGGGTGGCCGTCTCCGGCCTGGGCTTCGCCAGCCTGGGCTTCGCCGACAGCTACGGCATGGTCCTGGTCATGGTGGTGGTGACCGGCCTGGGCGTGGCCAGCTTCCACCCCGAAGGCTTCAAGGCGGTGCTGGGCTCGGCCGGCGAGCGCAAGGTGGTGGCCGTGTCCTGGTTCATGGTGGGCGGCAACGCGGGCATGGGCCTGGGGCCGCTATTGTTGGGCATGTACCTGGCCCTGTGGGGTCCCAAGGGCACCCTGGCCTATGCCGTGCCGGGGCTGGTGGTGGCCGGGCTCTTTCTGGCCACCTGGGGCCGGCTGCACCCGGCCCGGCTCAAGGAATCGGCCAAGCCCGCCGCCCCGCCCGCGCCCCTGGCCCCGCGCGCCCGCGCCCTGGGCATCCTGATCCTGGCCGTGATCCTGCGGGCCTGGGTGCACAGCGGGGTGGTGACCTTCGTGCCTTTCTGGCACACCCACGTCCGGGGCGGCAGCCAGTTGGAGGTGGGGCCGCTGCTGACCACCTTCCTGGTGGCCGGCGTCTTCGGCACCCTGGCCGGCGGGCATTTGGCCGAGAAGGTCGGCGCCCGTCGCTTCTTCGTGGCGACCGTGGCCCTGGTGACGCCGGCCATCTTCTGGCTGCTCCAGTGCCAGGGCTGGTGGCTCTACGCGGCCATGGCCGTGAGCGGGGCGCTGCTCTTGTCCACCTGGTCCACCATCATGGTCATGGCCCAGCAGATATTGCCCGACCGGGCCGGCATGGCCTCCGGCCTGATGGTGGGCCTGGCCATGGGCACCGGTGGGGTGGGGGCCACGGTGCTGGGGGCCATGGCCGACCACTGGGGGGTGGAGGCCTCGCTCACGGTGGTGGCGGTGATGCCCGTCCTGAGCGCGGCGGTGGCCATGTTCATCCCCCTGGCCCAGGGCGAGCCGCCCCGGGACCGGATCAAGGCCTGACACGCGCTAATTGGCGAACAATCTCCTTGCGCTGGTCCACCTGGCGATATAAAATTGTATGACAATTAATGCCGGGGAGGTCAGGCGGATGACTGGCGCGGCCAGGCCCAAGGGTGGAAAACTTCCGGAGAAAGTGGCCCAGGCCTTGGCGGCCGAGATCGGCCAGGGCCTCTATGCGCCGGGCAAGCCCCTGCCTTCCGAGGCCGACCTCACCACGCGCTTCGGCGTCAGCCGCACCGTGATCCGCGAGGCCCTGGCCCGGCTCAAGTACGACGGTCTGGTGGAGTCGCGCCCCAGGGTGGGGGCCATCGTCATCCACCCCGGCCAGCGCCGGGCTTTCCGCCTGGACGGGCTCAGCGCCAAGAACCGCGACGACCTGCGCAATCTTTATGAGCTGCGGGCCTTGGTGGAAAGCGGGGCCGCCTCCCTGGCCGCGGCCCGCCACGAACCCCGCGACCTGGACCGCATGCAGCGCTGCCTGGGCGAGATCGACCTGGCCTTGAACCTGGGCAAGCTGGGCGCCCAGCCCGACCTGGCCTTCCACCGCGCCCTGGCCGTGGCCAGCCGCAACCCGGTGCTGGAAGAATTCATGCGGTTTTTGAACAGCAAGATCAGCGCCATGATCCGCATGGCCCGGCGGCGCTCCAACCAGGACCCGGACCTGGCCCAGCAGGTGCAGGACGAGCACCGCGCCATCCTGGCCGCGGTGGCCAGGGGCGACAGCGAGGAGGCCCGCCGGGCCGCCCTGAGCCATCTGCAAAAGGGCGCCTCGCGCCAGGGCCTGCCGATGATTATCCCCGGCGGCCCCCGCGATCTGGGGCGCAACCTTGAACCATGAGCAAAGAGGAGAGAATCTGGTGAGCGGCAAAGCGGCTGTGACCAAGGCGGCCAACGGCGTCGGCAAGGTCAGCTTCTATCCCGCCTGGTGCAAGCGCTGCGGCAACTGCGTGGCTTTTTGCCCGCGCGGCGCCCTGAAGCGCGACGAGTGGGGCTATCCGGTCCTGGCCGACCCCGACCGTTGCACCAGTTGCGGTCTGTGCGAGATGCTCTGCCCGGATTTCGCGCTTTCCGTGGGCGAGACCGGCCCCAAGCCGGCCGGGGCCGGCGCGCCGCGCGGTTCGCGGGTGGCCCCCACCACCAGCCCGGAGCGCCTGGCGCCGTCCCTGGCCAGCGACGGGGAGGAGGGCGGCAATGGCTAGGCCGCGCGCGCTGCTGTTGCAGGGCAACGAGGCCATCGCCCGCGGGGCCATGGCCGCCGGGTGCAACTTCTTCGCCGGCTACCCCATCACCCCGGCCAGCGAGATAACCGAGTTCATGAGCCGCGAGCTGCCGGCCAACGGCCACCCCTTCATCCAGATGGAGGACGAGATCGCCTCCATCGGGGCCTGCATCGGGGCCAGCCTGGCCGGCAGAAAGGCCATGACCGCCACCAGCGGACCGGGCTTTTCGCTGATGCAGGAGAACCTGGGCTACGCCTGCATCGCCGAGACGCCCCTGGTGGTGGTCAACGTGATGCGCGGCGGACCCAGCACGGGGCTGCCCACCAACGTGGCCCAGGGCGACGTCCAGCAGGCGCGCTGGGGCACCCACGGCGACCACCCGGCCATCGTGCTCTGCCCGGCCACGGTGGCCGAGTGCTTCGAGCTGACCGTCACCGCCTTCAACTGGGCCGAGCGCTTCCGCACCCCGGTCATCGTCCTGGGCGACGAGGTGGTGGCCCACATGCGCGAGAAGGTCGTGCTGCCCGGCGAGGGCGAGATCGAGGTCATCGACCGCCGCCAGCCCAGCGTGCCCCCGGACTGGTACGTGCCCTACAAGACCGACGGCAGCCTCATCCCCACCCTGGCCAGCCTGGGCGAGGGCTACCGCTATCACGTCACCGGCCTGGTGCACGACGAGCGCGGCTTCCCCACCCGCCGGCCGGACGAGGTGGATCCCTTCCTGGCCCGGCTCTTCGGCAAGGTCAGCCGCCACTTCGGCGATCTGGAGCGGGTGAAGTCCTTCCAGCTCGACGACGCCGAGGTGGTCTTCATCGCCTATGGCTGCACCGCCCGCGCGGCCGCGGCGGCGGTGCGCATCGGCCGCGAACGCGGGATCAAGGTGGGGCTGTTGCAGCTGTTGAGCCTGTGGCCCTTCCCCCGCCGGCCGGTGGAGGAGGCCCTCACCGGCAAGCGCCTGGCCCTGGTGCCGGAGCTGAACATGGGCCAGATCAGCCGGGAGGTGAAGCGGGTCAACGACGGGCGCACCCAGGTGTTGCGCCATGGCAGGATGGACGGGTCCATGATCACCCCGGAGGAGCTCCTGGGCCGTCTGCGGGAGGCCAAATAATGCCGCCGGTGCACAGAAGCGTGGTCTACGACTGGCTGCGCCATGACAAGAAGTTCCCCCATGTCTGGTGCCCCGGCTGCGGCCTGGGCATCCTGCTGGGCTCTTTGCTGCGCTCGCTCAGCCAGAGCGGGCTGGACAAGAACCAGGTGGTGCTGGTCAGCGGCATCGGCTGCTCCGGCCGCCTGCCGGTCTACGTGGACGTGGGCAGCGTGCACACCACCCACGGCCGGGCGCTCACCTTTGCCACCGGCATCAAGCTGGCCAAGCCGGAGCTGACCGTCATCACGGTCATGGGCGACGGCGACGCCACGGCCATCGGCGGCAACCACCTGATCCACGCCGCCCGGCGCAACCTGGACATCACCGCCATCATCGTCAACAACCTGACCTATGGCATGACCGGCGGCCAATACAGCCCCACCACCCCCATCGGGGCCAAGGCCACCACCGCCCCCTTCGGCCACATCGAGCCCAGCTTCGACATCAGCGCCTTGAGCGCCACCGCCGGGGCGGCCTTCGTGGCCCGCTCCACGGTCTACCACGTCACCCAGCTCGACCAGCTTTTGGGACAGGCCGTGGCCAAGAGCGGCTTCAGCGTGGTGGAGGTGATGAGCCCCTGCCACACCAACTACGGCCGTCAGAACCGGCTGGGCTCCCAGATCGAGATGATGAAGGACTACAAGCGCCGGGGGGTGCGGGTGGAGCGCTGGCGCGAGCTGCCGCCGGACAAACAGGCCGCCAGCCTGCCCCTGGGGGTGCTGGTGGACCGCGACCTGCCGGTTTTCGGCGCATCCTATCAGCGCGTCTGCGAGGACGCCGGCCGCAAGCGGGCGGAGGCGAACAAATGAGCCAGAAGCAACCCTTGCCATTGGGCCGGGTGGAAACCCGCCTGGCCGGCAGCGGCGGCCAGGGCCTCTTGCTGGCCGGCCTGGTGCTGGCCGAGGCCGCCGGCCTCTACGACGGCCGCGAGGTGGCCATGGTGCAGTCCTACGGGCCGGAGGCCCGCGGCGGGGCCAGCAAGGCCGAGGTCATCATCAGCGACCAGGCCATCGACTACCCCCTGTGCAGCCGGGTGGACCTGTTCCTGGCGCTCACCCAGGAGGCGGCCGACGCCTACAGTTGGGACCTGAAACCCAGCGCCTGGATCCTGGTGGACGCCGACCTGGTCAAGCACCCGCCCAGCAGCCGGGCCATGCGCCTGCCCTTCACCGCCGCCGCCCGCGACCGGCTGAAAAAACCCATGGTGGCCAACGTGGTGGCCCTGGGGGCCATCGCCGAGATCACCGGCCTGATCAGCCGCAAGGGCCTGGAAAAGGCCCTCTTGGCCCGGGTGCCGGCTGGCACCGAGGCGCTGAACAAGAAGGCCCTGGCCCTGGGCGCGCGGCTGGCCCGCGAGCAGATGGGCGAGGCGGTCGAGGAGGCCCCGCGGGTGGCCCACAGCGAAGACATCTAGCGGCCGCCGGCCGGCGATTTTTGACCGCCGCCCCCGGTTTTGACCGGGGGCGGCGGTGTTTCCGGGGTTTGGCGGCCAGCCTAATCCCTATTATTACACGCAATTAGACAGTATTGCCGATGTGCGCCCGGCCGGAGGGAGCGCTACCTTTTTTATAACCGCCTGAAGGCGCTGGCCCGTCCAGGGCGGAGCGTAACCAGCGGTGCGCGCTCCGAAGGGAGAATTCAGATGGCCTCGTCTAAAAAGTATAATCCAAGCAAGCACTTCGGTAATCGCAACCTGGACTGCCCCCAATATGCCGCCTGCTTGGACGTAGCCGTCCGCCATGCCTGGCACACCTTCAGCTGCGGCCAATGCGAGTGCCGCCACCAGCGGGTGAAGGCCCGCATCGAGGAGATGGACATGGGCGCGCCGGGCTGGGAGGATATCTGGGCGCAGGGCGGCGGCATGCTTCACTCTCCCTAGATGAATCCACCGGGTCCGCGCCCGCCCGCCGCCCGCCCGCCGCCCGCCCGCCGCTCCGCCCCCACACGCCCCCAACGCGCCGGCGCCCGCGAAAATCAATCTGGCGTTGGATCATGCCCGTCGCCTCATCTGGCCATTTGCCGGATGAAGCTGATTATTGATATGCTTGCCCAGCCCGGCCACATTCCTCGCGTTCCTCGGCGGCGCGGCCAGCGGCGGCCGGATGATCCCGACTGGCCCCGCCCGGTTGAGGGGGCCCATGCGCCTGCGCACCATTCTGCTGGTCCTGACCATTCTGGCCCTGCTGTCCATCACGGTCAGCGGATTCTATTACGTTTTCTCCTTGCGCGAATCCGAGCTGGAGGTCGCCCGGCGGCGCGCCTCCCTGCACAGCGAGATCATCCGCAACCAGCTCGAAGGCTTCTTGTCGGAAAACCTCAAGCCGGTGCGCGCCCTGGCCGGCCTGCCGGAGATCCAGCGGGCGCTGACCATACCCGACCAGGAGACCATCGCCCAGGCCAACTACATCCTCGATCTTTTCCGCGACGCCCTGGACGTGGACGTGGTCTATCTGTTGGACCGCCATGGCACCACCGTGGCATCCAGCAACCGCAACGGGCCGGACTCGTTCGTGGGCGAGAACTTCGGCTTTCGGCCCTATTTCCGCGAGGCCATGCAGGGCGTGCCGGCCAAGTACCTGGCCCTGGGGCTCACCAGCCGCAAGCGCGGGGCCTACTACAGCCATCCGGTCTACGCCGAGGACGTGGACGATGCCCAGGGCGTGGTGGTGATCAAGGCCCCCATCTCGGTGATGGAGAGGAACATCATCCAATCCTCCAGCGACGGCATCACCCTGCTGGCCGGCCCATATGGCGTGATCTTCAGCAGCAACCGGCCGGGCTGGCTCTTCGGCAGCCTTTGGCCCCTGAGCAGTCAGCAGGTGGACGAATTGCACCAGTCGCGCCAGTTCGGTGACGGCCCCTGGCTCTGGGTGGGCTTGGCCCGGATGGACCAGAACCGGGTGGAGGACGCCGAGGGCCGCAACTATCTGTTGCATGCCCGCGAGCTGGAATCCTATCCCGGCTGGCAGGTGATCCACCTGCAGGATTTGCAGATCGCCGGCGAGAACGTCTTCGAGCCCCTGATCAAGACCACCGGCTCGCTGGTGGTGGCCCTGTGCCTCCTGGCCGGACTGGCGGTCTACTATCTCTATCGCAAGGCCGGCCAGGAGATCGAGCGCCGGCGCAGCGCCGAGAACGAGCTGCGCGAAAGCGAGGAGCGCTACCGGACCCTGTATCACAACACCCCGGCCATGCTGCACTCCATCGACCGCGAAGGCCGGCTGGTCAGCGTCAGCGACTACTGGTGCGAGGCCCTGGGCTACCGCGCGGAGGAGGTCATCGGCCGCCAGTTGGTGGAGTTTCTCACCGCCGAATCGCGCCGGGAGCTGGTGGAGCGCAATCGGCCGCTGTTCCTGCGCACCGGCCGGCTCAAGGAGGTAAGCTACCGCTTCCTGAAAAAAAGCGGCGAGGTCATCGACGTGCTGCTTTCGGCCATCGCCGAGCGCGACGTCCAGGGCGGCATCGTGCGCTCGCTGGCGGTGCTGGTGGACATCACCGAACGCAAGCGCATGGAGGAGGAGCTGCGCCAAGCCCAGGAGCAGCTCAGCCTATATTCCAAGGAGTTGGAGCGCCAGGTGGCCGAGCGCACCCGCGAGGTGACCAGTTTTCTGGCCTACACCCCGGCGGTGGTCTATCTGAAGGACAATGAGGGGCGCTACCTGCTGGTTAACGGCCGCTTCGCCGACCTCCTGGGCCGGGACCAGGACCAGGTGCGGGGCCGCCGCGACACCGAGGTCTTCAGCCTCCAGGTGGCCGAGCAGTTCCGCCGCAACGAGGGCCTGGTGCTGACCAGCGGCCAGCCCCAGCAGTTCGAGGAGATCATCGACCAACCCGACGGACCCCACACCTATCTGTCGGTCAAGTTTCCGGTGCAGGGCGAGGACGGCCGGGTGACGGCCCTGTGGAGCGTGAGCCTGGACATCACCGAGCTCAAGAAGGCCCAGGAGAGCCTGCGGCGGCTTTCGGGCATGATCCTGGCCAGCCAGGAGAAGGAGCGCACCTCCATCGCCCGCGAGTTGCACGACGAGCTGGGCCAGGTGCTCACCGCCCTGCGCATGGACGCGGTCTGGCTGCAAAGGCGGTTGAATGGGGACGACAAAAAGGCGGCCGAGCGGGCCCAGGCCATGTGCGAGCTTATCGACCGCACCATCACCGAGGTGCGCTCCATCGCCACCCGACTGCGGCCGGCGGTGCTGGACGACCTGGGCCTGGTGGACGCCCTGGAGTGGCACACCAGCGATTTCGAGAAACGCACCGGAGTGCCCTGCCGCCTGGCCCTGGGCGTGGCCGACCAGATCAAGGGCGTCAGCGCCATCGCGGCCTACCGGGTGGCCCAGGAAGCGCTGACCAACGTGGCCCGCCACGCCGAGGCCAGCCGGGTGGAGGTGTCGCTGTCAAGCGACGACGGCTGGCTGGTGCTCCGGGTCAGCGACGACGGCAGGGGCTTTGATCCCGACGGCCATCCCGGCCAGGACGGCTGGGGGGTGGCGGGCATGCGCGAACGGGCCGGGCTGGTGGGCGGACATCTGAGCATCCTTTCGGCGCCCAACGCGGGAACCACCGTGGAACTCAGGCTGCCCCTGGGGGGCGAGGCGAGGGGTGAGGCATGATCCGGGTGCTATTGGCCGACGACCACAGCATCGTGCGCGCCGGCCTGCGCCGGCTGATCGAGGACGCCGGCGACATGGAGGTGGTGGTGGAGGCCTCCGACGGCCGCCAGGCCATCGCCCTGGCCCTGAAGGAGCGGCCGGACGTGGCGGTGGTGGATCTTTCCATGCCCGGCCTGGACGGCCTGGAAGTCATCAGCCGCCTGCACCAGCAGATGCCCGGACTGCCGGTGCTGGTGCTGACCATGCACGAGGAGGAGCAGTACGTGGTGCGCTCCCTGGCCGCCGGGGCCAAGGGCTACATGACCAAGCGCTCGGCCCCGGAGCAACTGGTGGGGGCCATCCGCAAGGTGCAGGCCGGGGGACGCTACCTTAGCGCCGAGGTGGCCGAGGCCCTGGCCATGCGGGTGGCCAGGGGCGGCGGGGCCAGTTCGTCCTTGGAGAGCCTTTCCAACCGCGAGGTGCAAGTGCTGCGCGCCCTGGCCATGGGGCGCACCAACCGCGAGATCGCCGAGGCCTACAACTTGAGCGTCAAGACCGTGGACACCTACCGCTTCCGTCTGCTCAAGAAGCTCAACCTGCGCAACAACGCCGAGCTTTCGCGCTACGCCATGCAGCACGGCCTCATCGAACCATAGCCGGAGGTTGAAAAGTCCATCCACGGCCCGCGATTTTTTCGCGGCCGCGCGCCGGGCTCAGATGGCGGCGATGAACGCCTCCAGGTCGCCCGCCCCGGTGGCCAGGTATTGCTTGCCAGATCGGGCCGCGGCTCCGGCCTCCAGCAACAGCTCGCAGTGGCAGACCGCCTCGTTGGTGGCCATCATCATGCCCGGCCCTTTGAGTTTTTCCGGCGCGAAGTGCCGGCGCGCGATGCCCTCGGCGTCCTGAGGGCCGGCGACCAGGATGGCCAGGATGTCGGCGCAGCGGTCCAGATGGTGCCGGAGAAGCTCATCGACCCGTCCGGCCAGGTCCATGACCTGGAGGCGTCCGCCGTGGAACAGGCGGTGGGCGGGCAACACCGCCAGGTCCGGATGTTCGGCGGCCAGGGCCTTGAGCTCCTTGAGCGAGCGCAGGTAGCGTTTGAGCCCGTAAAGCGTTTCGGCTTCCGGATATAGCCCGCCCAGCACCCCGGCGGTGAGCCGGTGCATGCGCAGGCTGGTCGGCCAGGGCGTGATGCCGGGCAGGAGGTTGTCGCCCACCAGCAGAACCTCCCCCCCGGCCAGGACCGCCAGGGCGTCGGGGCTGTGTCCCGGCGCGTGCAGGGTTTCCAGGCCCGCGGCCAGGGGCTGGCGGCCGTCTCCGATGGCCTGCACCCGGCGGGCCTGGCTCTCGCCGTGGTAGACCAGGCAATTGGGCGCGTAGAAGGATTCGGGCATGAAGCAGTGCCAGCATTTGGCCGGGAACTCGCGCTTGTGGTCTTGCGGCGCGAGATCGGGGTACTTGCGCGCCAAAAGGTCGTAGACGCGATGGGCCTTGACCGCCGCGCCGGTGCGGCCGGTCACCTCGGCCAGGCCGCCGTCATGGTCCTCGTGGCCGTGGCTTAGGAGGACGTAATCAATCTCCGTCGCGGGGCGGCTCAACTGGCGCAGGGCTTCCACCAGCATGCCGCCGGCGCCCCAGCGGCCGGCGTCCACCAGGAAGGGGCGGTCGGCCTCCACCAGGTAGTTCCAGGTGGGGCCCAGGTCCCACTCGCCGCCGTATTCGTTGGGCGTGGGCAGGGCATATACGGTCAGGCCGGAAGGAAAGCGGAAGCGCAGCAGCATGCCGTTGCCGCGTTCGTCTCCGGTCCGCAACACCTCGGCGATCGATTCCAGCATGGCTGCCCCAACTTAGATGTCATGGCAAAGGCGGCGTCAGGCCCGGTTTCTGGGGTTCGTCGGCTGCGGCGACGCCCGACCGTCTGGCAAGGTGTACACCCTGCGGCCGCCCCGCGCCTGGGGTTGTCAGAAAAAACCTGACAGGAGAATCCGAAGAACTGGAATTGACCCCGCGCGCCCACTCCGCTTACCCTACGATCAAGCACAGGTTTTGAGGGAAGACCTGGCTTGGACCTGCGGTTGCATCGAGCCGTGAGCGCGAGGGGAGGCCTGTCAACCCAACCAAGCGCGCGCACCTGGCACCAGCTCCGGCCCCGAATCCGCCCAAGGTCAGCCAGCCAAGTTTGCCCTACCCAATGAATGGGATAGGGAAGGCGTGAACCTTTTCGGCAAGGGGGTTTCAATGAAAAAGGCTTTGTGGATAGGCATGTTGGCGGCGTTGGCCTTGGCCATTGGCCTGGGGGTGTCTCCGGCGGCGGCCAAAACCTACCGGGTCAGCGTCGGCGGCGGGCCCACCGGCGGCACCTTCCAGTATTTCGCCAACGCCATGAGCGTCTACGTGCCCAAGGTGTTCCCCGACATCAAGATGTCGGCCGAGGGTTCGGGCGGTTCGGCCGAGAACGTCAAGCGCATCAACGCCGGCGACTTCGATTTCGGCATCTCCTACTCCGGCGACATCTATCTGGGCGCGCTGGGCCAACTGCCCAAAGACGACAAAAAGTACGACAAGGTCCGGGTCATGGGCTATCTCTACGGCGCCCCGGCCCAGTTGGTGGTTATGAAGAAGAGCGGCGTCAAGAGCGCCAAGGATCTGGCCGGCAAGAAGATCGCGGTGGGCAACGCCGGCTCCGGCGCGGCGCTGTCGGCCGAGCGCTTCTTCAAGCACCTGGGCCTCTGGGACAAGGTCGAGCCCCAGTTCCTGGGCTATTCCGCCGCGGCTTCGGCCTTCAAGGACGGCAAGATCGACGCCTTCTGGGTGCTGGTGGGCTATCCCAACGCCTCCATCATCGAGGCGGCCACCCAGGACGAAATCTCCCTGGTCAACGTGGGAGTGGAGGCCGAGGCCAGCGGCTTCTACAAGGCCTTCCCCTTCTACGCCCCCTCCACCATCCCGGCCAACACCTACTCCGGCCAGACCGAGGCGGTCAAGAGCTTCCAGGACAGCACCCTGCTGGTCTGCCGGGCGGGCCTGGACGAGGCCCTGGTCTACAACATAATGAAGGCCATCTGGTCGCCTGAGGGCCTGGACTACATGGTCAAGGCCCACAAGGCGGCCAAGGAGATGACTATCGAAAACGGCTTCACGGGCGCCTCGCGCCCGTTGGCCGCCGGCGCGGCCAAGTTCTGGGCCGAGCAGGGCAAGCAGATCCCCGACGAGCTTAAGCCAACCAAGTAGCCACCGACCCGGTTTTCCGGGGGGAAGGGAGCCCCGCGCCCTTCCCCCCGGCCGGGGTTGCCAGGGGGAAGCACATGTCAGAGCCAATCACCGAGGCCGCCGACAAGGCGAAACTTGAGAAAATCGTCCAGAAGGACGAGAAGACCGGGCGGACGATGTCCGGGTTCTGGGCGTATTTCACCAGCGCCCTTTTCGTATTCATGGTCGGCTTTTACATGTATAACGCCGGCATAACCCCGGTGGCCGTGCAGTGGCACCGGGGCATATACGTCCTCATCACCTACGTGCTGATCTTTGTCTGCTATCCGTTGACCAATCGTTCGCCCAAGACGAGGCCGTCGGTCGGCGATCTGCTGCTGGCCGGCTTGTCGGTCTACCTGGTCGGATATTGGATGCTGGAATTCGAGGCGCTCAACTATCGCATGGGCAGCGAATCGGAGCTTGACTTCTGGGTCAGCCTGCTGGGCATCCTGGTCTCGCTGGAAGTGGCTCGCCGGGTGCTGGGCTTCACCATGGCGTTGATGGGCCTGATCTTCATGGGCTATTGCTACCTGGGGCCGTACCTGCCCGACATCATCGCCCACCGCGGTTTTTCGATCCAGCGCATCGCCAACTATATATACCTCCAGCAGGACGGCGTCTTCGGCATCATGGCCGACGTGTTGGTCACCTACGTGATCCTGTTCATCTTTTTTGGCGCTTTCCTCAAAAAATCCGGAGCCGGCCAGTTCTTCCTGGATCTCCCCCTGGCCCTGGCCGGTGGCCGCTATGGCGGCCCGGCCAAGGTGGCGGTCATCGCCAGCGGCTTCTTCGGCTCGGTCAGCGGCTCGGCCATCGCCAACACCGTGAGCACCGGCGCCTTCACCATCCCCCTGATGAAGCGGGCCGGGTTCCGGCCCCACGTGGCCGGGGCCATCGAGCCGGCGGCCTCCATCGGCGGCATGTTCATGCCGCCCATCATGGGCGCCGGCGGCTTCCTCATGGCGGAGCTGACCGGCACCCCGTATTCCCAGATCATGCTGATGGCCTTTTTCCCGGCCTTCGTCTATTTCCTGTCGGTCTACGTGATGGTCCACTACGAGGCCAAGCGCTACGGCCTCATCACCCAGCGCGACCCCGACGCCCCCACCGCCTGGCAGATACTAAAAAAAGAATGGTTCATGTCCCTGCCGCTGGTCATCATCGTGGTGATGATGCTCATCGGCTTCTCGCCGGGCAACGCGGCCTTCTGGGCCACCTTGTCCTGTGTCGGGGTGAGCTGGCTGACCAAGGACTATCGCATGGGCCCCCGCCAGATACTGGAGGCCATGATCGAGGGCGGCCGCAACACCCTTATCATCGGGGCCACGGTGGGCGTCATCGGCATGATCGTGGGGGCCATCGCCCTGACCGGCATCGGCCTGCGCTTCTCCGAGATCATCATCAGCCTCTCCGGCGGCAACCTGATCGGGGCCATCCTCCTGGTGGGCATCGCCTCCCTGGTGCTGGGCATGGGCGTGCCGGTCACGGCGGCCTATCTCATCACCGCCGTGCTGGCGGTGCCGGCCCTGAGCGGCCTGATCGAGGCCGCCCTGCCCGGCGGCGGCGAGAGCGTGCCCTTGGACCAGATCGCTCCCTGGGCGCTGTTGGCCAGCCACATGATCGTCTACTGGTTCAGCCAGGACAGCAACATCACGCCACCGGTCTGCGTGGCGGCCTATGCCGGCGCGGCCATCGCCGGCTCCGACCCCTGGAAAACCGGCTGGACCTCCTTCAAGTTCGCCAAGATGCTCTACGTGGGGCCGTTCCTGTTCGCCTTCGCGCCGGGGTTCCTCCTCTTCGGCCACTGGGAGCAGATCCTCTTCGCCTATGGAACCATCATCTTGGGCACCATAGCCTTCGGCAGCCTGACCATGGGCTACATGCTCTGCCCCATGACCATCGTCGAGTGGGTGATCATGGCCGTGGCCACGCTGCTGCTGTTTTTCCCCTACGTGATCGCCTTCCACGAGGCCATTCCGCGCGTGGCCGCCGACATCCTGGGCATCGGGCTGTGGGTGCTGGTCTACTTCATTCAGAAATGGCGCATCAAACGCAACCCCGACTTGACCAAGCCCATTGACGAACGCCGCGCCCAGCGCAAGCACACGGAGGCCGCCGCATGAGCCCGTTAAAGCCGGTTCGCAAGATTCTCTGCCCGGTGGACTTTTCGGAGTTCTCCCGCGACACCCTGGACGAGGCCCTCTTGCAGGCCCGCAAGTTTGACGCCGAGCTGCTTTTGCTCAACGTGATCAACGAGCGCCTGTTCCACGACATCGAGCGTCTGGCCGGCCGGGTCCAGATATTCAACGGCGCGCTGGACCAGGCCAAGGCCGCCCTGGAGGAGGAGCGGGCCGGCATGCTGGAGCAATTGGCGGCCGAGGTTGGCCTGGATCAGGTGCGCCACCGGTTGCAGGTCACGGTCGGCGTGCCCTGGGAAAAAATCTTGGAGGCGGCCGAACGCGAGCGGGTTGATCTTATCGTGATGGGCACCAAGGGCCGCGGGGCCTTGACCCGGCAGTTGCGCTTCGGCAGCAGCGCCGAGAAGGTCTTCCGCCGGGCTCAATGCCGGGTGCTCTTCGTGCGCTGAATCTCCGCGCTCCTCCTCGCCCAGGCGTCCGCCGCGATCCCGCGGCGGACGCCTTTTTGGGTTGGGCCGCGGCAGCGCCTTTTTAAGGCCCGGCGGGGTGGGCTTGCGGTATGCTTGCGGCGTCAATGGTCAAACCTGGAGGATGCAACCATGAAAGCGCTCAAGGCCTTGGAGGCCGAGGAAAAAGAGATAAAGACCTTCCCCTACAAGAACCGCCCCCTGCCGGTGCGTGGCGTCAGCGTGCGCTGGTTGAGCATGGCCGGTCCGGTGGAATCTCCGGAATACGGCCTGCGCTACTTCACCATCGCGCCCAAGGGGGAGATTCCCATCCACAAACACCTGTACTACCAGACCATGTACATCCTGGGCGGCCAGGCGGCCTGCCGCGCCCACGACCCGGAGACCGACGCGGTGGTGGCCGAGCAGGTGGTGGGCGCGGGGCATGCGGTGTTCATCCCCAGCCTGGAGCCGCACAGCATGGAGAACCTGAGCGACAGCCAGGACGTGACCTTCCTCTGCTGCATCGCCAACGTCTACGAGGAGGACGACGCCCGCTAGCAGGCGTTGGCGCCAGGCCCAGAGGCGCTCCGCCCGGCGACGGGCGGGGCGCTTTACACTTGTACTCATCCAGGCCGGGGTTCTAAGCTGGCTGGCAACCGCGGACATGCGTGGGCCGGGCCGAGGCCGGCCGTCATGGCGACGAGGGCCGCGGGAAGGGGGAAAGGCATGCATGCCGTGGTCAGACGTTCGGGGGCCATGCTGCGCCTGGCGGCCTGCCTGTGCTTGGCCGGGCTGACGGCCTGCGCGGCTCCCCAGGTGGCTCCATCGGGATTCCTCAGCGACTACGGCCGCCTGAAGCCCGACCCTCAGCAGGAGGGCCTGACATGGTGGGAGGCTCCGGGCGTCCAGTGGAAGCGTTACACGAAGCTCATCATCGAGCCGGTGGCCGTGCGCCTGGTGGCCGGGCCTGACCAGCCCGCCTTGGACTCGGCCGAGCAGGCCAAACTGGCGGCCGAGTTGCGCCAGGCGGTGGTCAGCGAAGTCCAGGGCCGCTATCCGGGGGTGGACGCGCCCGGTCAGGATGTATTGCGGGTGCGCGCGGCCCTGACCCGCCTCAAACCGGTGGAGCCGGTGGCCAACGTCATCTCGACCGCGGTTTTGATGGTGCCCGTGGACGTGGGCGAGGCGGCGCTGGAGGCCCAGTTCGTGGATTCCCGGAGCGGCAAGGTGCTGGGCGAGCTGGCCATCGCCAGCCGGGGCAGCACCCTGGATTTGGGGCGGGTCTGGTCCCGCTGGGCCCAGGTGCGGGCGGCGTTCGCGGACTGGGCGCGGCGTTTCCGCCAGGCGTTGGACGAACCCGGCTCAGCGCGCTGAGCGCCGCCGGCCTATGCCGGCGTCAAGGGCGGAAAGTTGATCTGCTCGGCGAAGGTGAGGGGGAAGTCCGGGTGCTCGGCCAGCTCCAGGACCCGGATGCTCTCCGCCAGGCGGGCGGCCTGCTGGCGCTGGCCGCGATCCAGGAGCGCGACCACCGCGCCCCGGCCGGCCGCGTTGACCATGGACTCCACCCGGCCGGCCCCGGCCGGGAGCATGCCGATGGCCACGGCGCTGGTCCAGTCGAAACGCGCGCCGAAGGCCCCGGTGAGCACCAGCCGCGCGATGGGAGGCGAACCGGCCTCGGCCAGCAGCAGCTTGATGCCGGCGGCCAGGGCGGCCTTGGCCAGTTGGATCTGACGCACGTCGTTCAGGGTCAGGGCGATGTCGCGTCCGGTGGCCGTGGCCGCGGCCGGGACCAGGCTGAAGGCCCGGCCGATGCCGTCGGCGTCCACCGCCACCCCTGGCGCGTCCTCATTGAGCCGGCCGTTGGCGCGCACCACCCCGGCCCGGCGCAGGCCGGCCACCGCGTCGATGATCCCGGAGCCGCACAGGCCGCTGGGCAGCGCGCCCTTTTCTGCGCCGATGACGTGGCCGGTCACTTCCAGGCTGACCGGGTCCACGGCCAGCCGGCTGATGGCCCCGGTCACCGCCCGCATGCCGGCGCTGAGGTGGGCCCCCTCCAGGGCCGGGCCGGTGGCGCAACTGGTGGCCCAGAGTCGGCCGGCATGGGCCAGCACCACCTCGCCGTTGGTGCCGATGTCCACCAAGAGCGTGGTTTCCGGGCGGGCGTGCAGGCCGTCGGCCAGCACCGCGGCCAGGGTGTCGCCGCCCACGAAGCCGGAGACCACCGGGAAGACGTGCACGTTGACGCCGGGGTTCAGGTCGAGCCCCAGTTCGCCGGCCGCGTAGTTCTGGGCGTTGCGGATCAACGGCCAGTAAGGGGCCGCGCCCAGGCCGCGCGGGTCCAGCCCGCAGAAAAGCTGCTGCATGGTGGGGTTGCCCACCGCCACCACCTCGTCGATATCCTCCGGCGCTCCCCCGGCCTGCTCCAGGCAGGCCAAGGCCAGGGCGTTGATCTCCTCGCGCACCAGGCGGCCCAGCAAGTCCAGGCCGTCGGCATGGCTGGCGGCGTAGGCGATGCGGCTGATGACGTCCTCGCCCAGGCGGCGCTGGGGGTTGGCAGAATTGGCCGCGGCCAGGAGCTCGCCGCTGGCGAAGTCGCATAGATAGGCGGCCAGGGTGGTGGTGCCGATGTCCAGGGCCAGGCCCAGGCTGCGGGGGCGGCTTCCAGGATGGGCGGCGGTGAGGCCCAGCTCGTCGTGCAGGACCAGGGTGGCCTCGCGGCCCTCCTCGGCCGCGGCGGCCAGTTGGCGGGCCGCGCCCAGGTTGCGGGCCGGCGGCAGCGGCCGGCCCAGGTAGAGGGCGGCGGCCTCGCCCAGGCTGGCCGCGCCGTCGCCGGCCGTGGCCAGGCGCAGGGTGTGACGCCTGAGCAGAGGGGCCACCGGGAAGCGGCCGGAGAGATCGGTCTTGCCGCTGGCCTCGCGGCTGGAGAAGGTCTGGCGCGGAATCTCCACCGCCAGCGGGGCCAGCACCCGCACCTGGCAGGCCAGGCGCAGTCCGGTCCGGAGCTGGTCTGGGTCCAGGCGTCCGATCTCGACGGCCTCCGGCGGCAAGGCCGCATCGGCGGGCTCCACCCGCACCAGGCATTTGCCGCACACCCCCAGGCCGCCGCAGTCAAAGCGCAGGCTGTGGCCGGCGGCGGTGAGCAGGTCCATCAGCGGGGTCGGCCCCTCGGCTTCGGCCGGAGGGGCCAGGCGCAGGCGCAGGGCGTCGGGCGCGGACATGGCTAGGCGGCCGGCAGCAGATCGCGCAGCCAGGGGCACTCACCGGCCGCGTCGAAGGCGAGGGCGAAGGGTTCGCCGATTGGCTCCAGGGCGGGCATCCCGGCCGCCTCGGCGGCCAGGGCCGGGCTCAAGGCCAGATACTCCAGCTCCTTGGTGTTGACGATCCAGGCCAGGCGCAGACTGTCTGGCGTCCATAGCCCGATGGTGTCCAGAGCCGCCCGCAGGGCCTCGCGGTCGGTGGCCAGCACGGCCGGGATGCGGGCCTTTTCCGGGGCCGCGGCGGTGATGCAGTTGAAGGCGGTCATGGCCAGGTTGATCTTGGCGAAGGCCCGCTGGGTGATATAGTCGGCCAGGCCCACGCCGGTGGCGTTGCCGTCGGTCTTGGCGCTCAGGTCGCGGGCGATGACGCGCAGGATGCGCGGGCTCGCGCATTCCTGCTCGTAGATGTTCATGATCCGGCCGATGACTTTGGTGTCGAAGCCGGCCCCGGAGATGTCCTTGCCGATCTCGTCGACCATGAGCACGTCCAGCTCACGGAAGGGCAGGGTTGGCTTGTGGGCCTGGGATTCGGCCAAAAGCTCCGGTTCGCGGGCCGCGATCTCGGCCACCGGCACCGCCTCCAGGCGGCGCAGGCGGTTGTGGTGGTCCTCCAGGATGGCCACCCCGCCCAGCACCTTGGTGTTGGCGAAGATGGCCTGGGCGATGGCGCTGATGGCCCTCTGGTAGCTCACGCGCACCGCCAGTTGGTGCATGGTCAGCGCGCCCAGGTGGCGGCCCAGGCCCACCACGGCCATCTTGAGCAGACCGGATTCGGTGGCGCCGATGTATTCGGTGTGCTCCTTGACCCGGTTGACGATCAGCACGTGGTCGGCCTCGGCCACGGCTCGATCCACGTAGACCGGCACGCCGTCATGGACCGTTGCCACCGAGACCATCTCCAGCTCGCGGTGGATGGGCGCGCCCAGGGCGGCCTCGGTGAGCCCCATGTGCCATAAAACCTCGGCCTGGCCCTGGGCGGTGCCGGCGCCGTGGCTGCCCATGGCCGGGAAGATCACCGGGGAGCCGCCGCGCTGCTTGATCGCCGCCACCAGGGCGGCCAGCACCTCGGCCAGGCATTCGATGCCCCGGCTGCCGGCGGTGATGAGCACCCGCTGTCCGGGACGCACGGGCTCCAAGAGGCCGGTGCGGGCCAGCTCGGCCTCCAGCGCGGCGGCGGGGTCGGGGCGGTTGGAGGGCGGGAAAAGCTGGCGGAAGATTCGCAGACTGGACGGTTCCACTTCCTTCTCCAGGGCCGGGGTTGGTGATCGACTCAGGCGGCGGCCACCAGGCCGCGGGCGATTTCCACGGCCTGGGCCGCGTCGGCGGCATAGCCGTCGGCCCCGATCTGGCGGGCGAACTTGTCGTCCACCGGCGCGCCGCCCACCATGACCTTGACCTGGCCGCGCAGGCCCTTCTCGGTCAGGGCCTCGATCACCTTCTTCATTTCAGGCATGGTGGTGGTCAGCAGCGCCGAGAGCCCCACCACCTGGGGCTTGATCTCCACGACCTTCTGCACCAGGGTCTCCACGGTCTGGTCCACGCCCAGGTCGATGACCCTGAAGCCCGCGCCCTCCAGCATCATGCAGACGATGTTCTTGCCGATGTCGTGCAAGTCGCCCTTGACCGTGGCCATGATTATGGTGCCCTTGTCGCTGGGCGCCTGGCCGGCCAACAGCGGCTTGACGACCTCCAGGCCTTTTTTCATGATCATGGCCGAGACCAGCATCTCCGGCACGAAGATCTCGCCGCTGCCGAACTGCTTGCCCACCACGTCCATGGCCGCGATGAGGCCGTCGTTCATCACCGCGTCCAGGTTTTCGCCGTTGGCCACGGCGGCGCGCACCAGGTCCTCGATCTCCTTGGGCCGGCGCAGGACCACCGCCTCCTTGATCTGCTGTAAGAACTCGCTCATGATTGCATGCCTTTTGACCCGGCCGCCAAGGCCGGCGTGATTGTTAGTAGCCCTCGCGGGCCGCGGCCACGATGGCCTTGAGGTTGGCCAGCGGGGTGCTGAGCGGGATGGCGCACTCCGGGGCGATGAGGTCCACGCCGGCCTCGATGGCATAGCGCGCCTGGCGGTGGACGTCCTCCGGGGAGCCCTGCAACAGGGTCTGGGGGTTGTTGATGTTGCCCACCAGGCTGATGCGCCCGGCCACCGCCTCCACCGCCTTGCGCGAATCCACCTGCCACTCGAAGTGATAGCAGTCCACGCCGCTTTGGGCGAATAGCTCCAGACGGTCGGCGCAGTTGCCGCACACGTGCAGGATGATGGGGCCGCCGGCCGCCGCGGTTATCTGTTGGTGCAGGGGAAGCAGGAGCTTCTGGTAGTGATAAGGCCCCACCAGGTTGCCGGTGGCGTGGTCGGCCAGCACCACCGCGTCGGCGCCGGCGGCGAACTGGGCGTTGATGTGGGCGATGGTCACCGGCGCCAGTTGGTCCAGCATGCGGCGGACCTTGTCCTCCTCGCCCATGCCCACCGCCAGCAGGAAGTTCTGGGTGCCGGCCATGTGATAGGCCATGGTCCAGGGCCCCATGACCTTGCCGATCACCGCCACCCGGCCGCCGACTTGGCGGCGTAGGATCGAGATGGCGTCCAGCACCACCCGGATCGAGGGTTTTTCCAACAGGTTGTCGGGCACCACCACATCCGAGAAATCGGCGTGGGGACAATCCTTGGCGTCGGGCATGCGGTCGCGGTCGCCCCAGTCCACCGTGCAGCCCAGGGCGGCCGATTCCTGGTGGACGCTGAATTCGGGCATCACCGCGTCGAAGCCCGCGATATCGTGCCCGGCCAGGGCCAGGTCGGCCATGGCCTGGGGGTCGGTGTGGGCGGCCGGGAAGGACGCTCCGCAGGCGTCCATGAGCTCGTGGCAGGCGATGGAGGTGGGGTTGGCCACCGGCGGCCGTTCGCCCTTGCGCCCGCCCAGGAGCGCCGACATGACCAGGTTGTG
Organism: Thermodesulfobacteriota bacterium; assembly: GCA_049322275.1. Lineage (GTDB taxonomy): Bacteria > Desulfobacterota > Desulfarculia > Desulfarculales > Desulfarculaceae > JACRDC01. Next base: position 87,402 of record JBMORH010000079.1, read on the forward strand.
CGAAGACGTCTTCATGCTTTCCTCTTGCGGGGCGTGGCCGGCGGGCTCGCGGCGCCGGCCTTGCGCTCCAGTTCGAACAATTGGGTGACGTGCAGATCGGTGCCGAGGTTCTGCTCTATGTTGCGCACCACGTCCCAAAGGTGGCTGACCAGGGCCGCCTCGGCCGCGGCCAGGTCGTGTTTTGCGATGTATCTGATCATCCGGCGGTGGAAGCCGACCGCATTCTCGATGGCCGAAGGCAGCCGGGCCACCTCCAAAATGAAGCGCTGGAGCAGGTCCCAGAGGGTTTCCAGGAACTTGACCAGCACGTGGTTGTTGCTCATGCGCGCCAGACGCATGTGGAACTCGGCGTCCAGGCGGCTGAAGCTTTCCACTTGGCCGGCCCTGAAGGCCTTCTCCTGGGCGGCCACGATGGCCTCCAGCTCGCGCAGGTCCTGGGCGGTGGCCCGCAGCACCGCCAGGCGGATGGTGGCCTTTTCCACGAAAAGCCGCGCTTCCACGAACTCGCGCACCGTGGCCGAGTCCAAGAGCAGGTGATCGCCCAGGGCGCCCAGGTAGCGGGCCGGGTTGCTGAGCTGGATCACCGTGCCCACGCCGGGCTTGGCGGCCAACAATCCCATCACGGTCAGCTTGTGGATGGCCTCGCGCAGGGTGTTGCGGCTCACCTTGAGCTGGCGGGCCAGCTCGTCCTGGGGGGGCAGGCGGTCGCCGGGCTTGAGCTCGCCGGCCATGATGCGCCCGTGCAGGATGCTGAACACCTCGTCCGCCGCAGAACGCTTTTTTATGGCCGCTATCTCCACGCTGCCTCTCCCTTGCCTGGCTTGCCCGCCGGTGGTCGCGTTTCGGGCCGGCCTAGGAACAGGCAGGGCCGGCGCCCCCAACCGTTTATAACCAATTACCGCCCTCCATGGCTAGTTCCGCAGCAACAACTTGGGCAGCCAGAGCGAGAGGTCGGGCCAGGCCGTAACGATTATGGTGGCCAGGATGGTCAGCCAGAGATAGGGCAGGCTGGCCCAATATATCTGGCCCATGCTGATTTCCGGCGGGGTGATGCTTTTCATGTAGAAGGCCGAGGGCGCGAAGGGCGGGGTGAGGTAGGCGATGTGCATGTTCATGCAATAGACCACCCCGAACCACACCGGGTCCAGGCCCATTTCCAGGACGATGGGCAGAAAGATGGGCACGGTCAGGAACAGGATGCCGATCCAGTCCAGGAAGCAGCCCAGGAAGACCCAGATCAGGTTCATCAGGATCAGGGTGCCCCACACCCCCAGGTCGAGGGACTTGAGCGCGTTGGTGACGAAGGTGGTGCCCCCGGCCAGGGTGTAAGCTCCGATGATGGTCTGGGCGCCGAAGAAAAGCCAGGTCAGCATGCAGCTTATCTTGAGCGTCTCGTATAGCGACTCCCGGAGCATGCCCCAATTGAGCCGGCGGTTGACCGCGGCCGCGCCAACGGACAGGAGCACGCCCACCCCGGCCGCCTCGCTGGGGGTGGCGATGCCCGCGTAGATGGAGCCCAGCACCCCGGCGGTGATGAGCACCGGCAGGATCAGCTCCTTCAGGGTGGCCAGCTTCTGGATCAGGGTCAAATCGCTTTCGCCGCCCTCGTCCAGCGGAGCCAGGTGGGGCGAGATCAGGCAGCGGATGTAGACGTAGGCCAGGAACATCAGGCCCAGCAGCAAGCCAGGCAACACTCCGGCCAGGAAGAGCTCGCCCACCGAACAGCCGGCGGTCATGCCGTAGACGATGAAGACCACGCTGGGCGGGATGAGGGTGGCCAGTCCGCCTCCGGCGGCCACGCTGCCCAGGGCGATGCGGTTGTCATAGTTCTTGCGCAGCATCTCCGGCAGCGCGATCAGGCCGAAGGTGACGATCTCGGCCCCGATGATGCCCACCATGGAGGCCATGATGGCGTTGGCCAGGATGGTGCCGATGGCCAGGCCGCCGCGCACCCGTCCGGCCCACACATAGACCGCGCGGAAAAGCTGGTCGGCCACCCCGGAGCGTTGCAGGATGCCGGCCATGAGCACGAACAAGGGCACCGACATGAGGGTGTAGTTCAGGCTCATGTCGAAGACCCGGCTGACCAGCATGACCATGACGTTGGGGTCGAACTTGTATAGGGTGAGGGCCACGGCCACCGCGCCGATGGACCAGGCCAGTGGCAGCCCCAGGGTCATCAGGCCCAGCATGGCCACCACCACCAGGATGCTGATCCATTCGATGCTCATAGCGACCTGCCCGTGACCGCGAAGTAGGCGTCGCGGATGAATTTAAGCGTGCCTTGCACGAAGACCATGACCAGCGCCGCCAGCAAGGCCAGCTTCATGGGCCAGATGGGCGGGTTCCAGGGGCTCATGGTGGTTTCGCGCAGGACCACCGATTCGGCGGCGTAGGCGTGGGTGGCCCAGATCATCACCGTCAGGTAGAGGGTGAAGGCCAGGTAGGTGCAGCAGTCCAGGATGGCCCGGCCGCGGGGAGAGAGCGCCCCGTAGAGCATGTCCACCCGAACGTGCTTGTCGTCCAGCAGGGTCCAGGCTCCGCCCAGCAGGTAGACCAGGCCGCAGAGAAATACCGTGGCCTCGGCCACCCAGACCGTGGGGGCGTGAAAGAAATCGCGCACCACGATCTCGTAGCAGATGATGACGGCCACCACCAGGGACAGGGCGCTGACGATCTTGCCGGTCCAGGTGCTGATGGCGTCGATGACGGCGAAAAGCTTTTTCACGCTGACCCCCGGCGGAGGGCGGGGAGGCGGGAGGGGGCGCGCCCCCTCCCGCGACTCCGCGCCGGATTGGGCTTACTGGATGCGGCCCAGCTCGCGCAGGAACGCCTCCTGGGCTTCGATGACCTTCTTGGTCTGCTCGTTCTTGGACTTCCAGCCCTGCCAAATCTCCTGGGCGATCTTGCGGGCCTTGGCCTTTTCCTCGGTGCTCCAGGCGATCGGGGTTAGACCCTTGGCCTTGGCCTCGCCCACCAGCTTCAGGTCTTCCAGGGCCACCTGCTCGATGGTGTCCCAGGCCCACTCGCGGCAGAGCGAACTGACGATCTGCTTGATGTCGGCGGGCAGCTTGTCCCATTCCTTCTGGTTGACGGTGAAGTCACCCACCGGCATGGAATGGAAGCCGGGATAGGTGAAGTAGGGGGCGATCTGGTGGAAGCCGGTCTTGTTGTTGATGGAGGCGGTGGCCCAGTTGGTGGCCTCAATCACGCCCTTGTCCAGGGCCGAGAATATCTCGGTGCCCGGCAGCACCACCACCGAGGCCCCGGCCTTGGCCATGAACTCGGCCTCCATGCCCTGGGGCTCGCGGATCTTGAGGCCCTTGAAGTCCTCGACCTTGGTGATGGGCTTCTTGCTCGGCCAGCTCTCCACGCCCCAGACCATCACGCCGACCGTGTAGACGCCGAAGGGCTTGTACAGCTCGCGCAACAGCTCCAGGCCGCCGCGGTGGTACATGAAGGTGTCCAGCTCCCAGGGATGCTCATAGGCGAAGATCAGGTCGCACAGGGCGGCGAAGGCCGGGTTTTTGCCGCTAGCGTAGCCTGGCCAGACGTGGATGACCTGGAGCACGTTGTTCTTGCAGGCGTCCAGGGTCTCGTTGGTGGGCACGATGGCCCCGGCCGGATAGGGCTCGATCTCCAGGCGGCCGCCGGTGGCCTCCTTGATGCGCTTGCAGAAGGTCTCGAAGGTCTTCTGCGGGGTTTCCTGCGCGTTCCACAGGGTCTGGGCCTTCCATTTGATCACGTCGGCCGCCATGACCGGGGCGGCGACAAAGATGGCCGCCAGGACGAGGGCGGCCGCCAGGGCCAAGCGTTTCATGGGCATTCCCTTTTTCCTCCCTTATTGTTTGTGGATCGTTTGGAGCTCCACCTTCACTCCATGCCCGGACCGCGACCGCGGACTGCGACGCCGAAGCCCCCCGGTCGCTCCGAGATAGTAGAACTATCCTATGATCCGGCCAACCAAGTCAAGCGGATTTTCGGCGCCGGGGGCGCAAGCCGGTGAGGCGGGCGGACTAGCGGACGGGGGCGGGCGACAGGCGGCGGGACGAGTCCAGGATGGCCAGTTCGCCCTGCACGGCGATGAGGCAGCCTTGGATATGGCCAGCGCGGTGCAGAGCCAGGGCGGCGGCCTGGCCGGCGGCCAGGGCGGCGGCGCGTTCGTCCGGATCAAGCCGGCCCACGCGCGTGACGACCAGGCGCCGGCCCAGGTCGCTGGCCGGGTCCAGATCGGCGGCCGGGGCGCGGATGACCGCGGGGCTGTCCACGTCCGCCCGGCCGGCGATGTGGGTGGCGGCCGCGTCGGCGATGGCCGCTTCGGCGGCCCAGACCGTGACCAGCTCGGCCAGGCCGGGGCTGAAGCTGCGGCCGGACCAGCCGCTGCTGGCCACGCCGCCCACGCCTTGGCCGGCCCGCACCCGCAGCCGGGCCATGAGCGGGGCCGGCGGCTCGCCCGGCGGCGCGGGCGGCCTGATGCCCACCGTGGCCTGGCTGCGGCCGGCGAGCCGCAACGCGATGTCGCCGCCGTTGTTGACGATGACCTTGTCCGCCCCCAGGGCCAGGGCGGCCTCGGCAATCTCGTCCGCCACCGCCCCGGCCACCGCCGCCAGGGGGGTCAGCTCGGCCGGGGCCAACATGGCCGCCCGACGGGCGCGGGCCACCACCGGCGGCAAAGGCCGGCCGGCGGGGAGCCGGTCGGCCGTGCGTTTCAGGTAGTTCTGGAAATCGGCCAGCTCGGCCAGGACTTGCAGGGCCGTGCGGGCGGCGTTGGCCGCCATCACCGGCCGGGGCCGGCCGGCGCGCCAGGCGGCGATGGTGAGCGTCATGGGCCCCCAGTCCACCAGGACCAGGTCCGCGCGCAAGACCCGCACCGGCCCCGCCCGCTCCAGATCCGCGCCGGCCGGCATGGCTACGCTTCCCCGCGCCCTACTTGACCAGGGTGCGCGGCATCTTGAGCACCGGCTCCAGGGCCTTGAAGGGCTTGACCGCCTGAGTGTGGCCGCCCATGGCCTCGTAGTCGGCGCGGGTCATGGTGTATTCGATGGGCGCCACCGTGGCCGGAGTGGGCACCCAGGTGAAGGACCCGGCCAGCACCTGCTCCACGTCCACGTAGAAGGTGATGCCGCCGCCGGGCAGCACGAAGACCGGCGCGCCGCCGCAGGTCAGGTTGGCCTGGCCGGCGTGCACGGCCTTGGTCAGCCGCAGGGGATAGCGCGCCACCCCGCCCCGGGCCGAGCCGCCCACCCCGGCCACGTAGACCGCGCTGACCCGCGATTCCTCGCAGCTCTCGGCGATGGCCGCCACCGCCTCCTTGGCGGCCGGGGTCAGCTCGATGGGCTGGAACACGCCCTTATCGTCCAGCTCGAACAGGGCCGCGTTCTGGCCGGTGGTCTCGGTTATCAAGAGCCGGCTGCCCGCCGGGGTCTGGCTTATGTCCACCCTGGCCACCACCTGGATGGGGTCGCTGATGTCGGTGCCGCCCCAGCCCGCGCCGTGGGTGCCGAAGTATCTCCCCGGCGTGGAGCGCTGGAAGCACAGCTCCAGGCCCAGGGGCTTGAGCCCCAGGCAGCGGCCGGCGGCGTGGTGGGTGAACAGGCTGGTGACGTGGTGGTCCAGCACGATGGCCTCGTCGGCGGCGTTCTTCAGGAACGTGGCGAAGAGTCCGGCCGTGGCCGAGCCGCAGCCCACCCGCATCTTGGCGATGGTCTTGCCGTCGATCACCGGCGGCTGGCCAACCTGCACCCGGAGCTTGGCCCCGTCCTTGACCCTCAGCTCCAGGGCCTCGCGGTTGGCCAGGGCCGCCACCGCGCGGGCGGCGGCGAAGCCGTGCTTGCCGGTCAGGCGATTGACCCCGCCGATGGCCAGGATCTTGGAGCCGTACTCCTCGGTCTCCACCATGCCCACCACCCGGCCCTCGTAGCTCACCGCCGCGCCCTCGTGGCCGATGGGCTGGTCGGTGTCGATCTTGAGCTTCAGGCCGGAATATGAGAGCGGCACCTCGGTGACCACTGTCACCACGTCCACGCCCGCGCGGACGTCCTGAACGATGTAGGGCGCGGGCACGTAGTCGGGATAGGTGCCGCCGGCCCCGATGGCGGTGATGAGCGGGGTCTGGATGGCCGGTTCGGGCCGGGCGGCCAACCTGGGGCGCACCGCCTCGTAGTCCAAGAGCGGGCGGTTGCGCCAGAGGTGGCCGTCCTGGTTGACGAAGCGGCGACAGGCCCCCATGAGCCCCGGCGGAATCTGGCAGCGCACCGGGCAGGTTTCGCAGACGATGGCCCCCTCCACCGGCTTGACCTCGTCGATAACCGCGGCGCGCGGGCAGACCTTTAGGCAGGTGCGGCACTCCACGCAGGCGGGGTCGATGGCGGCCTTTTTCTCCGTGACGGCGATGGCCGCCACCGGGCAGTCCTTGGCGCAGAGCCCACAGCCGTTGCATTTGTCGCGGTCGATCAACATGGCTGGTCCTCGCCCCCGGCCCCGGCCAGGGCTTGCATCACGCGTTCCAGGGAGATGGGCAGGTCACGCATGGGCCGGCCCAGGGCGCGCCCCACCGCCGCGGCCACCGCCGGCGCGGTGGGGATCAGCGCCGGCTCGCCCACGCCCTTGGCCCCATATGGCCCGGTGGCCTCCGGCTCTTCCACGATGAGCGGGGTGATGCGCGGGGCGTCGGCCGCGGTGGGGATGTGATAGTCCTCGAAGTTCTGCGTGGAGCCGGGCTTGAACTCCTCCATCAGCGCCAGGCCCACGCCCATCATGATTCCGCCGCAGATCTGGCCCATGACCGCCTTGGGATTGACGGCCCGGCCCACGTCGTGGGCGGCGGCCACCTCGCGCACCCGCACCATGCCCGAATCGCGGTCCACCGCCACCCAGGCGCACTGGGCCGCGAAGGCGTAGGCCGCGTAGGGCTTGCCCTGGCCGGTGGCCGGGTCCAGGGGCACGGTGTGGGGGTCGAAGGCGCCCTGGCCCAGGGCGCGCGCCCCCTGGCGGGCCAGCGCGCGCACCACCTCCTCCGCGCTCAGCGCCGGCTCGCGGCCGCCCTTGGCGCAGATGATCCCGCCGTCCAGCGTCAGCTCCTGGTGGCGGTGGCCCAGCATCTTGCGGGCCTGGCCCAGGATCAGGGCCTCCAGGTTTTCGGCCGCGGCCATGACCGCGTTACCGCTGATGTAGGTCTGGCGGCTGGCGCTGGTGGCCCCGGCGTTGGTGGTGCGGCCGGTGTCGCCGCGCACCAGGTCGATGCGCGCGAGCTCGACGCCCAGGCGGGCGGCGGCGATCTGGCTTAAAACGGTGTCGCTGCCCTGGCCGATGTCGGCTACGCCGGTGTAGAGCACCAGGCGGCCGTCGGCGGTCCATTCGATCTGGGCCGTGCTGGGGTTGCTCACCCCGGTGTTGCCGATGCCGTAGTACATGGCTCCCAGGCCCACGCCCTCGGCCCAGCGGTCGTCGCCTTGGGCCTTCTGCGACCAGGCCCGGTGGATGGGCTCGATCTTCTCCAGGCACGCGACGATGCCGACCCCGCTTTCCAGCACCTGGCCGGTGGCGGTGGCCTGGCCCGGACGCAGGGCGTTGATCAGCCTGAATTTAAGACGGTCCATGCCCAGGGCGTCGGCCAGGGCGTCCATCTGGCCCTCGTGGGCCAGGGCCACCTGGGGCACCCCGAAGCCGCGCATGGCCCCGGCCCAGGCGTTGTTGGTGTAGGCCATGCGGCTGGTCACGTCCACGTTTGGCACGAAGTAGGGCCCGGTGGCGTGGACCGCCGCCCGCATGCACACCGCCAGGCCGTAGGAGGCGAAAGCCCCGGAGTCGGCCAAAAGCTCGGCCTTGACCGCGGTGAGCCGGCCCTCTGCGTCGGCCCCGCTGGTGTAGCGCATCGCGAAGGGATGGCGCTTGGCCGTGGCCAGGAAGGACTCCTCGCGGGTGAAGGCCATGCGCACCGGCCGTTTCATAAGCCAGGCGGCCAGGGCCAGGTAGGGCTGCACCGAGACGTCCAGCTTGCCGCCGAAACCGCCGCCGGTCTCGGCCTGGATCACCACCACCTGGTCCGGCGCGAGGCCCAGGAAGCGGGCGATGTCGTCGCGGTCGTAGTGCGGGTTCTGGGTGCAGGCGCTGACCACCAGTCGGCCGTCATCGATCCAGGCCCGGCCGCCCTCGGTCTCCAGGGCGGCGTGCTCGATCATGCTGGTGGAATAATCGGCCGTGACCACCACCGCCGAGGCGGCCAGGGCGGCCTCCACGTCGCCGCGCCTCACCACCCGGTAGTCCAGCAGGTTGCCCTTTTCGCGGCCGGGGTGCACCAGGGGCGCGCCTTCCACGAGGGCCTGGGCGGCGTCGAAGACGCCGGGCTCCTCGGCCAGGCTGACCGCCACCGCCCGCGCCCCGGCCCGGGCCGCCTCGGCGGTCTCGGCCGCCACCAGGGCCACGGCCTGGCCGGCGCAGCGCACCAGGCCGTCGGCCAAAAACTCCTGGTCCTTGGTCACCGGGATGATGCCCAGGCGGTTGATGCCGGGCACGTCGGCGGCGGTGAAGACCCGCGCCACGCCGGCCAACGCCAGGGCCGGGGCCGGGTCGATGGCCAGGATGCGGGCCGGGGCCTGACGCGCCCGCACGCAGGCCAGGAAAAGGTCGCCAGGCTGGCCCAGGTCCACGCCGAAGCGGGTCTGGCCCAGGGCGCGTTCGCGCGCGCCCGTGCGGATGGGGCTGGTTCCCAGGATCATGCCGCGCCTCCTGCCAAGGCCCAGGCCGTGGCCAGGCTGCGGGCCGTGACCCGCGTGATGGCCTCGACCTTGTAGACCGCCGACGCGCGCCAGCCGCAGACCGAGGTGAAGGTGGCGGCGGCCAGGCGGCCGGCCTCGCGCCACAGCTCCGGCCCGGGCCGCCCGGACTTGACCAGCTCCTCGACCTCCGTGAGCCGGCGCGGGGAGGGGAAGCAGGCCCCCAGGCTGACGCGAGCCTCGCTCAGGTCGCGGTCCAGCGCCGCGGCCAGGTTCAAGCGGGCGATGGCCACCGCCTGGCGGCGGCCGACCTTGCTGAAGGCCTGGCCGCAGCCCTCCGGCAGGCGGTCCAGATGAAAGCCCAGGATCATTTCGTCTGCCGCCAGGCTGGTGCGGTTGGGGGCGGTGATGAGGTCCTGGATCGGCGCCTCGCGCCGGCCCCGCGCGCTGGCCACCCACGCCACCGCGCCCAGGGCGGTGATGGCGCTCACCCCGTCGGCGGCCGGCGAGGCGTTGGCCGCGTTGCCGCCGATGGTGCCGGTCTGGCGCACCTGCGCCGAGCCCACCGTGGACGCGGCCTGGGCCAGCAGGGGATAGCGGGCGGCGACGACCGGGTCGGTCTCCAGGCGGTGGAAGCTTACCGCCGCGCCCAGGAAGGGGCGCTGGGCGTCGAGAGCCAAGCGATTGAGCTCCGGCAGGCGGGTGACGTCCAGGATGAGCTCCGGCTGGGGCCGGCCGGCCAGGCGGGCCTGGCGCAGGGCGATCATCAGATCGGTGCCGCCGGCCACGATCTTGGCCCCGTCGGCCAGGGCGGCCAGCGCCTCGTCCAAGTCGACGGGGGCGAGATAGCGGCTCATTACTCGTCCGCCTCCTCGCCCCGCAGCATCCGCGCCCCCCGGCGCACGGCCAGGACGATGTCGTGATAGCCGGTGCAGCGGCAGAGGTTGCCGGCCAGGGCGGTCTTGATCGCATCGTCGCTGGGGTCGGGGTTTTGCTCCAAAAGGCTGGCGGCCGAGAGGATCATGCCCGGCGTGCAAAAGCCGCACTGCACCGCCCCGGCGCCGACGAAGGCCTCCTGGAGCGGATGCGGGCGGCCTTCCTGGGCCAGGCCCTCGATGGTGGTCACGGTCCGGCCGGCGGCCTTCCAGGCCGGGGTCAGGCAGGCGTTGACCGCGCGGCCGTCCAGGAGGACGGTGCAGGCCCCGCACTCGCCCACCCCGCAGCCCTCCTTGGCGCCCATGAGCCCCAGGCGCATGCGCAACAGGTCCAGCAGGCTTTCCCCGGCCGGCGTATCCGCCAGCGAGACGGCCCGCCCGTTCAGCGTGAAACTAAGCGTCATCCCAGCACACCCTTGGTTGCGCCAACGCTTCAGCGGCTCATCATCATGGGCATGAATAGCGCGATCTTGGGGAAGAAGGTGAGCAGCACCGCCACCGCGATGATGGCCAGCAGGAAGGGCATGGTGCCTCGGTAGATGGTCTCCAGGGGCACCTCCGGCACCGTGCCGGCCACCGTGAAGACGTTGAGCCCCATGGGCGGAGTTATAAGCCCCGCCTCCATCATCAAGACCGCCACCACGCCGAACCAGATGGGGTTGAAATTAAGCGCGGTGATGATCGGGAAGATGACCGGCAGGGTCAGCACCATCATGGAGATGGCGTCCAGCAGGCAACCCAGGAAAAGGTAGATGACCAAGATGACCGCGAAGATCAGGTAGCGGCTGACGGTGAGTTCGGCCGCCCAGCCGGCCACTTGCATGGGGATGGTGGACAGGGCCAGGAAATAGCTGAACACGTTGGCGCCGGCCACCAGGAACAACACCATGACCGAGATGCGAACCGAATCCTTGAGGCCGTCGATGAGGTTGGTCAGGCTCAGGCGGCCTTTCATGAGCGCCACCAACCCCATGACCGTGGCCCCCACCGCCGCGGCCTCGGTGGGAGTGAAAAAGCCCAGGTAGATGCCGCCGATGACCAGCAGGAACAGGGCCAGGGCCTCCCAGACGCCCTTGAGCGAGGCGAAGCGTTGTCCCCAGGAGATCGGCTCCGGCCGCATGGGGGCCAGGGCGGGGTTGAGCTTGACCATCACCAGGACCATGATGGCGTAGCACACCGCCAGGATGATGCCCGGCAGCACGCCGGCCACCAGGAGCTTGCCGATGCTCTGCTCGGTGAGCATGCCGTAGACGATGAAGCCGATGCTGGGCGGGATGAGGAAGCCCAGGGTGCCGCCGGCGGCCACGCAGCCGGTGGACAGGCGGGGATCGTAGTTGAAACGCTTCATCTCCGGGATGGCGATGGTGCCCATGGCCGCGGCCGTGGCCACCGAGGAGCCGCTGACCGCCGCGAAACCCGCGCAGGCGGCGATGGTGGCGATGCCCAAGCCGCCGGGCAGCTTGCGCAGCCATTTCTCGAAGGTGTTGAACAGCTCGCTGGTCAGGCCGGAGTTGGTGGCGAAGGCGCCCATGATTATGAACAGGGGAATGACCGTGTAGGGGTAGAACGAGGTCACCTCCCACATGGTGCTGGCCACCACCGGCAAGGCCGCCTCCACGCTGGCCAGGTGAGCGATGCCCGCAAAACCCACCAGCATGCAGGCCAGGGCGATGGGCATGCCCAGGAACAACAGGAGGAAGACAACCACCACCCCAATGATTCCAACGGCTACCGGATCCACCACAAGCTCCTCAACCGTCTGCACCTGGTGCAAAGAGGCCGAAAGCCCGCCCGCCGGGACGGATTGGCCAAAAAATCCCAATGAGCAAAGAAGGCGCGGCCGGGCCGGCCAGGGCCCGGCCGCCGCCCATGCTCGCCGCTAGGCGCGCCTCGCGCCGGTCAGCCTCCCCAGGGTTTCATACAGATCTATCAGCAGTTCCAGGAACATGCCCGCGCCGGCCAGGCTGATCAACAGGCGGAACGGCAGTTGGGGGATGCGCAGCATGTCCGACACGGTCTTTTGTTCAAGTCCCACCACCCAGCCCTGCCAGGTCAGCACGCCCACGATGAACAAGCTGAGAAGTATCGTGATGACCTCGATGGCAAGGGCTAGGGTGGGGGGAAGCTTTGTCAGCAACAGGTTCACCCGGACGTGGCCGCGCACCTGGTGGGTGTAGGCCACTCCAGTGAGGATGAAGACGACCAGCATGTAGCTGGAAAGCTCGACGGTGCCGGGGATGGGACGGCCCCAGACGGCCCGGCTGACCACCTCGACGCTGGACAGGAGCATCAGGGGCAGCAGCACGAACATGCCCGCGAAGGACAGGTAGTAGGTGAATCTCTGGATCACCCACTTGGCCTGGTTTAGCATCGGCTTGCCTCCTTTCGGTCCGGGCCGTCCGGCGCGCTCCCCGCTGTTGCGCCTGCTACTTGGTGTGCCACTCGGACGGGTAGGCCGCGCAGGCCACGCCGTACTGCTGGCTGATCTTGTTGTACATGTCCACGGTTTCCTGGGCGGCCAGGCCCTTTTCCTTCAGGCCGGACACCCACTTCTTGGTCTCCTCCTGGAACTTGGCGAACCAGCGGTCCTGCTCGGCCTTGGGCAGCTCGTAGAGCTCCACGCCCTTGCCCTTGATCTCGCCGATCATCTCGGCGTAGGTCTTCTGGCTCAGCCCACCGGTGGTGGCGAAGGGGTTGCCGGCCACCTCCTCGATGATCTTCTGCAGGTCGGCGGGGGCCTTTTCCCACGATTTCTGGTTCATGACCACGCCCTCGGTGACGCAGCCGAAGGTGGCCACCACGCCGTGCTTGGCCACCTCATAGAGCTTGAAGGCCAGCACCAGGGGGGAGCAGGTGACGATGCCGTCGATGGTGCCGGTCTCCATGGCCATGTACACCTCGCCCAGGGGCATGAAGACCGGCTCGGCGCCCAGGGCCTTGATGTAGTTGGTCTGGTGGCCGCCGGGGCTGCGGATCTTGAGGCCCTTCAGGTCCTCCATGGTCTTGACCGGCTTCTTGGTCCAGATGAAGGCCTGGATGCAGCCGTTGAGCTCCAGGACCTTGACGCCCTCGAACTCCTTCTGCACGCCCTGGTCCTTGGCGTAGAGTTCGTTGCCGATCTTGGTGGCCACGTCCTTGCCGTCCACCCAGGTGGCCAGGCTCAGGGCGTCGGCCAGGGGGAAGCGGCCGGGGGTCCAGGTGGCGGTGAAGTAGCCCATGTCCGACAGGCCCTTCTTCACGATGTCGAAGTGCTCCGGGCCAGAGCCCAGGGCCGCGCCGGCGTAGAGGGTGTAGGTGATGCGGCCGTTGCTGCGCTTCTTGAGCTCCTCCAGCATGGGAATCCAGACCGTCTTCACCTCGCGGCTGGCCGGGGGATGCCAGGTGCTGAATTTGATGTGCAGGGAGTCCTTGGCGTCGGCGGCCCAGGCGGCCCCGGCCGTCAATACGCCGGCCAGCAGGGCCATGGCGGTGAGGATGGCCAGGAGACTTTTCTTGCGCTGCATCATTCCCTCCCAGAATTGTAATGAAATGACCTTCGGGCTTGCCGGATGCGATATCCGTCGCGCGCCCGGTCCTGCGCTCGCTTACCGGGCGGTGGCTCAGCCACCGGCCCCGCCTACCGCGATGTCGCCAGACGAGAGGTATTCTCCCTTGCTATTATAGACCATGCCGCTCCGCGGCCGGTGGCTCGGTGTACAGCGCCGGCCGGGCCGGCGGCGTCGGCTTCACGGGCGCGGCTGCCCGCGAGAGCTGATCCGGGCGATCCGGCGGCCCCGACGGCGGGCCGTAGATTATGCAAAAAACAAGCCGTCCCAGATGGACGGCTGCGGCGCGTTCGCGGCGGCTGTTCCAGATGGCCCCGGCCTGGGCGGCGGCGGCGTTTTTCGCCTCGCCGGCGGGGTTGTCGAGCTTGCCTGCCAAACCCAGGGCCATCATCTTCGTTTTCCGCTTGACCATTTTACGTTTAACTTATACTTTATGAACGTAATTTATAGTTAAAATTCGATCTGCGTCAAGCGTTTTCGCCACCACCGGTGACCATGGTATCGATCGGAGCTAAAATCAGAGATTTGCGCACGGCGGGCGGCCTGACCCTGCAGCAGGTGGCCGAGGGCGCGGGCTGCACCGCGGCCTATATCTCGCAGATCGAGCACGACAAGGTCTCGCCCTCCATCGCCAGCCTCAAGCGCATCGCCCAGGTGCTGGGGGTGCGCATCGTCGATTTTTTTCTGGACGAGAGCCTGGACGGCGACGTCGTGCTGGCTCCCCAGGACTGGCCGGTGGTGAGCATGCCCGGCTGGAGCGCGCACATCCGCCAGATGGTGCGCGGCACCAACTCCAAGACCATGCAGCCCTTCATGACCGAGATCGCCCCCGGCGGCGGTTGCCATGAGGCCTACAGCCATCAGGGCGAGGAGTTCGGCCTGGTGTTGGAAGGCGAGCTGACCCTCCAGGTGGGGGGCGAATCGTTGACCGTGCCGGCCGGCCATTCCTTTTATCATTCCTCCTTGCAGCCCCATGCCTGGGTGAACAACGGCGACAAGCCCTGTCGCGTGATCTGGGTGGTGACCCCGCCCACTTGGTAAGCCAACTCTTTCCTGGGAGGCTGACGGGACATGAGTTCGGTCCTGATCAAGAACGTAGGTCTGATGCTTTCCGGCGACGTGGCGGCTCCGCTGATCGACGCCGACAGCATCCTGGTCGAGGAGGGCCTGATCCAGGCCGTGGGCAAGGGCCTGGCCGCGCCGGCCGGGGCCAAGGTCATCGACGCCAACGGCTCAGCGGTGACGCCGGGGTTGATCGACAGCCACTGCCACGTGGTGCTGGGCGATTTCACTCCGCGCCAGCAGATGCAGAACTTCCTGGAAAGCTCGCTGCACGGCGGCGTCACCACCAGCATCAGCGCCGGCGAGGTGCATCTCTCCGGCCGGCCCAAGGACCCCCTGGGCGCCAAGTGCCTGGCCATCCTGGCGGCCAAGAGCTGGGCCGAGTTCCGCCCCGGCGGCATGAAGGTGCTGGGCGGGGCGCTGATCCTGGAAAAGGGCCTGACCGAGGCCGACATCGCCGAGTGCGCCCAGGCCGGGGTCAAGGTCGTGGGCGAGATCGGCCTGGGCTCGGTCAAGGACCCCCAGGAGGCGGCGGCCATGGCCCGCTGGGCCCAGGCGCGGGGCATGAAGGTCATGATGCACACCGGCGGCACCTCCATCCCCGGCTCCTCGGTGGTGGGCGTGGAGCAGCTTCTCGCCGTGCAGCCCGACGTGGTCAGCCACATCAACGGCGGCCCCACCGCGCTGAGCCTCGCAGGCGCCGAGCGGGTGATAGCGGAAAGCTCGCTGACGCTTGAGATCGTGCAGTGCGGCAACCTGAACCGCGCCGCCCAGGTGGCCCAGATTATCGCCCAACGCGGCGAGTACGGCCGCCTGATCCTGGGCAACGACGCCCCCAGCGGCACCGGGGTGGTCACCCTGGGCATCCTGCGCAACATCGCCCACCTGGCCTCCATGGGCGGCATCGCTCCGGAGCTGGCGGTGTGCATGGCCACCGGCAACACCGCCAAGCTCTACGGCCTTAACCGGGGCGTCATCGCGCCGGGCAGGGAGGCCGACCTGGCCTTCATGGACGCGCCCATCGGCTGCCCCGGCCGCGACCTGCTCGAATGCCTGGCCGAGGGCGACACCCCCGGCGTATCCATCGTGATGATCGACGGCAAGGTGGTGGTGACGAAAAGCCGCAACACCCCGCCGGTGAACCGCGCCGCCGTGCTGGCGGCCTAGGGAGAATACGCGCCATGGAAATCCGCAAGCTGATGGTGATCGTGGAGGAGACCCGGCAGGAAGCCGGCCGGGACGTGGCCCCCGCCACCCGCAAGGCCGCGGCCATCGCGGTCATCAAGAATCCCTTCGCCGGCCAATACGTGGCCGAACTCACCCCGCTGATGGACATGGGCGAGGAGCTGGGCCGCCTGCTTGGCAACCAGGCCCGCGAGGCGCTGGGCATCGCTCCGGAACAGTGCGAGAGCTACGGCAAGGCGGCCATCGTGGGCCTGAAGGGCGAGCTGGAGCACGCCGGGGCCATCCTGCACCCTAAGCTGGGCAAGCCCTTCCGCGACGCCCTGGGCCGGGGACTGGCGCTGATTCCTTCGGTGAAAAAGCGCGGGCCGGCCGGATGCTGGATCGACGTTCCCCTGAACCACAAGGACGCGGCCTTTGTCCGCAGCCATTTCGACGGCATGACCGTGGCGGTGCCGGACGCGCCCATGGACGACGAGATCCTGGTGGCCCTGGTGGTCACCGACAGCGGCCGGCCGCTGCCCCGCATCGGCGGGCTGACCAAGGAGCAGGCCGAGTACAAGGACGGGCTGCGCTAGAGCGCGCCGGTTTTCATCATATGCCGGAACCGGAGCGCATCCGGTTCCGGCCGCCCCGGACCAGACCCCAGGCGGCAAGGCCTGGCAAGTTTCCGGGCGACGGCCGGAGGCCTTCCCTTCGGCCGCCGCCCCCGCGCAGTCAATTTTTCCTGGAGATCGAATCATGGCCATGCTGCCAGAGGTCAAGAAGCATTACGGCAAGTTGAAGCTGTACATCGACGGCGAGTGGGTGGACTCCCAGTCCTCCGACGTGCGCCCCACCACCAACCCGGCCACCGGCCAAGAGATCGCCACCTATCCCCAGGCCACCCAGGCCGAGGCCCGGGCCGCGGTCGAGGCCGCCCAGCGCGGGTTCCTGGCCTGGCGCGAGGTGGCCTTGCGCGAGCGCGGCCGGCTCTTGTTCGACATGCGTCACAAGTTCGAGGAGAACTACGACACCCTGTGCCGGGTGCTGACCCAGGACCACGGCCGCACCATCGGCGAGAGCCAGGGCTCGGTGCGCCGGGTGATCGAGAACGTGGAGAGCGCCTGCTCGGCGGTCTACCAGATGCCCAAGCTCAACGAGCATGTGGACTGGCTGGCCCGCGGCATCGACGAGTACATGATCTACGAGCCGGAGGGCGTGTTCCTCATCATCACCCCCGGCAACATCCCCATGCACGCCTGGTCGTCGTTTGTGCCCTACGCCCTGGCCGCCGGCTGCTCGGTGGTGGTCAGCCCCAGCCGTCAGGACCCGGTGGCGGCCGACTACATCTGCCGCATGACCGAGGGCCTGGGCCTGCCCAAGGGCGCGGTGAACCTGGTCCACGGCGGGCGCGAGATCAACAAGTACATCCTGAGCCAGCCTGAGGTCAGGGGCGTGGGGCTCATCGGCTCCACCGCCGTGGCCCTGGAGCTCTTCGAGCTCTGCGGCAAGCTGGGCAAGAAAAGCAGCCTCAACGGCAACGGCAAGAACGCGGTGGTGGTCATGCCCGACGCCGACCTGGACCAGACCGTGGACTTCCTCTTGCGCGGCTGTTTCGGCATGGGCGGCCAGCGTTGCCTGGGCTCCGACACGGTCATCGTCATCGGCGACATCTACGAGGAATTCAAGGCCAAGCTGGTGGTGGCGGCCAAGGCCATGAAGCTGGGCTATGGCCTGGACGAGAGCGTGGAGCTGGGGCCGATGTGCGCGCCTTCGGGCAAGGCCAAGGTGGTGGACTGGGTGGACCGGGCCCTGAAGGAGGGCGCCAAGATGGTTCTGGACGGCCGCCAGCCCAAGGTGCCCGGCTACGAGAAGGGCTACTTCCTGGCCCCGACCATCGTGGAGGGCGTCGACGCCGGAATGTCCACCAGCCGCGAGGAGTCCTTTGGTCCGGTGGCGGCGCTGATGCGCCTGGGCAGCCTGGAAGAGGCCATCGCCTACATCAACAACGACACCGAAAACGGCCACTCGGCCTCCATCATGACCGCCAGCGGCAAGGCCGCCCGCAAGTTCACCAAGGAGGTCGAGGTGGGCAACGTGGGCGTGAACGTGGCCATCCCCCAGCCCTACGCCTTCTTCCCGCTGGGCTCCAAGAAGCTGAGCTTCCTGGGCGCGGCCAAGAGCCGCCTGGCCTCCATGCGCCTATTCCTGGACGAAAAGACCGTCACTTCCCGCTGGGTCTAGCCCCCGGCTTGGGTTATGCCGCCAATTTGCGTGCAGATGTAAAGTTTGACCGCAACTTGGTGGCATGCGGGCCATGGATTCACCCCAAGCAAGCCATGCTTGCTTGGGGAACCCGGAATGGCCCGCCGGGCGAGCAGCGACCGCCCGACCGGGCAAAACCACGCTGTTGCCCGGTCGGTGAGCGATCAAAGCCAGGGATGGCGTTGATCGCAAACTGGTATAAGATGGGGAGCCCCCGGCGCGCCGGCGGGCTCCCCGCTTTTCGACCCCAACGAGGCCAGCCGATGACCAGCAAAACCGCCCCCCAGCCCGGCCGGGCCTATGCCTGGCTGATCTGTCTGGTCATCTTCGTCAGCTACGTCCTGGTCTATTTCCACCGTCTCTGCCCCTCGGTGCTGGCCCTGGAGATGCAGCAGGACTTCGCGGTCAGCGGCACCCTCCTGGGCCTTTTGGGCTCGGCCTATTTCTATCCCTACGGCCTGATGCAACTTCCGGTGGGCATGCTGGCCGATTCCTGGGGGCCGCGCAAGACGGTCAGCGCCTTTTTGCTCATCGCCACCGCCGGCTCTCTCATGATGGCCTTCACTCCCGGTCTGGGCCTGGCGGTGGTTGGCCGGGTGCTGGTGGGCATCGGGGTTTCCACCCTGTTCGTATGCAATTTCAAGCTATTGGCCGAATGGTTCCCGCCCCGGCAGATGGTGCTGGTGGGCGGGCTGTTCATGGCCATGGGCGGGGTGGGGGCCTTGAGCGCGGCCACGCCGCTGGCGCTGATGAGCAACTGGCTGGGCTGGCGGCTCACCCTGGGGGTGATCGGCGGCTTGAGCCTCATCATGGCCGGGGCGGTCTACCTGGTGGTGCGCGACCGGCCGCCCCGGGCCGGCGATGATCCCGAACTAACGGCGCGCTATGTGGAAAAGCCCGTCACGGGCGGCGTCTGGCGGGGCGTGGCCCAGGTCGTCTCGGCCGGCCGCTTCTGGCCGGTGTCTCTCTACTCCTTCTTTTGCACCGGGCTGTCCTTCGCCATCGGCGGCATGTGGTCGGTGCCCTATCTCCAGCACGTATATGGCATGAGCAAGGCCGAGGCCAGCCTGTACCAGAACACCTTCGGCCTGGCGCTGATCGTGGGCGCGCCGCTTTTGGGCTGGTGGGCCAACCGCTTCGGGCGCAAGGCGGTGCTGGTGGGCTGCGCGGTGGTGGTGTGCCTGGTCTGCGCTGGGTTCTATTTCTTCACCGAGAGCCTGCCGCCCTGGGCGCTATACGCGCTCTTCTTCGGCCTTTTCTGGTTCTCGGCCGCGCCGGGGCCGGTGGTGGCCACCTATTCCAAGGAGTTGTTCGACCGCTCCATCGCCGGCACCTCGGTGGGCATGGTCAACCTGTTCCCCTTCGTGGGGGCCGGGGTGATGCAGGTGGTCTTCGGCTGGGTGCTCTCCGGCCACGCCGTGGAGCCCGGCCGCTACACCGTCCAGGGCTTTCACGCGGTTTTCGGGCTCAGCCTGGTCTGCGCGCTGGTGGCCCTGGCCATCGCCTGGTTCATGCCCGAAACCCTGCCTCGGCGCGAACGCACCCCCAAGCCGCGGGTCTGAGCGTCTCAACCCCGCCAGGGCTCCAGCCGGCCGGCGAGGGGCGACCCCCACAGCACCCGCTCGAAAGCGCCCGTGGCCGCGGCCGCGGCCAGGAAGCGCTGGCGCAAGGCCGGGGCCGTCAGGTCGGCCTGGCCCAGCACCAGCGCCCGCCGGGCGGCGGCCGGCGCGGCGCGCAAAGGCCCGGCCGGGCCGGCCAGGTGGGCGGCCAGGGCCTCCGGCTCCGGGGTTTGGCCGATGTCCAGACCCAGCGCGGCGGCCAGGAGTTCCGGCCGGTGGGCCGTCTCGACCGTCAGCGGCCGGCCCAGGCCGGCCGCCCCCGCCACCACGATCAGCATGGCCTCGCGGCCGGTCAGGGCCGGCTCGTGGGCCGCCCAGGCCTTGAGCGGCCGGCCGGCCGCGCCGTCGGCCTCGCAGACCACCCACAGCCCCGGCCGGGCCAGCAGGCCGGCCATCTGGCCGGCCGCCAGGCCGCGCAGCTTGCCGACGCTGGTGCGGCCGGCGGCCAGGCAGAGCGGCCCCCCGCCGGCCAGGCGAGCGGCCAGCTCGTCCGGGCTGGGCGTATCGGCCCCGCAGAGCCATAGCCCGGCGGCCTGGCCGGCCAGGGGCGGGTGGATGTGGGTGGTGGTGGTGGCGATCACGTCTTGGCCAGCGGCGGCCAGCTCGCCGGCCAGGGCCCAGAGCAGGGTGGTCTTGCCGCCGCCGCCCACCAGGGCGATGAGGCCGGGGCGCGTGAGGCCCAGGACGGCGGCCAGGCGGGTCATGGCCGATGCGCCCGCTTGGCGGCCAGCAGGGCCTCCGCCCGCCTGAGATCGGCCGGGGTGTCCACGTCCAGGCAGGCGTGGGCCGGGGCCGGGACCAAGACCAGGCCGTCGCCCAGGCTGGCCAGCAGATCGCGTCCGCCGCGGTCGCCGGTCAGGCGGGCCAGGGCCGGGAAATGGCGCGGGGCGAAAGCCACCGGGTGGCAGCGCCGGCCGCCGGCCAGGGCCGCCGCCGCCCCGGCCGGGGCGGCCATGGCCGCCGCGGCCACGGCCGCGATGGTTTCCGGGGCCGCCAGGGGCATGTCGCCCAGGAGCACCACCAGCCACCGGACCTGCCGAGCCTGGGCCAGGCCGGCGGCCAGGGCCAGGGAGGTTCCCATGCCTTGGGCGTGGCCGGGATTGTGGATCAGCTCCAGGCGGGGGTCGGCGGGCAGGGCGGCGCGCAGGGTTTCGATTTCCGCGCCGGCCACCACCAGCACCCGATCCAGACCGGCGGCCTGGGCGGCGGCCAGCGGCCAGAGCAAGAGCGGCCGGCCGGCCAGGGGCGCCAGCAGTTTGCCGCCGCCAAAGCGCGCGCCGGCGCCGGCGGCCAGGATCGCGCCCAGGCCGCCCGGCGGCGGGGCGGGCGCGGCTGGTTGGCGGTGGTCCGGGGACAAGCGGCTTCCTCCGCGGGCGGACGGCGGGCGCGGACCGCTCAGGCCGCCCAGGCCGGAGTATAGCACGGCCGCGCCGGACCGCGCCGAATCGGGCCGGGCGGCGGCATTAACCGCCGGCCGCGGCAAAACCTGCCGGCCACGCCGGGGGCGGCCGCCGGTGCTCTCTGCGGGTATATGATTTATATTAAATGATAAATAATGACAGGCCTGACTTGGGGGCTTTTGGCATCGCTGTTGCTTATCAGTTGGCCGACTCGGTGGGTTTTCTCCCAGCCTAGGGGGCCTGCTATGCAGATGCCATCGCTATTCAACGGTATATCGGGCATTAAGGCCCATGCCACGGCGCTCAACAGCGTGGCCGACAACCTGGCCAACCAGAGCACCACCGGCTTCAAGGTCACCCGGCCCGAATTTCGCGACATCATGGCCAACCAGTTCTACAACGGCACCAAGTCGGTGCAGCAGATCGGCAACGGCGCCCTGGTGTCGCCCTTCAACATCATGACCCAGGGTTCGCTCTTGGGCACCGACCAGCCCCTGGACCTGGCCATCAACGGCAACGGCTTCTTCGCGGTCAAGCCGGAATTGGGCGCCACTTTCTACTACACCCGCGACGGATCGTTCCACCTCGACAGCATGGGCTTTTTGGTCAACGACCTGGGCTATCGGGTTCAGGGCGCCATGGGCGGGGGATCGGCCAGCCTGGGCGATTTGCAGTTTGATTTCAGCAGCGCGGTGGCCAGACCCACCAGCGAGGTGCAGTGGGCGCTGAACCTGAACGCCAGCGACAACGAACTGCACCCCCAGGCCCAGGACGTGGACCCCGGCGACCCCAACACCTTCAACTGGCAATACGGCGTCAGGGCCTATGACGCCGAGGGCAACAGCCACGACCTGGTGACCTATTTCCAGCGCCTGGAGTCATATGCCGGCGACGCCCCGGCCGGCAGCGCCCACGTTTGGAAAGCCAGCGTCTTCGAGAACGTGGGCGGGGTTTACACCCCCAACCCGCTCTACCCGACCAACAGCTATTTCCTGCATTTCGACACCAACGGCCACCTGATGGGCACCTCCCTGGCCTATGGCGCCACCGGCGACAGCGTCCGCTCCGACGCCGGGGTGACGAGCGGCTCGGCGCCGGTCAGCAACCGCCTGGGCGAGACCCTGGGCTTCAGCGGGGCCAGCGACGTCGCCTACGCCACCCGGGCCGGCCTGACCTTCGCCGGCGGCACCACGGGCGGGGAGACGGTGACCATCGGCGGGGTCCCCTTCAGCCTGGGCGTCAACGCCACCGCCCAGGAGGCGGCCAACGATTTGGCCGGGCAGATCAACAACTCAGCCGGGGTGGCGGCCTACGCCGTGGCCAGCGGCGGCGCGGTCACCATCTATGCCGATCCGGGCGCGGCGGCCATGGACCTGGCCGTCAGCGGCTCCGGGCTCACCCTGGACGGCTCCACCAGCCTTAACGAGCTGGTGGCCGATCTCAGCAGTGGCCTGGCCGCCAGCGGGGCCATCGACCTGACCGGCCTGGCCGCCGGCGACACCGTGAGCGTGGCCGGGACCACCTTCACCGAAGGGATCGACTTCACCGACGCCGCCAGCCTGGCTGCGGCCATCAACGGGGCCGGCCTGGGCGTGACCGCCAGCGAAAACGGCGGCAGCGGGGTGTATCTGGCCGCCGGCGCGGTGGGCGCGGCCGGCAACGCCATAACCCTGGCCGCCAGCGGCGGGGTGGTGGTCAGCGGGGCCAGCCTGGCCGGGGGCGTGGACGACAGCGCCGCCAGCCTGGTGGACGCCACGGTCCACAGCCAGGGCGGCCGAAGCTATCTGCGCCTGGCGCGCAGCGACACCGGCGCGGCCGCCACCCTGACCACCGGCGCGGCCAACACCCTGGGCGAGGGCCTGGGATTGGATTTCAACGCCTACACCGAGCTCACCGCGGCCGGCGAGGGAACCACCAGCGCCGAGAGCGAGGGCCAGGCCCAGATGACCTTCAACTTCGGCGCCGCCACCCAGGACATCGTATTCAACTTCATGCCGGAGGCCAGCAGCGGCACCACCCAGTCGGCCGGGACCAACGAGGTGGTCTACATGCAGCAGGACGGCACCAACCTGGGCGCGCTGGAGTCGGTGAGCGTGGACAAGCTGGGCAACGTCATCGGCCAGTACGCCAACGGCGACCAGCAGGTCATCGCCTCCCTCACCCTGGTGGGGTTCAAGAACGCGGCCGGGCTCCAGCGCAAGGGCGACAATCTCTGGGCCGCCACCGAGGCGGCTGGGGAGCCGGTCCTGGGCCTGGCCGGCGGGGCCGAGGGCCTGGGCACCATCGAATCCGGGGCCCTGGAGCAGGCCAACGTGGATCTGTCGCGCGAGTTCGTGGCCATGATCAACTATCAGCGCGCCTATCAGGCCAACACCAAGAGCGTGGCGGCCAGCGACGAGATGCTCAAGGAGGCCATCAACCTCAAGCGCTAGCCCACCACAGGCCAACCGCATCCCCCGCCTGGCCGCGCCGGCGGGGGATGTTATATTTAAGGCCTGGGAATTTGGTCCTTCGCTCAACCCCGGAGTCGTCGCCTTGTCCCACAACCACGCGCACGATCATCTCCCTTCGGCCCTAGACCCGGACCAGGCCGCCGCCGACCGGCGGCTCAAACTGGTCCTGGCCCTCAACTTCGTCATCCCCGCCGCCCAGATCGGGGGCGGGTATTTGGCCAACAGCATGGCGCTTATCTCCGACGCCACCCACAACTTCAGCGACTTCACCGCGGTCTTCATCACCTATCTGGCCCGGATCTGGGGCCGGAGACCGGCCAGCGCCCGCAGCACCTTCGGCCATCAGCGCCTGGAGACCCTGGCCGTGCTGGCCAACGTGGGCCTATTGATGGTGGCGGCCGGCTTCATCGTGTTCCACGCCGCCGGGCGGCTGATCGCGCCGGAGCCGGTGGCGGGCTGGCTGGTGATGGCGGCGGCCGGGGTGGGCGTGGCGGGCAACGGCTATTCCACCTGGCTGCTCAAGAAGGACGCCGGGGAGAGCCTCAACCTGCGCGGAGCCTTTCTGCACATGCTGGCCGACTTCCTGACCTCGGTGGGCGTGCTGATCTCCGGGCTGCTGATGCTCTATTGGCCGGTCTACTGGCTGGACCCGCTCTTGTCGGTGGCCATCGCGCTCTTGATCGCCAAGAACGCCTGGGATCTTTTGCGCCAGGCCGCCGACATCCTGCTCAACCGCACCCCCGGCGACCTGGACCTGGCCGGGGTCAAGGCCTGCCTGGAGCAGGAGCCGGAGGTGATCCGGGCCCACCACCTGCACGCCTGGAGCATCAGCGAGCGCGAGAAGGCCTTTTCCGCCCATCTGGTGGTGGCCGATCAACCCCTGAGCCGGGTGGACGAACTGGCCCGGCGGCTCCAGGCCGCCCTGGCCGAACGCTTTGGCATCGAGCACGCCACGCTTCAGTTCGAGACCGCCGCCTGCGACGTGACCACCGGGCGCTGCGCGGGCTGGGATTGAGGCCCCGGCCCGCCGCCTGGCCCGGCGAGCTTACGCGGCGGGGCCGGCTGGCGCTGGTGCAATCAGCAGGAAGCCGGCCTGGCGCGGCCCAATTTTCACCCGCCAACGAGAGGCGCCCATCATGCCAGCAGTTATCGTCCTGGCCGGACCGGCCGGGGCAGACAAGACCGCCTGGATGCGAAAACTGGCCGCTGAACTGGCCCGCCGGGGCCGCCGGGTCATGGTGGTCAGCGCGCCGCCGCCCCAGCCGCAACCGCCGCCGCCCTCCGGAGTCGGGGCCTGGCTGGAGCTGGGGCCGGAAGGCTATAGCCTGCGCGGGCCGGCCGTGCAGCCGCCCAGCCTGGACGAGCTGATGGTCCGGCACGCGGCCGGGATGGACCTGGTGCTCAGCGAGGCGCCGGCCGAGGCCGGGGCCCACCTGGTGGAGTGGTGCCCGCCCGGGGCCGCGCCCGTCTTGCTGGACCATGCCGATCTCAGGGCCGTGGTGGGGGAGGGCGCGCCGCCCGGCGGGCCGGCGGTCTTCGCCCCGCGTCAGGTGGCCGGCCTGGCGGACCTCATCCTGGGCCTGGCCGCCGATCCCGAACCATCCACGGCCCGCATCCTGGTGGACGGACGCCGCTTGCCGGCCAAGGAGTTCGTGCAGGACATCGTGGCCAGCGCGGTGCGGGCCCTGGTGGGCTCCCTCAAGGGCGGTGACAAGGCCAGGCGCGTCGAACTGCATCTGGATTAGCCCGGCGGGATTCGCAAGGGGAACTGGCGGCGGAGAGAGGCCCCGCGGCCTGGACTGCTCCGCCAGCCCCGCCACGGGGCGGGGATGGCGCGGCGCGCCTGGGACAGACTTGTCATGTGATATTCGTTCCAGGGTTCCACCCGCCTGGGTATACTAGTCACAAGGTAAGGAAAAACCCCGCTGGCCGCGGCCGCGGGGGATAACCGTTTGACGCCTTGGTGCGCTTTGGCCTAGAATCTGGACACCCAACCGGAAACGGCCTTGCGGACCCGGCGGTTAACCGCCGGGAGCCCACCGTGGGCGGTCCGGGGCGTGGCCAAACGCCTTGGCGGGCGGAGGCGGCAACCAGAGTTCAAGGTGCGACCGTCTGGTCTAGGCCCTGGAGGACAGGTTGGCGGGAACTCGCATCACGGTGGGAGTGGGAGACCTTGCCGTCTCCAACCAGAAAGGGTACGAGATCGTAACCCATTCGTTGGGCTCCTGCATTGGAGTCATCATCTACGACCAGGCGGCCGGGGTGGGGGGGTTGCTGCACCTGATGCTGCCCGAATCCTCCCTCAATCCGGCCCGCGCCGCGCAACAGCCGGCCGTCTTCGCCGACACCGGGCTGCCGCTCTTGTTCAAGTCCGCCTACAACCTGGGCGCCAAGAAGGGGCGCATGCGGGTGGTGGTGGTGGGCGGCAGCCAGCTTTTGGACCAGTCGGGCCGCTTCAACATCGGCCAGCGCAACTACGCCGCGGTTCGCAAGCTTTTCTGGCGCAACAACGTGCTCATCGACGCGGAGGACGTGGGTGGCCAGGTCAACCGCACCGTGGGGTTGGAGGTTGGCAGCGGTCGGATCTGGTTGAAGGTCAACAGCGGGGAGACGAGGTTTTTGTGAGCGACCGGGTGAAGGAAATCCTGGCCAGGGTGGAGCGCCTGCCCGCGCTGCCGGGGGTGGTCCAGCAGGTCATGGCCATGCTGCAAGACCCAGATTTTTCAATTGATCGCCTGATGCGCACGGTGCGCCTGGACCCCGGCATCACCGCCCACGTGATCGAGATGTGCAACTCGCCCTATTACGGCCTGCGCCAGAAGGTGTCGTCCCTGCAGCAGGCCCTGGTCATCCTGGGCAGCCGCCAGTTGATGGAGATCCTGCTCAGCGGCCAGTTGGTGGGGCGCTTCCGCCAGGGGCAGAAGGGCTACCGCTTGGCCCGCGGCGACCTGTGGCGTCATTCCATGGCTTCGGCGCTGTTGGCCCAGCGCCTGGGCGAGCTGGTCGATTTCGAGGACGCGGCCGCGCTGTTCACCGCCGCGCTGATGCACGACGTGGGCAAGCTGGTGCTCAGCGAATACGTGGCCCAGGATTTCGAGCGCATCGAGGCCCTGGTGGCCCAGGGACAGAGCTTCGTCCAGGCCGAGCAAACCGTGCTGGGGGTGGACCACGCCCTGCTGGGCGGGGCGGTGGTGCGCAAGTGGAACTTCCCCGATGACATCGCGGCGGCCATCGCGTTTCACCACCACCCGGAGCGGGCCCAGAGCCATCGCAAGCTCTGCCACCTGGTCTGCCTGGCCAATCTGATGTGCGTCACCTTGGGGGTGGGGGCCGGGGCCGAGGGCCTTGCCTCCTCGGTCTCGGCCGAGCTGCTGCGGGAGGTCGGCCTCAAGCCGCGCCAGTTGGACGCCTTGCTGCTGGATCTGAAGGATATCCTGGACCAGGCCGCCGACTTGTTGGCCCTGGCCGCCTGACCGGCCGGGGAGCTGGAGCGAGGTCCATGCCCATTCGAGTGCTGATCGTAGACGACTCAAGCTCCATGCGGGCCGTGGTCAAGAAGACCCTGGCCGCGGCCGGCTATGCCGTGCAGACCTGCCTGGAGGCCGCCGATGGAGCCCAGGCCCTGGAAATCCTGGGCCGGGAGACCGTAGACGTGGTGCTCTCCGATCTGCACATGCCCAACATGGACGGCCTGGAGCTGCTGCGAACCCTGCACAAACAGGGCAAGGTGCCGCCCTGCTTCATCCTGGTGACCACCGAAGGGCGCAAGGACCGGCTCAAGGAGGCCCTGGGCCTGGGGGCGCGGGGCTATGTGTCAAAGCCATTTCACCCCGAAGGGCTGCGCAAGATTTTAACCCTTCTGGTGGGGGAGCCCGATGGAGAACAGTTGGAGCAGGGCGCTGAAGGCCTCGATTTCTGACGCCTTCTCAACTATGTATTTCCTGGTGCCCGAATGGGACCCGGAGGTGCTGGCCGATGCCGCCGGCCAAAAGGCCGACGGCTGGCTGGAGGGGCGGGTGGAGATGACCCGCGAGCGCTTCCGGGTCAGCATCTGGCTTTGGGCGCCGCCGGAGGTGGTGCGCGAATTGGCCGCCAACCTGCTGGCCCAGAACAGCTCCGACGTGGACGCCGAGCAGATGCTGGACGCCTTCCGCGAGCTGTTGAACATGGTGGCGGGCGGGCTGCTGACGGCCGTGGACGCCCAGGGCCTGTGGCGCATGGGCCTGCCCCAGGCCAGGGTCTGCGCCAAGGGGCCGGTCAGGGAACTGCTCAAGCAGGCCAAGGAGCAGTTCGGATTCCTGGTGGATGAGCGTCCGGTGCTGGCCGGCCTGGGGCCGTTGACCCAATAGCCGCGTCGCCAGCCCGAAGGCGAGACGCCCCGGCCCTGCGGCCGGGGCGTTCGGTATGGATCAGGCCACGCTTCGCCGAATGCGTTCGTAAAACAAAAAAGCGGGCGGGGATAACCCCCGCCCGTGTATTATTTTCCGATCGCGCCCGCGGCGAAGGCCGCGGCGCTACAAGGCCGACGGCCAGAAATCCTTCAGCTTGTCCATCTCGGCCTCCAGGGGGCCGAGGTCGGCCGGCGGGGCCAGGGGCGAGCGGGGCAGGCCGCCCTGGTAGCCCACCAGGTTCATGGCGTGTTTTAGTCCGGCCACGCCCAGGCCGCTGGTGACCATGACGCCGAAAGTCATCAGGCGTTGCTGCAAGACCAGGGCGCGGGCGTGGTCTCCGGCGGCGAAGGCCGCCTGGATGGCGGTGCACATCTGGGGGAAGACGTTGGCGATGGCCAGGATGCCGCCCACCGCGCCCACGCACAGGGCGGGGTAGAAGGCCACCCCGCTGCCCACGAAGACGGCGAAGCCCGCCTCGGACAGGCGGATGATGTCGGTGAGCTGGGCGATGTTGCCGGAGCTGTCCTTGCAGCCGACGATGTTGGCGTGACGGCTCAGGCGGGCCACCATGGCCGCCGGCAGGTTGACGCCGGTGAACTGGGGCACGTTGTAGACCAGGATAGGGATGGGCGCCGCCTCGGCCACCTTCAGGTAGTGGGCTTCCAGCGCGGCCGGAGTCATCTGGGGCTTGTAGTAGCAGGGAGAGAGCACCAGGGCGCAGTCGGCCCCCAGCCCGGCCGCTCGGCGGGTGAAGGCGATGGTGTGCCGGGTGGATTCCAGCCCGGTGCCGATCATCAGGAACTTGCCCGGCGCCATGGCCTCGGCCGCGGCGGCGATGGCCGCCTCGCGCTCCGCCTCGCTCAGGTAGCCGCTCTCGCCGTTGCTGCCCAGCACCAGGTAGCCGCCCAGATCGGTGGCGTTCCAGGCCGCTATGTTGCGCTTCAGGGCCGCGAGATCCAGGTCCTCGTTTTGGTCGAAAGGCGTGGCCACCGGCGGCACCACGCCCCGCAGGTTAAGGCTCACCAGGCTCCTCCGGCTTGGGGTGGCGGACTACAGCATGCGGCGCAGGGCGTCCAACAGCCGGGAGACGCCCTTGGGCATGCAGGTCTCGCCCATCAGGCCGATGCGCCAGATCTTGCCGGCCACCGGACCCAGGCCGGCCCCCACCTCGATGTTGTACTCGTTCAAGAGCCGTTTGCGCAGCGGCTCCACCTGGTCGGCCACCGGCGGGAAGACCGCGATCAGCTCCGGCAGGCGATAGCCTTCCTTGGCGAAGAACTTGAAGCCCAGCTCCTCTAGGCCCTGGCAGAGGATGCCGCTCACCCGCTCGTGGCGCGCCCAGCGGTTTTCCAGACCCTCCTCCAGCACGATGCGCAGGCCTTCGTAGAGGCCGAAGATCATGGTGATGGGCGCGGTGTGGTGATAGACGCGCTCGCTGTTGCCCCAGTATTTCTTCAGCAGGCTGACGTCCAGGTACCAGTTCTGCACCTTGGTCTTGCGGTTGAGGATGACCTCCACCGCCTTGTCGCTGAAGGTGATGGGCGACAGCCCCGGCGGCACGCTCAGGCATTTCTGGGTGCCGCTGTAGCAGCAGTCGATGCCCCACTCGTCGACCTTCACCGGGATGCCGCCCAGGCTGGTCACGGCGTCCACCACAAAGAGGGTGCTCTTGTCGCGCAGGAACGCCCCCAGCTCCTCCAGGGGCTGGCGCACGCCGGTGCTGGTCTCGGCGTGGACGATGGCGCAGAGCTTGGCGTCGGGGTTGGCCTTCAGGGTCTCGATGAGCTTGCCCACGTCGATGGGCTGGCCCCATTCGGCCTCCACGTTGATGACCTTGGCCCCGTAGCGGCTGGCCACCTCGGTCAGGCGCTGGCCGAAGACGCCGTGCACGCAGATGACGGCCTTGTCGCCGGGCTCCAGCAGGTTGACCATGGCCGCCTCCAGGCCGGCGCTGCCGGTGCCGGAGACGGGGAAGGTGAGGCGGTTGTTGGTCAGGAAGACGTCGCGCAGCATCTGGCAGACGTCGTCCATGATGCGGATGAATTCGGGGTCCAGGTGGCCCACGATGGGCGTGGACATGGCCCGCAGCACGCGATAGGAGACGTTGCTGGGGCCGGGGCCCATCAAGAGGCGAACGGGGGGGGTCAACTCCTTCATGTTAGCTCCTTGGCGCAATAGAAATCCCGACCCGAAGGCTGCACACGGGCCTAAGGAGTCTGGGGGGATTACAAATGGGTACTAATGTGGCGTTTGACCGGCCGCCTGTCAAGTACATAGGCGCACTTCGGCCGGGTCGCGCGCCATTATGTGGACCAATACCCGCGGCCGGGTCATGGGTGGCGGGGTCGGGCGGACCCATGCCCCTGATCTTTGGGGTTCATCCGGCCATTTGCGGGCGAACCCCGAAAAGGACCCCCGGCCGGGGGGTGCGGCCGGGGGCGGGGGAGGAAAAGGAGGGGAGGGAAGGCTTGCGGGTGTCTTGCGGGAGGGGGCGTCCGTCCAGGGGTCGCGTCCGTTTGCCCATAGCAAATGCAAGCGGCTTGCCAACACAGCGCCAGGCGAGGCTGTTTGGCTGTTACATAATTAATATCAATACGTTGTGCTCGGAGGAGTATTTTGCGCCGCCGCGTCTGGCCCGGCGCGCCCGGCCAGACGGCTTGGTCTGCCATATTGCGGCACGTCGGGCCTACAACTTTGTAGCTTTTGGATGGCGTTGATACCAATTGGATGGTATTGCCCGTCCAGGCCGGGCCAGGCGCGTCGGCTTACCCGCTGGCGCGCCGTTGGCTATAATGAAGGCGTCGCCCACCCGGCAGGGGCGGACCTGGCACGGGCCGGGCAGCGGCGGGGCCGCGCACGGCCAGGACGGATGGCGACCCTGGGACTAGCCACGGAAAGGCGGCGGAGATGAAACCAGCGAGTTGGATGGCCTGCGGGGTGTTCATGGCCTGGCTGGCGTTGACGCCCGGCGGCCTCCAGGCCGCGCAGGCCCCGCCCCCGGCGGAAGAAGCGGAGGAACATCATCCGCCCCAGGCCTACTATGTGCCGGAGCAAGAGGACGTGGAGGAGTGGGACCGGCAGACGAAAGGCCCGGCCGCTGGCTGGGGCTGGCTGGACCGGATATTCAAGGGCAAGCCGGCGCGTGGTCCCAACGCCATGGGCGAGCGGACCCCCGACGAGGAGCAGGCCCCATGAGGTCGTCGGACAAAGTTTTTTGCCCGTCGGCGCCGTGGCGCTTATGATGAAGACATGGAGCGTCGACCGGCGTGCGCAAGCGGGCCGGCTGATGGATCGACCACCGGCGTCGTCCCCACGCGGGAAGGCATGCCAGCCAAAGGAGAAAGCGCGATGCCCGAATTCATGGACCCGTTCAAAGGCATGACCCCCGGCCGCAAGCTCAGCCCGCGCGAACTCAGCCGCGGCCTGCGCCTGTCCCTGGCCGCCGAGGAGGAGGCGGTGCACCTCTACGAGGCCCTGGCCGACGCCACCGACCACCCCCTGGCCAAGAAGGTGCTTCAGGACATCGCCAACGAGGAGCGCGAGCATGCCGGCGAGTTCCTGCGCCTGATCAGCCTGCTCTTGCCCGACGAGGACGGCTACCTGGCCCACGGCGCCAAGGAGGTGGACGAGATGGCCGCCGAGCTCAAGCCAAAGCGGGCGGCCAAAAAGGCCTCGGCCAAGAAGACCCCGGCCAAGAAGAAATAGCCCTGCGCCGGCGGCGTCCTAGGCCCGGCAGAGCTCCTGGAGGGTCTTGATCTGGGCCGGGCTGCCGATGAAAAAGCCGCCCCGGCTTTGATCCTGGCTTCCATGCGCAGCGCGTTGGGCAGCCGTGGCGGGTAATCTTCCATCACGAGGGCGGTGATGGCGCCGCCCGCGCAGCAGTCGCGCAGATGGGGCAGGCTTGGCCCCAGGATGCGACAAGGCGGCCCGCCGGTCAACCAGACTGCGGGCCGCCTCGATAAATGGGTTATGCGGTCAGGAGCCGGCCTTCAGGTGGCCGCGCAGCTTGTCGCGGGCCTGCTTGATCTTGTCCATGCCCTTCCTGTTGCCAGCCAGCTTCACGGCCTTGTCGGCCAGGCGCAGGGCGTCGCCCGCCCGGCCCTGGCCCAGGCGTTTCTTGATCTCGGCCTCCACCCGGCCGGCGGTGGCGTCGCCGCGGGTGCGGATGGCCGGGGCCGCGATCAGGCGGGTGACCTGGGGGCAGGTGCACAGCGGGCATTCGGGATCGGGGTCGTCCATGCGCTGGAGAACCTCGAACACATGCTCGCAGTTGTTGCATTCATATTCGTAGGTCGGCATGTCCTGGCTTCCTTGGCCCCTCTCAGGTTGTCTTCCAACCCTCAATATAAGCACCCGCCGCTAAATCTCCAGCACCGGCCCCGGTTGGCGCTGGCCGGCCACCTCCAGCCGGGCGCGTGATTCCAGCCGGTCCAGGGTTTCGCGGGCGGCCTGGGCAGCCAACTCCGGGGTGTTGTTCACCTCGGAAAGATGGGCCAGCACCACCTGCCTGAGCTCGGCGCCGTGCACCGCGGCCAGCAGCTCGGCCCCCTGCTGGTTGGAAAGATGCCCGTGGCGGGAGCGCACCCGCTGCTTGAGCCAAGGCGGATAGGGTCCGTCGGCCAGCATCTGGGGATCGTGGTTGTGCTCCAACACCAGGGCCTGGCAGCCGCCCAGACGGGCCACCACCAGCTTGAGGGCCTGGCCCAGGTCGGTGCACAGCCCCAGGCGGGCTGCGCCGTTGGCGATGATCAGGCCCACCGGGTCGCGGGCGTCGTGGGGGGTGGGGAAGGGATGTAGGGAGAGTCTGCCCAGGCTGAAGGGCTCGCCAGCCCGGAAGGCGATGTGGCGCACCGGACCCAGGCCGGGGCAGGCGGCGAAGGCCGCCTGGGTGGCCAGCACCGGCAGGCGCAGCTTGCGGGCCAGCGCCCCCACGCCGGCCACGTGGTCGCGGTGCTCATGGGTGATGAAGATGGCCTTGAGGGTCCGCCAATCCAGGCCGCGCTCGTCCATGCGGCGCAGGGTCTCGCGGGCCGAGAGCCCGCAGTCCACCAGCACCGCCTCGTCGCCGGACTGGACAAAGATCGCGTTGCCCTTGGAGCCGCTGGCCAGCAGGCAAAAGCGCAGGCCCATGGCCCTAGCCCGTGTGGCCGAAGCCGCCCTCGCCGCGGCGGCTGGAAGGCAGCTCGTCCACCTCGGTCAGTTCGGCCCGCGCCACCGGGGCGATGACGAGTTGGGCCACCCGGTCGCCCCTGGCGATGGTGACCGCCGCCGGCCCCAGGTTGATCAGCGCCACCATCACCTCGCCCCGGTAGTCGGCGTCGATGGTGCCGGGGGCGTTGACCACGGTCAATCCGTGCTTGACCGCCAGGCCCGAACGGGGGCGCACCTGGCCCTCGTGGCCCGGTGGGATGGCCAGCTTGAAGCCGGTGGGCACCTTGACGATGGCCCCCGGCGCGATGCTGATGGGTTCGGCCAGCGCCGCCGGCAAATCCAGGCCGGCCGCCTCGGCGGTCATGTAGGCGGGCAGGTCCAGCCCGGCCGCGTGGGCCAGGCGCATAACCGCCACCGCCACCCGGCTCACGCCGCCAGCTCCGCGCCCAGGGCGCCGGGCTCCAGCGGCCCCAGGGCCATGACGCCCAGACGATCGGCCGCCAGCAGGCGCTGGGCCAGGTCGGCGATGTCGTCCAGGCCGACCTTTTCCACCATGGCCGCGGCCTCGGCCGGGGATATCTCGCGGCCGAACTGGTACTCGTTGCGGGCGATGCGGCTCATGCGGCTTTCGGGGTTCTCGGCCGCCAACAGGATGGCCCCGGTCAGGTTTTCCTTGGCGTCCAGCAGTTCATGCTCCTGGGGCGGCTCGGCCGCCAGGCGGGCGAGCTCCTGGCGCACCACGTCCAATGCCTCGGCCGTCCGCTCCGGGGCCACCCCCAGGTAGATGCCCAGGAGGCCGCAGTCGGTGTAGGAGCTCAGATAGGAGTAGACCGCGTAGGCCAGGCCGCGCTTTTCGCGCACTTCCTGGAACAGCCGGCTGCTCATGTTGCCGCCCAGGATCAGGTTGAGCAGGGCCGCGCTGAAGCGGTCGGGATCGCCGGCGGCCGGGGCGGGCAGGCCCAGGGCCAGGTGGACCTGTTCGCTGTCGCGCTGGGCCAGCCAGAGGCCGGGGCGGGGCGAGGGCGCGCAGCGGGGCGCGGCCGGCGGGCCGGCGGGCAGGGCGGCCAGGGCCGGCCCGATCAGGTCCACCACCTGGCCGTGCTCCAGGTTGCCCACCGCCGCGGCCACCATGCGCGGGGGCAGGTAGTTGGCCCCCAGGTAGCCCTTTATGCCGGCGCGGTCCAGGGCGGCCACGCTCTCGGCGCTGCCCAGCACCGGACGACCCAGGGGGTGGGCCGGCCAGTAGTTTTGGCTGAAAAGCACATGGACCAGCTCGTCCGGGGTGTCCTCCACCGCGCTGATCTCCTGCAGGATCACGTCGCGCTCCCGCTCCAGCTCGGCCGGGTCCAGGGCCGGGTGGAGCAGGAGGTCGCAGAGCAGGTCGCAGATGTCGGGCAGGCGGTTGGCCAGGGCGCGGGCGTGGAAGCAGGTGTGCTCCTTGCTGGTGAAGGCGTTGGCCAACCCGCCCAGGCGGTCGATCTCCCTGGCGATGTCCAGGGGTGAGCGCCGGGCGGTGCCCTTGAAGGCCATGTGCTCGATGAAATGGCTGACCCCGCCCTGGGCGGGGTCCTCGTCACGGCTGCCGACCTCCATCCAGAGGCCGACCGTGACCGAGAAGGCCTGGGGGTTGCGCTCGCTGATGATGCGCACCCCGTTGTCCAGGACAGTTTTCTCGATCACGGCCGTCTCTAGCGCCGGGGGGGCCGGCGGTCGCGGTCGCCGCGGTCGCCGCGCCGGTCGTCGCGGCGTTCACGGTATTCGCGGCGCTCGCCTTGCCCATCGGCCTGCTCGGCCTCCTGGCGGGCGGCCAGCTCCTCCGGGGTGGGCGGGGGCAAGAGGGCCTTGCGGCTCAGGCGCACCTTGCCGCGGTCGTCCACGCCCAGCACCTTCACCCGGATGACGTCGCCTTCCTTTATGACGTCGGTGACGCTGCGCACGCGCATGTGGTCCAGCTCGCTGATGTGCACCAGTCCGTCGCGGCCGGGCATGATCTCCACGAAGGCCCCGAAGTCCATGATGCGCACGACCTTGCCCTCGTAGACCGCGCCCTCCTCGGCCTCCTGGGTGAGATCGCGGATCATCTTGATGGCCTGGGCGCCGGCGATGCCGTCCACCGCGGCCACGTGCACGGTGCCGTCGTCCTCCACGTCGATCTTGGCCCCGGTCTCCATCTGCATGCCGCGGATGATCTTGCCGCCGGGTCCGATGATGTCCTTGATCTTCTCCACCGGGATCTTGATGGTGGTGATGCGGGGGGCGAAGTTGCTGATGTCGCCGCGCGGGCGCGAGAGAGCCTTGGCCATCTCGCCCAAGATGTGCAGGCGGCCGTCCCTGGCCTGGGCCAGGGCGCGGCCCATGATCTGTTTGCTGATGCCGGCGATCTTGATGTCCATCTGCACCGCGGTGATGCCCTCGCTGGTGCCGGCCACCTTGAAGTCCATGTCGCCCAGGTGGTCCTCGTCGCCCAGGATGTCGGTGAGCACCGCGATGCGCTCGCCTTCCATGATCAACCCCATGGCCACGCCGGCCACTGGGGCCTTCAGGGGCACGCCCGCGTCCATCATGGCCAGGGAGCTGCCGCAGACCGTGGCCATGGACGAGGAGCCGTTGCTCTCCATGATGTCGCTGACCGCGCGGATGGAGTAGGGGAAGGATTCCTTGGAGGGCAGCACCCGGCCCACCGCCCGCCGGGCCAGGGCGCCGTGGCCGATCTCGCGGCGGCCCGGTCCGCCCAGGCGCTTGACCTCGTTGACGGAAAACGGCGGGAAGTTGTAGTGCAGCATGAAGCGGCGGAAGATGTCGCCCTTGATGACGGTCTCGATGCGCTGCTCGTCGCCGCTGGTGCCCAGGGTGCAGGTGACCAGCGCCTGGGTCTCGCCGCGGGTGAACAGCGCCGAGCCGTGGGTGCGCGGCAGCACGCCCACCTCGCAGGAGATGGGGCGCACGGTCGTCAGGTCGCGGCCGTCCACCCGCTGGCCGGTGTGCAGGATCATCTCCCGCATGGCCTCGGCCTCCAGGTGGTCGATCAGGTCTTTGACGTAGTTGGCCTTGCCGGCCGCCGCCTCGCCCAAGGCCTCGATCACCTCGGCCTTGAGCAGGCGCACCTTCTCATAGCGCTCCAGCTTGGGCCGGGTGGAGAGTATCTCCTTCATGCCGGCCGCGCTGAGCTCGCGCACCTGGGCGATGAGCTCCTCGTCCTTGGCCGGGGGGGTGAAGGCGCGCTTGGCCTTGCCGCAGGCGGCCATCAGCTCCAACTGCATGTCGATCAGGGGCTGCAGGCCGGCGTGGGCGAACCAGATGGCCTCCAGGACGACGTCCTCGCTCACCAGCTCGGCCCCGCCCTCGACCATCACCACCGCGTCGCGGCTGCCGGCCACGATGAGATCCAGGTCGGACTTTTCGCGCTGTTCGTCGGTGGGGTTGAGGATGAACTCGCCCCCCACCCGGCCCACCCGCACCCCGGCGATGGGGCCGTTGAAGGGAATCTCGCTCAGGCACAGGGCGCAGGAAGCGCCGGTGAGCGCCATCACGTCCGGGTCGTTGACCTTGTCCACCGAATAGACGTTGGCGATGACCTGGGTCTCGTAGCCCCAGCCCTTGGGTATGTTGGGGCGCACCGGCCGGTCGATCAGCCGGCTGGTGAGCGTCTCGCGCTCGCTGGGCCGGCCCATCTCGCGGCGGAAGAAGTTGCCGGGAATGCGCCCGGCGGCATAGCCGAACTCCTGGTAGTCCACGGTGAGGGGGATGAAATCGATGCCCTCGCGGACGGAGTAGTCGGCCACCGCGGTCACCAGCACCACCGTCTCGCCGTGGGTGACCCAGGCGGCGCCGCTGGCCTGCTTGGCCAGCTTGCCGGTCTCGATGCTGAACTCATGACCGTTGATCGTCGTCGATACCTTCTTGTACATGCTTTCCTAGCTCTCTTTAGGCTTTTTTTAGGGCCGCCCTTACTTGCGGATGCCCAGCTCCTTGATGACCGCGCGATAGCGCTCGACGTCCTTGCGGCGCAGGTAATTGAGCAGGCGACGGCGCTGGCCGACCAGCTTGAGCAGGCCGCGGCGGCTGTGGTGGTCCTTGGCATGGACCTTGAAATGCTCGGTCAGGTACTTGATGCGCTCGCTCAGGATCGCGATCTGCACCTCCGGCGAACCGGTGTCGCCCTCCTTGCGCTGAAACTTGTTGATGAGGGCGCTCTTGTCTTCCGGCGTCAGAACCACTTTGCTTTCCTCCTTGTGTTAGTGGGCCTTGTGGCCCCTCGTCTGCGGCCCAGAGCGTTCGTTCACCCCGGCCCACCGTGGCCGGGTCTCCAGGCTTACTCGGCCCCTGGGGCCGACGCAGATGGTTGCATGTCCCCGTGGCCTAGTTGATCGGTCGCGGGAAAAACCCTGATCGTCTCGTATTCGCGCGTGCGCCGGGCCTCGCTTGGCGCCAGCCAGCGCAGCACCGCCACCAGGCCGCCGGCCTGGTCGCGCACCTGGAAGGGCAGTCCGGCGGCGTGCTCGCCGCGGGCATCGCCCATGAGAATCTCGCGGGTCAACACCCGCCCCTGACGCAGGCCCCAGGCCAGGTCGTCGTCCACCTGGGCCACCGGCAGGCCGCAGCGGTCCAGGGTTTCGGCCAGGGGCACCAGGCGCTGGGCCAACTCCTCCGGGGCCAGGTCCAGGGCCTCGTCCATTCCGATGGCCTCGGCGACCGCGAAGGGCCGCGAGGCCAGCCGGCGCAAGGCCCGCAGATGGCCCACGCCGCCCAGGGCCTGGGCCAGCTCCTCGCCCAGGGCTCGCACGTAGGCGCCCCGCGAGCAGAGCATCTCGAAGGTGACCACGCCGGGGGCGAGAGCCATTAGCTCGGCCTGGTGCACGGTTATGGGCCGGGGCGGCTTCTGCACCCGCACTCCGTCGCGGGCGTAGGCGTAGAGCGGCCGGCCCTGGTGCTTGGCGGCCGAGTAGGCCGGCGGAGCCTGCATGCGCTGGCCCTCCAGGGCCTTGAGCGCCGCGCCCACGGCCTCGGCGGTCAGCTCCGGGATGGCGGCCTCGGCCACCACCTGGCCGGTGGGATCGCCGGTGTCGGTGGCCCGGCCCAGGGCCAACTCGGCCCGGTAGAGCTTGGCCCCGCCGCCGATCAGCTCGCTCAGGCGGGTGGCCTGGTTGAAGGCCAGCACCAACAGCCCGGTGGCGAAGGGGTCCAACGTGCCGGTGTGCCCCACCCGCTCCGGGATGAGCCGCCGGCGCAGGCGCTCCACCACGTCGTGGCTGGTGGGGCCGGCCGGCTTGTCCACCAGCAGCACGCCGTCGGCCAGAAAACGCGCTTTGCCGCGGCGCTTCACGGGCGTTCCGCCAGGGCCAGGAGCCGGGGCTCCAAAAGCTCGCTCAGCGTGGCCGCGGCCTGGTCCAGGCCGGCCGCCATGCGCGCGCCGGCCGCGTTCTTGTGGCCGCCGCCGCCCAGGCCGATGGCCAGTTGGCCCACGTCCACCGCGCCGCGCGAGCGCAGGCTGGCCTTGACCGAGCCGTCGTCCAGCTCCTTGAGCAGCACCGCCACCTCGACCCCGCGGATGGCGCGCAGCTCCTCGACGATGCGGTCCAGGTCGCTGGAGGGGCAGCCCAGCTCGTCCAGGTCCTGCTGGCGGGCCTTGGCCAGGGCCAGGCGGCCGCCGGCC
This sequence comes from Thermodesulfobacteriota bacterium, assembly GCA_049322275.1. Classification (GTDB taxonomy): domain Bacteria; phylum Desulfobacterota; class Desulfarculia; order Desulfarculales; family Desulfarculaceae; genus JACRDC01. The sequence continues at coordinate 125,754 of JBMORH010000079.1, forward strand.
CGAAGCTCCATGCCCTCCACCACCCGGCCGAACAGGCGCAGCCGTTCGGTGCTGGTGGAATAGACCTGCTGGCTCAGCGTCCAAGGATCGGCCCCGGCCGCCACCAGGTCGGCCGCCGTGCGCAGCACGGCCGGGCTGGTGTTGGAATAGCAGAAGCGGCCGGTGTCGGTGACGAGGCCCACGAACAGGCAGGCGGCCGCCGGGGGGATCAACGGCAAGCCCATCTGTGCGGCCAGCTGCGCCACCATCTGGCTGGTGGCCGCGAAAGCCGGCTCCACCCAGACCGCCTGGCCGAAATCCGGCCGGCCCAGGTGGTGGTCGATCACGGCCACCGCCTTTTGGGCGCGCAGGTAGGGCTCGGCCAGCTTGCCGGCCCGCTGGGGCTCGTGGCAATCCAGGAGCACCGCCAGGTCGGGCCAGTCCGCCGCCGGCAGGTCCTCGCGCAATAGCTCCAGCCCGGGCAGGCCGGCGTACTCGGCCGGCAGGTCGCCGGCGCGGTGGGCGAAAACTTGCCTGCCCGCGGCCCTGAGCAGATGGGCCAGACCCAGCACCGAGCCCAGGGCGTCCCCGTCGGGGTCGCGGTGGGCCAACAGCAGCAGCTTGCCGGCCGGGGCCAGGGCGTCCATGACCGCCCGCGTCACGGCCGCTCCTCCCCGTCCGGCTCCTCGCCACGGGCCTGGGCCAGGTCGCGGTCGGCCTGGCGGGCCTGGCGGATCAGGGTCTCCATGGCCGCGCCCCGGGCCAGGGAGGGGTCGTAGCTGAGCGCCAGGCGGGGGGTGGTCTTGAGCACCAGGCGCGCGGCCAGCTCGCGGCGCAGGAAGGGCGCGGCGGCCTTGAAGCCGGCCTCCACCTCGGCCCGGCGTCCGGCGTCCAAGAGGCTGTAGAAGACACGGGCCTGGGAAAGATCGGGCGCGACGTCCACGCCGGTCAGCGTCATGCCGGCCAGACGGGGGTCCTTCACCCGCTTGAGCAGCAGATCGGCCAGCTCGGCCTGGATCAGGTTGCCCAGTCTTTCGGTGCGTCGCGTGCCCATCAATCCTTCCAGGGCGTCCCGGCCGCGGGCGCCCAGGTCATGTCCTTGAGCGGCATCAGCTCCACCCGCACATCGAGCACCTCGGCCAGGCCCAGGCGCTCCACGAAGCGGCCGATCTCGTCCAGTTGGCTCTGGACGTGTCCGGTCTGGTTGCCGCAGACGGCGAAGCCCAGCTCCAGGCGCTGCCAGGTGTCCTGGCCGCCCACCTCGGCGGCGGCGGCGTTGAACTTGGCCCGCACCCGGTCCAGGATGGCGCGGGCCACCTTGCGCTTGGGCTTCAGGCCGCCGGAATCGGCCACGTGCAGGGTCATGCTGAGCGCGCCAACCACCATCGCCCTTTACAGTTCCGGGGCCACCTCGCGGGTGATGAAGACCTCGATCTCGTCGCCCACCTTGATGTCGTTGTAGTTGTCCAGGCCGATGCCGCACTCGTAGCCCTGCAGCACCTCCTTGACGTCTTCCTTGAAGCGCCGCAGGGAGGAGACCCGGCTGGTGGCCACCACCACGCCGTCGCGTAAGAGGCGAGCGTGGGCGTTGCGCTCCACCTTGCCCGAAATCACCGCGCAGCCGGCGATGGTGCCGATCTTGGGCACGGTGAAGGTCTCGCGCACCTGGGCCCGGCCCAGGACCTCCTCCTGGATGACCGGGGCCAAGAGGCCGGTCAGGGCGGCGGTGACGTCGTCGATGACCTGGTAGATGACGTCGTAGGTGCGCACGTCCACGTGCTGGGCCTCGGCCATCTCGCTGGCCTTGCCGGCCGGGCGCACGTTGAAGCCGATGATGATGGCGTTGGAGGCCGAGGCCAGCATCACGTCGGTTTCGGTGATGGCGCCGGTGCCGGAATGGATGACGGCCACCTTGACCTGCTCGTTGCCCAGCTTGTTCAGGGCGTCCACCATGGCCTCCACCGAGCCTTGCACGTCGGCCTTGACCACCAGCTTCAGCTCCTGGACCGCGCCCTCCTTCATCTGCTCGAAGAAGCCTTCCAGCGACAGGCGGGTCTGGGCGCCCAGGTCGGCCTCGCGCTTCTTCATGGCGCGGTGCTCGGCGATCTGCTTGGCCACCTTGTCGCTTTCCACCACCACGAACTCGTCGCCGGCCTCCGGCACGCCGCCGAAGCCCTGCACCTCCACCGGGATGGAGGGGGTGGCCTCGTCCACCCGGCGGCCCAGGTCGTCGAACAAGGCCCGCACGCGTCCGGCCTGCACGCCGCAGACGAAGGCGTCGCCGGGCTTCAGGGTGCCCTCCTGCACCAGCACCGTGGCCACCGGGCCGCGGCCCTTGTCCAGGCGCGCCTCCAGGATGTGGCCGCGGGCGGGCTTGTTGGGGTTGGCCTTCAGCTCCAAGACCTCCGACTGCAACTGGAGCATCTCCAGCAGGGTGTCCACGCCCTGGCCGGTCTTGGCCGACACCTCCACGTAGATGGTGTCGCCGCCCCAGTCCTCGGCCACCAGGTTCATCTCGGCCAGCTCGCGGCGCACCCGCGAGGGGTCGGCGCCGGGCTTGTCGATCTTGTTGACCGCCACCACGATGGGCACGCCGGCCTCGCGGCTGTGGTTGATGGCCTCCTTGGTCTGCTGCATCACGCCGTCGTCGGCCGCCACCACCAGCACCACCACGTCGGTCACCTGGGCGCCGCGGGCGCGCATCTGGGTGAAGGCCGCGTGGCCGGGGGTGTCCAGGAAGACCACCTGGCCGCCTTCGGGCAGGCGCACGTTGTAGGCGCCGATGTGCTGGGTGATGCCGCCGGCCTCGCCGCCGGCCACGTCGGTGCGCCGGATGGCGTCAAGGAGCGAGGTCTTGCCGTGGTCCACGTGGCCCATGATGGTGACCACCGGCGGGCGGGTCTTCAGGTCCTCCGGGCGATCTAAAGCCTGCTCCAGGTGGCCGCCCTCCTCGAAGCCCACGCGCTCGATCTCGAAACCGAACTCGTTGGCCACCAGGGTGGCCTCCTCGGCCTCCAGGATTTGGTTCACCGTGACCATCATGCCCATGCGCATCAGGCGGCCGACCACCTCGGCGGCCTTGACGCCCATGCGCTTGGCCAGTTCGCCCACGTTGATGGCCTCGCCCACCTTGACCCGGCGCTTGATGGCCTTGGGGGTGGTCAGCTCGGTCTTCTTGATCTTCTTGACCGCCGAGCCGCGCCGGCGGCCGCGGCCGGGACGGTCGGCGTCGTAGAGGTCGGCCTTGTCCAGGACCTCCTTGCGACGCCCGGCGCCGGCCTTGCGCATCAGGGTCTCGTCATCGGGCATGGCCCCGGTTTTCTTGCCTTTTTTGCGGCGGCGGCCGGTCTTGTCCTCGCTGCGCTCCGGCGGCGGCGCGTCGGTGGGCGTCTGCGCCGGGGGCCGGAAGCCGGGAGGGCCTCCGGGGCGGCCGCCGCCCGGACCCATGGGGCGGCCGCCGGGACGCGGCTCATAGGTGCGCGTGCTGTCCTGGCGCGGCTCATAGGTGCGCTTCTCGCCCGGCGGGGTGACCGGCGTGGTGGGCCGGCTGATGATGCGCGCCGGGGTGTCGGCGGAGGGTCGCTTAGGCTTGGGCGGTTCGGGCCGCTGGCCGGGCCTGGCTTCCGGACGGGCGTCCGGGCGCGTCTCTGGCCGCGGAGCGGGCCGCTCCCTGCCGT
>JBMORH010000079.1:129419-158537 GCA_049322275.1 Thermodesulfobacteriota bacterium
GGACGGCCGGCGGGGCCTCCGTCGGGGCGGCCGGCTTGGCCGCCGCCGGGGGCGCGGGCTCCGGTTCCGCGGCCGGCGCGGGAGCCTCGGCCGGGACCTCGGCGACAAGTTCGGCCGTCGCCTCCAGGGCGGCGGGGGCCTGGGCCTGGACCGGCGGGGAGGGTTCGGGGGCCGTCTCCGGGACGGGGGCCGGAGCCGGCGGCGCGGGCTCGTCGGCCCCGGCGGGCTGGACGGGCTCGACGTCCTTTGGCGCCGGGGCGGACTCAGGCTCCGGCTCCACGACTTCGGCTCGCACAGGTTCGGGCTCCGGCTCCGGTTCGGGCTCCGGGACGGGGGCGGAAGCCATGGGCGCGGCCTCCTCCTGGGCCGGTTCGCCGGGCTCTCCCTCCTCGGACTCCACCTGCTTGCGCCGGCGGCGGATGACTTGGGTGGTGACGCGCTTTTCCTCCACCACCTCCGAGCGCTCCTCCTTGAGGCGCTCGCGAATCACCTGGGCCTCCTCCGGGCTGATGACGCTCATGTGGTTGCGCACGTCCAAGCCCATGTCGATGAGCTGGCGAACCAGATCCTTGTTGTCTACCTTCAGCTCTTTGGCCAGCTCGTAGACCCGCAATTTGGCCATCCAAACGTCTCCAGGGTGCCGAACCCGGCCGGCTGGGGAGCCTTAAGGGCCATCCCGCCGTCCGATTCATGGAATAACATTCTGCGTCCGCGGCGCGGCCGCGGTGTCAATCTGCGACCTGTTCCGGGGCCGCCAGCAGCCGCCTTATCTCCGGCCGTTCGCCCAATGCGAGCCAGGCCTGAACTGGCGGCGCGACCCTGAAGGCCCGCCGGAGCCCCTTGCCCGCAACCAATTTGCGGGCGCAATCCGCCCTGCGGCAGACATACGCCCCGCGTCCGGCCAGGCGGCGGGCCGGATCGGGCTCCACCCGGCCGTCCACCCAGGCCAGGCGCAGCAGCTCGGCCTGGGGGTGGCGTCCGCCGCAGGCCAGGCAGGTGCGCACCGGCCCGGCGGCCTTCTGCCGGCCCATCAGGCCGGGTCCGCCTCCGCGCTGGGCTGCTCCGGCGCGGCCGTTTCCGGCTCAGGGTCGGAGGGCTCCTCAGGCTCCGGCTCCGGGGCCTCGGCCGCGGCGCGGCGTTGCTCCAGATAAGCCCTGGCGTCTTCCACCAGGCCCTGGGCCCGCTGCTCGTCTATGCCGGGCAAGACCGCCAGGTCGGCCGGATCGGCGTCGGCCAGGGCGTCGGCCGAGCCATAGCCCGCCTGGAACAGGGTGTCGGCGCCCACGTCGCCCACGCCCGCCACGTCCAGGAGCGAACGGTAGCCGTCGCGCAGGGCCTCGCTGTATTTGGTCTCGCTCTTGACGTCGATCTTCCAGCCGGTGAGCTTGCTGGCCAGGCGGACATTCTGGCCGCGGCGGCCGATGGCCAGCGAGAGCATCTCGTCGGCCACGATGACCTCCATGGTCTGGTTCACCTCGTCCACCACCACCCGGCTGATCTCGGCCGGGGCCAGGGCGTTGACCACGTAGCGGGCCGGGTCGGGGTCGTAGGCGATGATGTCGATCTTCTCGCCCCTGAGCTCCTGCACCACGGCCTGGACGCGGGAGCCCTTCATGCCCACGCAGGCCCCCACCGGGTCCACGTCGCGGTCGCGGCTGCTCACGCCCAACTTGGTGCGGCTGCCGGGTTCGCGGGCCACGCCCTCCACGGTGACGATGCCCTCGGCGATCTCCGGGACTTCGAGCTCGAAAAGGGCCTGGATGAAGCCGGGGTGGGTGCGCGAAAGTATGATCTGGGGGCCGCGGCTGATGCGCTTGACGTCCAGGACGAAGGCCCGGATGCGGTCGCCGGGGCGGTAGCCCTCGCGGGGGACCTGCTCGCGCGGCGGCAGCACGGCCTCGGTGCGGCCCAGGTTGACGATGATGGCGCCCTTGTCGAACCGCTGCACGATGCCGTGGATGATCTCGCCCTTGCGGTCCTTGAAGTCCTCGAAGATGATGTCGCGCTCGGCGTCCTTCATGCGCTGGATGATGACCTGCTTGGCGCTCTGGGCGGCGATGCGGCCGAAGTCGCCGGTGTCGACCTTCACGCCCAGCTCGTCGCCCACCTCGCAGTCGGGGTCCAGCTTGTGGGCCTGCTTCAGGGATATCTGGGTCTCCGGGTCGGTGACCTCCTCGACCACCTCCTTGAACTCGAAGACCTCCACCTCGCCCAGGTCGTCGTTGTAGGCCACGTCCACCTCGACCTTCGAGCCCAGCTTGCGCCGGGCGGCCGAACGCATGGCCTCCTCCAGGGTGTTGATCAGGATCTCGCGATCCAGGCCCTTTTCCCTGGCCACCTGGTCGATCATCCGCTTTAGTTCGCTCATTGGGAAAGTTCTCCCCGAAACCTGATGCCATCCGCCCCGCCCGCGGGGCGCGCCCGTCCACTATCCTCGCCCGCCTCCGGTCCTCACAGGCTGGGGACCAGATTGGCCTTGTTGACCTGGGCCAGGGGGATGGGGCGGGTGCGCCCCCCGGCCTCCAGCAAGACGTCGTCGCCCATCACGCCCTTGAGCACGCCGATGGCGGTGCGGCTCTTGCCGTCCTCGTCGGTGTGCATCACCCGCACCGGCCGCCCGGCGAAAAGCTCGAAGTCGCGCCGGGTCCTGAGCCGCCGGGTCAGCCCCGGCGAGCTGACCTCCAGGCGGTAGCGGCCGGGGATGAAATCCTCGACGTCCAACAGGTCGCTGGCCTGGCGGCTGACCTGGGCGCATTCGTCCAGGGTCACCCCGCCTTCGGGCCGGTCCACGAAAAGCCGGAGCACCAGGCCCGATCCCTCGCTGCGCAACTGCATCTCCACCAGGACCAAGCCCTCGGACTTCACCAGCGGCTCCAAGGCCGCCAGGAGCTTCTCTTCCAGTCGCGCGGTCTTGTCGCCCTTGGCCGTGGTCACGCTTGGCGTCTTTCCCCGCGGCCCGGACAATAGGCCGGGGCGCGGACCCCGCCACTCCAGGCGAGGCCGTGGACCGAACGAATCTGTCCGCGCAGCGCGAAGGCCCAAGAAAGCCGGCCAGATCGGATCGGGTCCACTAATCGAAGCAAGCCGTGCGCCACCGGGGGACGGCGGCCCAGGCCCCCTCAAAAAGGGACAGCCCCGCCAGGGAAGTCCGCGGCATCCCCGCGTCCCTCCTGCCGGGCGGCGGAAAAAGGTCCAAGAGATGGAGCGGGCAACGGGGATCGAACCCGCGACTTCAAGCTTGGGAAGCTTGCACTCTGCCAGCTGAGTTATGCCCGCTCGCGCCACTCCGGTCTGGCCCCAGGGGCCGGGACCATGCCGGAGGCCGAACCTGGCCCCTGCGGGGCGGCCCGGCTGGGACAATTATAGAGCAAAGCCCGACCATGACAAGCGCTTTTTGGCCATGGCCCCCGGCGAAGGCCCCGGCCCGCGGTTGCTTTTTGGCCCCCGGCCTGCTATGGGTGGAGCAGGCCGACCGTCGGCGCGGTCCGCGCCGCAGCCATTGTCACCATGCATGAGGAGAGGGTGCCATGTCCGAGGCCGCCCCCTGCCCACCGGCCGCGCCGCCGGGCGGGTTGGACCGCCTGCGGCGCGAGGTGCTGGACCAGGGCCTGTGCGTGGCCTGCGGGGCCTGCCTGGGGCTTTGCCCCCACCTGGTCTTCTTCGACGGCCAGGTGGCCGCGCCGGATGTTTGCGGACTCGCTTCAGGTCGCTGCTACGACCTCTGCCCCCAGGCCCAGGCGCCGGGGCCGGAGGCGCGGCGCGAGGCCCTGCGCCAGGCGGCCGAGACCGACTGGTCCGAGGCCCTGGGGCCGGTGCGCGCGGCCCATTGGGCGCGCGCCGCCGACCCCAGCCTGCGCCAGCGGGCCCAGTATGGCGGGGTGGCCACCACCCTGGCCGCCCTGGCCCTGGAAACCGGCCTGGTGAGGGAGATGATCCTGACCCAGGCCGGCGAAACCGGCGCGCCGGAGGGCGCGCGGGCGGCCGACCGCGAGGGCGTTTTGGCCGCCGCCGGCTCGGTCTACGCCGCCGGCGGGGCGCTGATGCAGCTCAACCAGGCCCTGGCCGAGGACGCCCATCACCCCCTGGGCCTGGTCGGCCTGCCCTGCCAGGCGGCGGCCGCCGCCAGCTTGCGCGGCCACCCCGAATATCCCGGCCGTGAGCGCCTGGCCCTGGTCATCGGCCTGTTTTGCACCCTCAACCTTTCGGTGCGCGCAATGAGGCGGGTGTTGGAGGCGGCCGGCGTCGCCGAGCCGCCGCTGCGGGCCGATTTCCCGCCCCCGCCGGCCGGGGTGCTCAGCGTCACCACCCGGCGCGGGAGCCAGGACATCCCCCTGGACCAGGTGCGCCCGGCGGTGCTGGCCGGCTGCGCCCTGTGCCCGGATCTCACCGCCGAGGCGGCCGACATCGCCGTGGGCGCGGCCGAGGGCGAGCCGGGCTGGAACACGGTGCTGGTGCGCACCCAGGCCGGAGCCGGGCTCTGGGCGGCGGCGCTGGAGCGGGGCCTGGTGGAGACCCGGCCGGCGCCGGAGGCCGCCTGGAGCCATCTGCGCGGCGCGGCCGAGGCCAAGCGCGGCCGTGGCCTGCGGGCCAGGAAGGAGCGCCAGGCATGAGCGACCTGACCCTTCTCACGCCGGGAGCGCCGGTCTTGTTGCAGGGCAATGAGGCCATCGCCAGGGGCGCGCTGGAGGCCGGGGTGGCCCTGGCCGCGGCCTATCCCGGCAACCCCAGCAGCGAGATCCTGGAGGCCATGGCCGACAGCGCCAAGAGCGCCGGCATCCACGCCGAGTGGTCGGCCAACGAGAAGGTGGCGCTGGAATCCGCCGCCGCCGCCAGCTTCGCCGGCCTGCGCGGCCTGGCCTCCATGAAGCAGAACGGCGTCAACGTCTGTCTGGACTTCATCCACAACCTGAGCGGCAGCGGCTGCCGGGGCGGCCTGGTGCTGGTCACCTGCGACGACCCCTCCGGCGTTTCATCGACCAACGAGGAGGACGCCCGCTTCGTGGCCCGCGTGGCCGACCTGCCCCTGATCGAGCCGGCCACCCCGGAGGAATGCCGGGCCTACACGAAGTTCGCCTTCGAACTCAGCGAGGCCATCGGCAACCTGGTGGTGCTGCGCTCCCTGAGCCGCCTTAGCCACACCCGCGCGGCCGTGACCCCCGGCCCGCTGCCGGCCGCGCGACCCAAGCCCTTCTGGGACACCAGCGACCCCGCCCAGCGCTACTTCACCCTGCCGGTGACGCCCCGCCATCGGGCCATGAAGGCGAAGCTGGCCAAGGCCGGGGAGCTGATGGCCCAGGCCGGCCTGAACCGCTATGACGGCCCCGAACGTCCGGAGTTGCTGGTCATCGCCTCCGGCTCCTCGGCGCTCTACGCCGCCGAGGCGCGGGCCCTGATCGAAGCCCAGGGCCGGGTGGGCGTCCTGCGCCTGGCCGGCACCTGGCCCCTGCCGGCCGAACTGATCGGCCGCCACCTGGCCCAGTGCGGCAGCGTGATGCTGGCCGAGGAGATCGATCCCTTCATCGAGACCGAGGTCATGGCCTGGGCCGCTCGCAACGCCGGCGCCCTGGGGGCCAAGCGTTTCCTGGGCAAGACCACCGGCCACCTGCCCGACGTGGGCGAGCTGACCCCCGGCCTCCTGGCCGCGGCCATGGCCGAGGCCCTGGGCGGCTCCTGGCGCTCGGCCGAGGCCGGCTATCAACAGCGCGCCGCGGCCGCGGTGGCCACCCTGGCCCCCATGCGCGAAGTGGGCTTCTGCGCCGGCTGCCCCCACCGGGCCAGCTATTGGTCCATCAAGCAGGCCCTGGCCCTGGACGGCCGCCATGGCGTGGTCAGCGGCGACATCGGCTGCTACACCATGGGCTACCGCCCCACCGGCTTTCAGCGGGTCAACTCCGTCCACTGCATGGGCTCCGGCCTGGGGGTGGCCTCCGGCCTGGGCCAGCTCAAGGCCCAGGGCTTCGACCAGCCGGTGGTGGCGGTGGTGGGCGACAGCACCTTCTATCACGCCGCCTTGCCGGCCCTGGTCAACGCCCGCTGGAACCAGAGCGACTACCTGCTGATAATCCTGGACAACTCGGCCACGGCCATGACCGGCTTCCAACCCCATCCCGGCACCGGCCTGACCGCCCAAGGCGAATCGGGCCAGGCGGTGGAGCTGGAGGGAGTGCTGCGGGGCCTGGGCGTCGGCTTCGCGGTGGTGGACCCCTACGACCTGGAGGAGACCCAGGAGGCGGTTTATCGCGCCTTGCAGGAAGGTGGGCTCAGGGCGCTCATCTTCCGCCGGGTCTGCGCGCTGGTGCAGAACCGGCGCGGCGGCCACCCCTGGCGCATGAGCATCGACGCGGACAAATGCCGGGGCGAGGCCTGCGGATGCCACCGCTTCTGCAGCCGGGTCTTCCGCTGCCCCGGCCTGTACTTCGACCAAGCCCAGGGAAGGGCGGCCATCGACGAGGTGGTCTGCGTGGGCTGCGGGGTCTGCCAGGGCATCTGCCCGGCCGGGGCCATAATCGCCGCGCCCAGGGAGGAGGCGGCGGCATGAGCAAGGCCAGCCAGCTCGATATCGTCATCACCGGCGTGGGCGGCCAGGGCAACGTGCTGCTCAGCCAGGTCCTGGGCCGGGCGCTCTTGGCCGCCGGGCGCAACGTCACCGTGGGCGAAACCTATGGCCTTTCCCAGCGCGGCGGCGCGGTCTTGAGCCAGGTGCGGGTGGGAGGCGATCTGACCCTGGGACCCTTGATCCCGGAGAACCACGCCACGGCCATCGTGAGCCTGGAGCCCCTGGAGGCGCTCAGGGTGCTGCCCACCTATGGCCACGCCGGGGTGGTGGTGCTGACCAACGACCGGCCGCTCTTGCCCATGGCGGCGCTGGCCGGCGAGTCGCCCTATCCCGACCCGGCCGAGCTCAAGGCCACCCTGGCCGGGCTCTGCGGCCGGCTTTATTGGCTGCCGGCCACGGCCGCGGCCCAGGCGCTGGGCAACCACATCCTGGCCAACGTGGTCATGCTGGGGGCGCTCTTGGGCGCCGGCCTGGCGCCGCTCACCGCCGAGCAGGTGGAGGCGGTTCTGGGCGAGATGATCCCGAAAAAGCACCTGGCCGCCAACCGGGCCGCCTTGCGCCGGGGCCTGGAGCTGGTGGGCGGGAGATAAAACGAATACGAAGAATAGCCGTCATTGCGAGCGCAGCGAAGCAATCTCCCGTTGTTTCTTCCTTGAAAAGGCATGGAAACAAGAGATTGCCACGTCGCAACCCAAGGGGTTGCTCCTCGCAATGACGGATCAATTTTCCTAGATGGGCCTGCCGCGGGCTTGTGTCCCGGAATCAAGCGGGCAGGGTTAATCCCCGCCCGTTTATTTCAAGCAACAAACCATACAATTGGAATCGAAGGCGCTAAATCTGCCGCTTCAGATTGGCCTTGATGTAGTCCACGATGGCGCTGGTGCTGGTGCCGGGGCCGAAGACCTCGGCGATGCCCACCGCCTTCAGGGCCGGCACGTCTTCTTCCGGGATGATGCCGCCGCCCAGGACCAGCACGTCGTCCAGGCCTTTTTCGCGCACCAGCTCCATCACCCGCGGGAACAGATAGTCGTGCGCGCCGGAGAGCACCGACAGGGCGATCACGTCCACGTCCTCCTGGGCCGCCGCCGCCACGATCTGCTCCGGCGTCTGCCGCAGACCGGTGTAGATCACCTCCATGCCGGCGTCGCGCAAGGCCGCCGCGATCACCTTCACCCCCCGATCATGCCCGTCCAACCCCGGCTTGGCCGCCAACACGCGAATCTTGCGCATGTAAGACCTCCTTGGCTGGGTTGCCGGGGGAAACCCTTTTGTGAACAAAAGGGTTTCCCCCGGACCCCCTTCCCAAAAAACTTTACATAGTCGCGCAATCCTTGGTTCGCTGGCGCGACCCGATGTTTTCCCTCACCCCCCCTGCGGCGATGCGCGCGGCGCATCGCGCGCCTTTTTCGGAGGGGGTGTGGGGGAACCATTTTTGCGCAGCAAAAAGGGTTCCCCCACCTCTTCTCTTAAATAGTGCTCGGCGCGCGGTATTCGCCAAAAACGCCGCGCAGGGTGTCGCAGATTTCGCCCAGGGTGGCGTAGGCCCGCACGCAGGCGAGGAAGTGGGGCATGAGGTTCTCATCGCCTTGGGCGGCGGCCTTGAGGGCCATGAGGCCCTGGTCCACGGCGGCCTGGTCGCGGCCATTGCGCAGGGCGGCCAGGGCGGCGGCTTGGTCCTCGCGGACCTGGGGGTCCACGCGCAGGAGCTTGCCCTTGAATGGCTCCTGGGTGACGAACTTGTTCATGCCCACCACGACGCGTTGCCCGGTCTCGATGGCCTTCTGGTAGTCGTAGGCGGCCTGCTGTATCTCGCGCTGGACAAAGCCGCGTTCGATGGCCTCGGTGGCTCCGCCCAGGGCGTCGATCTTCTGGATGTAGTCGTAGGCCTGGCGCTCGATCTCGTCGGTGAGGTGCTCGACGTAGTAGGAGCCGGCCAGGGGGTCGATGGTGTCGCCCACGCCGGTCTCATAGGCGATGAGCTGCTGGGTGCGCAGGGCGATGGTGACGGACTCGGTGGTGGGCAGGGAGAGCGCCTCGTCCATGGAGTTGGTGTGCAGGCTCTGGGTGCCGCCCAGGGCCGCGCTCATGGCCTGGAAGGCCACCCGCACGATGTTGTTGGTGGGCTGCTGGGCGGTGAGACTGCACCCGGCGGTCTGGGTGTGGAAGCGCACCATGAGCGAGCGGGGGTCCTTGGCGCCGAAGCGCTCCTTCATCAGCCGCGCCCAGAGCCGGCGGGCGGCGCGGTACTTGGCGACTTCCTCCAAAAAATCCAGGTGGGCGTTGAAGAAGAAGGACAGGCGCGGGCCGAAGGCGTCCACGTCCAGGCCGGCGTCCACGGCGGCCTGGACGTAGGCCAAGCCGTTGGCCAGGGTGAAGGCGACTTCCTGGACGGCGGTGGAGCCGGCCTCGCGGATGTGGTAGCCGCTGATGCTGATGGTGTTCCACTGCGGAACCTCGGCCGCGCAATAGGCGAAGATGTTGGTGATGACGCGCATGGACGGCCGGGGCGGGAAGATGTAGGTGCCCCGGCTGGAGTATTCCTTGAGGATGTCGTTCTGGATGGTGCCGCGCAGGTCCTTGGCCGCCACGCCCTGTTTCTCGGCCACGGCGATGTACATGGCCAGCAGGATGCCGGCCGGGGCGTTGATGGTCATTGAGGTGGAGACCTTGTCCAGGGGGATCTGATCGAACAGGGTCTCCATGTCCTTGAGCGAGCTGATGGACACGCCGACCTTGCCCACCTCGCCCCTGGCCATGGCGTGGTCGGCGTCGTAACCGATCTGGGTGGGCAGGTCGAAGGCCACGCTGAGGCCGGTCTGGCCCTGCTCCAGCAGATAGCGGTAGCGGCGGTTGGACTCGGCGGCGGTGGCGAAGCCGGCGTACTGGCGCATGGTCCAGAAGCGGCCGCGATACATGGTGGGCTGCACGCCGCGGGTGTAGGGGTATTCGCCGGGCAGGCCCAGCTTGGCCTGATAGGTCTCGTCGGGGTTCTCCGGCAGGTAGAGCCGATCCACCGGCAGGCCGCTGATGGTGGTGAACGCCGGCTTGCGCTCCGGGTGCTTGGCGATGAGCTTGTCCACCTTGGCCTGCCAGGCCGCCAGTTGCTGCGCGAACTCGCCCATGATTGCCTCCTTGCTCGCCAGGGGTGGGGACGGGGCCCGGCCGGGGCGGCCGGCGGCTACAGGGGTATGTTGCCGTGGCGGCGCACCGGGCGGAAGGTGCGCTTGTGCTTGAGCGCGGTCAGCGCCCGGATGACCTTGCGCCGGGTGTCCTGGGGCTCGATGATCTCGTCGATGTAGCCCAGCTCGGCGGCGCGGTAGGGGCTGGCGATGCGCGCGCGGTACTGGTCCACCAGGTCCTCGTAGGCCTTCTGCTTGTCCTCGGCCTGGTCGATCTCCTTGCGGAAGATGATGTTGACCGCGCCCTCCGGCCCCATGACCGCGATCTCGGCGGTGGGATAGGCGAAGTTGACGTCGGCGCCGTGGTGCTTGGAGCCCATGACGTCGTAGGCCCCGCCGTAGGCCTTGCGGGTGATGACGGTGATCAAGGGCACCGTGGCCTCGCAATAGGCGTAGATGACCTTGGAGCCGTGGGTGATGATGCCGCCGTATTCCTGCTGCACGCCGGGCAGGAAGCCGGGCACGTCCACGAAGGTTACCACCGGGATGTTGAATGCGTCGCAGAAGCGCACGAAGCGGGCGCACTTGCGGCTGGCGTCGATGTCCAGGCTGCCGGCCAGGAACATGGGGTTGTTGGCCACGATGCCCACCACCATGCCGCCCATGCGGGCGAAGGCGGTGATCATGTTTTTGGCGAAGTGGCGGGCCACCTCGAAGAAGCTGCCCGTGTCCACCACGGTCTTGATAAGCTTCTTCATGTCGTAGGGGGCCTTGTAGTTGTCGGGGATGAAGTCGTTGAGATCCGGGTTGGTGCGCTCGGAGCTGTCGGCGGAGAGCTTCTCCGGCGGCCGCTGCTCCCAGTTGCTGGGCAGGTAGCCCAGGAGCTTGCGGATGTCGCCCAGACACTCCTGGTCGGTCTTGGCGATGAACTGGGCCACGCCGGATTTCTGGTTGTGGACCTTGGCCCCGCCCAGGGTCTCGCTGGTGACTTCCTCGCCGGTGACGGTCTTGATGACCTGGGGGCCGGTGATGTGCATGTAGCTGGTCTGGTCCACCATGAAGATGAAGTCGGTGATGGCCGGGCTGTAGACCGCGCCGCCGGCGCAGGGTCCCATGATGGCGCTGATCTGGGGCACCACCCCGGAGCTGAGCACGTTGCGGCGGAATATCTCGCCGTAGGAGCCCAGGGAGATGACGCCCTCCTGGATGCGCGCCCCGCCGGAGTCGTTGAGGCCGATGATGGGCGCGCCGGCCTTGACGGCCAGATCCATGACCTTGCAGACCTTTTCGCCGAAAGGCCCGGAGAGGGAGCCGCCGAAGACGGTGAAGTCCTGGCTGAAGACGAAGACCGGGCGGCCCTCGATGGTGCCATGGCCGGTGACCACGCCGTCGCCCATGATGCGCTGCTTGTCCATGCCGAACTCGTTGCAGCGGTGCACCACGAAGCGGTCGAACTCCTCGAAGCTGTCCTCGTCCAGCAGGGTGGTGATGCGCTCGCGGGCGGTGAGCTTGCCCTTGGCGTGCTGGGCGGCGATGCGCTTCTCGCCGCCGCCCAGGTCCGCCTGCTGGTTGAGGTTGCGCAGTTGCTCAAGCTTCTCGCGGGTGGTGGGCAGTTTGGTCATGGCTTGTCTCCCTGGGCCCGGCGGCGGCCTGCTGGCGAGACCGATCCGGGTCGAGTTGGCGCCCGCGGCCGGGCGGGCGGACCCGGCCGGTTGGTGACTGCTCTGGGGGCTGATCGAAAACCTTCGGCCGCTCCCACCGCGGCCACCGCAAATCCGGTTATATCACAAACCGGGTTCGCCGCAGAAACCCATAAATCCCGCCGGCATTGCAGCGGGGTCAAAAACGGCCGCGGGCCGGAAGCGGCTCGCTCGCCGCCTTCCGGCCCGCGGTTTTGGTCATCTGGGGGGCGCCCCCCGGTGGTCTAGCTGAGGACCACCAGCACCTGCTCCGCCTCGACGGTCTGACCGGCGCTCACCTTGACCTCGGCCACGGTGCCGTCCTCCTCGGACAGGATGGGCATCTCCATCTTCATGGCCTCCAGCACGGCCACCTCGTCGTCCTCGCTGATCTTGTCGCCCACGTTCACGGAAACCTTTATGACCTTACCGCCCATGGGTGCTTTGATTTCGGCCAAGGTAGAGTCCTCCTCTTCGCTGGCCGGCCCACCGGGGACCAACCCCAGGCCGGCGCTTGATTTTTTCCTTCGTTAACGCCAGGGAAGCATAAAACGGACCTTCCCGGCTGTCAAGCCAGTATGTGGACGGGTTCGACGCGGCCGCCGCTATTCCGGCTCGCCCTCCTCGGCGTCCATCTTGGCCAGGTCCTCGAAGCGGATGTCCGCGCCCAGCACGCCCACGATCTGCTCCTCGTCGTCGCGCACCGGGCCGCTCACCGTGATGCACAGCGCGCCGGTGATCTTGCTGGTGTAGAACTCGCTCACGTGCACCTTGCCGTCCTTCATGGGCTCCACGAACCAGTCGCGGTCGCTGAAGTCCACCTCCAGGCTGGCCCGGCCGTACTTGGCCTTGTCGGTGATGTGGGTGATGTTGCGCGTGACCTTGTAACCGTTGGTGTTGACCACGTAGAGGAACTGGATGAAGGGGTTTTTCTCCAAAAACTCCTCCAGGACCGGCTCGATGAGGGCCGGGGCCATGGTCTTCAGCTCCGGCCGGCTGATGAGCTCGGTGCCCAGCGACAGGGCCAGGTGCTTGGCCCGATCCTTCAAGCGGTCGAACTCGCTCATGAATAGCTGCGGCAGGTACTTGCGGGCCACCACCTCCAGCTCGGAGTTGCCGATGGTGGTGAGCCGGCCGGCCTCGTATTGCTCCTTGACCCACTTGGCGATCTTCTGCACGCCGGGATGACGCTTGTCCACCCGGTTCTCCTCGACCAGTTTCAGACGCTGGTTCACCCAGTGGGCGATGCCGGCCGCCCCGGACTTGTCGGTGATGGCGATGGTGTAGGGCCGGTTGAGGATGAGCTCGGTGTCGAAGATGTTGTATATCTCCGGATTCTTGATAAGCCCGTCGGCGTGGATGCCGGCGCTGGTGCTGTTGAAGTCGCGGCCCACGAAGGGCGTGGCCGGCGGGATGCGATAGCCGATCTCCTTCTCGAAGTATTCGGCGATCTCGGTGATGACCCGCGGGTCCATGCCGTCGTCCTTGCCGCGCAGGGCCATGTACTCGATGACCAGGGCCTCCACCGGGGTGTTGCCGGTGCGCTCGCCAAAGCCCAGCAGCGAGCCGTTGACCCCGCCGCAGCCATAGAGCCAGGCCGTGGTGGCGTTGATCAGCACCTTGTAGAAATCGTTGTGCCCGTGCCACTCCAAGAGCTTGCCGGGGGTGCCGGCGTCGTCGATGAGCGCCCGCACCAGCTTGGGCACCGAGCGGGGCAGGGCCGCGCCGGGATAGGTGACGCCATAGCCCATGGTGTCGCACAGCCGCACCTTGATGGGCACCCCGCTCTCCTCGCGCAGCTTGGTCAGCTCGATGGCGAAGGGGATGACGAAGCCGTAGATGTCGGCCCGGGTGGCGTCCTCCATGTGGCAGCGCGGCACCACGCCCAGCTCCAGGGCGGCCTTGACCACGGCCAGGTATTTTTCCAGGCAGGACTTGCGGTCCAGGCCCAGCTTCAGGAAGATGTGATAATCGCTCACCGAGGTGAGAATGCCCGTCTCCTTGATGCCCATCTCCTTGACGGCCTTGAGCTCCTCCTGGTTGGCCCGCACCCAGCCGGTGATTTCCGGAAAGCGATGCCCCAGGGCGCGGCATCTATCCACCGCCTCGCGGTCGCGTTGGCTATAGAGGAAGAACTCGCACTGACGAATGATGCCCTTGGGGCCGGATAGCCGGTGCATCATGTCGAACAGCGCCACGATCTGCTCCACCTTGTAGGGCGGACGGGCCTGCTGGCCGTCCCGGAAGGTGGTGTCGGTGATGAGCATCTCCTCCGGCGGGTCCAGGGGTTGGGTCTTGTGGTCGAAGTCTATACGGCAGACCTCGTTGTAGGGGAAGACATTGCGGAATAGTTGCGGATCGCTTATCTCCTCCAGGCGCATGAACCGCTCCTGGTGGATGTGATCCAAAAGCCTGCGACGCGGATTCCACTTGGACATGACATTTCTCTCTGACAGGGGTGATAGTGCGCGTGCGTCCGCCCTGGGCGTCAAAAACCCAATGACAGCGGGATATTGTGGCCACATTTCGCCGGCGGACAGGGTATAGCGGCGGCCTGTGGTGGAATTGAGGCCGGGCGGGGTCCGGCCCCAAAACGAGGGAGGGAGCATCCCAGGCGGGATGCCCCCTCCCCGATTCAGACTAAGCGATCGGGGAGGCGCCGCGGGTGGCGCGCTGCCATCCCCGGCTGGTCCCTACTTGGGCGGGCAGTAGCGCTTGGCGCCCTTGGGAACCACGTACTTCGGGAACTTGCCGGCCTGCTTGCGGCAGTCCGCCTTCTGGGCGTCGGTCAAGTTGCGCGGGATCGACAGGACCATGCCAACCTTCAGCTTGTTGGCGTTCTTGATCTTGTCCTTGTTGGCGTTGAAGATGCAGGGCCACAGCAAGGGGTCCTGATAGATCTGCGGCTTCGCGGAGATGCTCCACAGATCGTCGCACTTCTCGACCGTGTAGGTGGTGGGCAGGGCCGGGGCCGGGGCCGGAGCCTCGGTCATGGGCTTGGGAGCGCCCTCCCACTTCTTGGGCGGAGGAGGCGGGGCCACTTTGGGCTGCTCGTCAACGCCGCACACCGCCGCGCACCCGCTGAGCATGCCCAGCGCGATGACCACGGCAATCCAGGGGAACACCTTCACCAGCTTCCTCATTAAGAAACCCTCCTTCCCAGTTACCGCCAAATGCAGTCCGCCTGACCTCGGCACGACGCTTAATGGCCCGCGGTCATTCCGATCAACCAGCCAACGGTCTCTTTTCGTTTACCTTCCCAGCCAATTCTACCGAATCAATTTTAGGCACGTATATTACTTACTGTCAACCGGTTTGCAAGGACAAAAAAGCGGGGCTATCCAGCCCGTTCCACCCTCAGGCCCAATTCCAGCAACTGCACCTGGTCCACCCGCCCCGGCGCGGCGGTGAGCGGGCAGGCGCCTTTCTGGGTCTTGGGGAAGGCGATCACCTCGCGGATGCTGGTCTGGCCGGCCAGGATGGCCACCAGCCGGTCGAAGCCCACCGCCAGGCCGCCGTGGGGCGGCGCGCCGTAACTTAGCGCTTCCATTAGGAAGCCGAACTTTTCCTGCGCCTGGGCCGCGTCGATGTTCAGGGCCGCGAAGACCTTTTCCTGCACGTCCTGGCGATGGATGCGGATGCTGCCGCCGCCCACCTCGGTCCCGTTGAGCACTATATCATAAGCCCGCGCCCGCACCCGGCCGGGGTCGCTGGTCAGCATTTCCAGGTCTTCCGGCCGGGGCGAGGTGAAAGGATGGTGCATGGCGTTCCAGCGTTTCGCCTCGGCGTCCCACTCCAGCATGGGGAACTCGGTCACCCAGCAGAAGCACAGCTCGTCGGCCCTGGCCAGGCCGAAGCGCCGCGAAAGCTCCAGGCGCAGCCGGCCCAGGCACTCGTGCACCACGGCGGGAGCGTCGGCCCCGAAGAAAAAGATGTCGCCCGCCTCGGCCCCCAGGCGCTCATTGATGCGCGCCTGGTGGCCGGCGCTGAAGAACTTGGCGATGGGCGACTGCCACTCCAGGCCTTCCTTGATCTTCACCCAGGCCAGGCCCTTGGCCCCATAGCCCGCCACGAAGGCGGTCAGGTCGTCCAGGTCCTTGCGCGAGAGGCTGGCCATGCCCTTGCCGTTGATGGCCTTGACCATGAGCTGCTTTTCGGCCGCCTCGCGGAAAAGCTTGAACTCGGCGTCGGCCACCAGGTCCACCACGTCCACCAATTCCAGCCCGAAGCGCAGGTCCGGCGCGTCCAGGCCGAAGCGGGCCATGGCCTCGGCATAGGTCAGCCGGGGGAGGTTCGCCGGCATCTGCCGGCCCATGGCCGCGCAGATGGCCCCCACCAGGCCCTCGGTGAGGGTCATGACGTCCTGTTCGTCCACGAAGCTCATCTCCAGGTCGATCTGGGTGAACTCCGGCTGGCGGTCGGCGCGCAGGTCCTCGTCGCGGAAACAGCGGGCGATCTGATAATAACGCTCGATGCCGCCCACCATCAGAAGCTGCTTGAAGAGCTGGGGCGACTGGGGCAGGGCGTAGAACGAGCCCCGCGAGAGCCGGCTGGGCACCAGGAAGTCGCGCGCGCCCTCCGGGGTGGAGCGGGTGAGGAAGGGCGTCTCCACCTCCAGGAAGCCCTGGCCGTTGAGGAACGACCGGGCCGCCTGGGCGGCCTGGTGGCGCAGCAGGAGGTTCTTGTACATCTCCGGCCGCCGCAGGTCCAGGTAGCGGTGGCGCAGGCGGGCGTTCTCGCCCACCTCGATCCACTCCTCCAACATGAAGGGCGGGGTCTGGCTGGGGTTGAGTATCTCGAAGTCCTCCACGAAGACCTCGATCCAGCCGGTGGCGATTTTCTCGTTTTCCTGGCCTGCGGGCCGCGGGCGCACCAGGCCCTTCAGGGCGATGCAGAACTCGCTGCGTATGGCGTGGGCCGCCTCGTGGGCCCCGCCGGCGTGCTCCGGGTTGAAGACCACCTGGCAGATGCCGGTGCGGTCGCGCAGGTCCACGAAGATCAGCCCGCCGTGGTCGCGGCGGCGCATGGCCCAGCCCATGAGCACCACCTGAGCGCCGGTGTGCTCCTTGGTCAGCTCGCCGCAGCCGTGGCTGCGCTTGATGTCGGTGATGAATTTCGCGGCCAAGGTGAAACTCCTAAGCTACTCGCTTGGCGAAAAATCTAACATTAGTCCGTCATTGCGAGTGCAGCGAAGCAATCTTCCGTTGCCTGCCCTCACGGAATTGCATGAAGGAAAAGAGATTGCTTCGTCGCTATCGCTCCTCGCAATGACAGCTAGAGGGCCTTTTCTTCGTAGGGGCGGGGTTTATCCCCGCCCGTCTTGATTATTCCGGCCCTTGGCGGGCGGGGGTGAACCCCGCCCCTACGAAGAATGGCTACGGGTGGCTTTCAGTAACCCCGCCAGGACATCGATCTCCGTAAAGGGGATGTCGCGTTGGGCGCCCCGTTCCAAAAATTTATCCTTCATGTCCTTTAACGTCGCCACCTGGCTTGCCATCTCGGCCTCGCCCACGATCAGCACCCGCATCGCGCCCAGCTTGTCGGCCCGGCGCATCTGGGCCTTTAGGCTCTTGTCCTCGCCGCTCATCTCCACCCTGAGGCCCTTGGCGCGCAGGCCCTGGGCCTGGGCGAAGGCCCAATCCCTGGCCGCCTGGCCCATGGCCGCGATGAACAGATCCGGCCCGGCCTGCCACTCCGGCCGGTCGTCGACCAAAAGCGCCAGGCGCTCGATGCCGGCCCCGAAGCCGATGCAGGCCTGGGCCGGGCCGCCCAGGCGCTGAACCAGGCCGTCGTAGCGGCCGCCGCCGGCCACGGCGTTCTGGGCCCCCAGGTCGCCGGCCACGGCCTCGAAGGTGGTGCGCACATAATAATCCAGGCCGCGCACCAGGCGGGGGTTGATCTCGTGGGCCACCCCGGCCAGGGCCAACAGGCGCTTGACCTCGTCAAAATGCGCCTGGCAGTCGCCGCAGAGGTAATCCAGGATGGACGGCGCGCCAGAGGCGGCCTCCTGGCAGCCCTCGGCCTTGCAGTCCAGCACCCGCAAGGGGTTCACGTCCAGGCGGCGGCGGCAGTCGTCGCACAGCCCCGGTCGCTTGGCGTCCAGGAACTCTATCAGCGCCTGGCGGAAGCGCGGCCGGCACTCAGGGCAGCCCAGGGAGTTGACCATCAGCTTGACGTTCTTGAGCCCCAGGCGGGTGAGCAAGAGGCTCAGCATGGCCATCAGCTCGGCGTCGATGAGCGGGCCGGCGTCGTCCAGCACCTCCACGTCTAGCTGGTGGAACTGGCGCAGCCGGCCTTTTTGGGGGCGCTCGTGGCGGAACATGGGGCCGATGGTGAAGAGCTTGTGGGGGCCGGGCTGGCCGTGGAGCTTGTTTTCGATGTAGGCCCGCAGGATGCCGGCGGTGGCCTCCGGCCGCAGGGTCAGCGAGTCGCCGGAGCGGTCGCTGAAGGTGTACATTTCCTTCTCGACGATGTCGGTGGCCTCGCCGATGGAGCGGGCGAACAGCTCCGTGCGCTCCAGCACCGGCACCCGGATCTCGCCGAAGCCGAAGGCGGCGAAAATCTCGCGCGCCTGGCCCTCGATGAAGCGCCACTTGGCCGCCTCTTGGGGCAGCAAGTCCTTCATGCCCCTGACCGCTTGGATCGCCACGCCCTCGCTCCCTTCAAGCCCCCGTCAATCCGGCATTTATACCCTCCGGGCCGGGGGGCGTCAAGGCGGGCGGGGGCGGGCCTACCCGCCCAATAGCCCCAGCAGGGTGCCGGCGGCGATCTGCTCGCGCTCCCAGAGGCTGAGCGGCAGGTCCTCGAACCACTCGCGGCACAGGGCGGCGTCGCGCCAGGGCGCGTCGGTGCCATAGAGCACCCGCTCCGGCCCCTTGCGCCGGATGATGGCCATGAGGTGGTCGCTGGCGATCAACCCGCGCAGGTAGGCGAGATCGAAGTAGACGTTGTCCAGCCCGTAGAGCGGCTCCAGGTGCTCCCAGCCGTAGAGGCTGCCGCCGTGGGCGGCGATGAAGTTGATGGTGGGGTGGGCCACGGCCGCGCGGGCGATCTCCAGGGGCTCGCAGCCCTTGAAGTTGAACATCTGCACCACCCACTCCAGGTGGGGCTTGGCCTTGACCAGGCCGTCCACGAACAGGGTGTCGATGAGCACCGGCAGGCCAGAGCCCTCCAGGAGCGCCAGCAGGTCGTGGGTGACGGGATGGTCCACCGAGAAGCGCTGGATGAAGGGGTGCAGCTTGACGCCCTTGAGGCCCAGCTCCTGCACCAGGCGCACGTCCTCGGCGGCCGGCCCCAGGGGGTGGAGCATGGCGAAGGGGATGAGCCGGGGCTCGGCCGCGGCCGCGGCCGCCGCCCAGCGGTTCAGGTCGGCCGCGCGGTCTTTTTTGCCGGAGACCGGCAGCAGCACCCAGCGGTCGGCCCCGGCCGCCTCCATGGCCTGGGTCAGCCCGGCCAAGTTGCCGGGGCCGTGCAGCTGCCACTTGTGGGGGCTCAAGTCGGGCAGATGCTGGTCCAGCATGGTCAGGCGGTCGCGCAGGACCCCCAGGTCCTCGTCCAGAAAGGCGTGGGTGTGGCAGTCGATGAGCATGGCGCGCTCCGGGAGGGTGGACCTCGACCATGCTGCCCCATGAGCCGGGCTCAGTCAAGCCGGACAAACGGCGGCCCAAGGTTTACAAGCCCCCGTGGTTGTGATAAAAACGGACCACGGCGCCGCCTGGCGTCCGCTACAGCCCTGACCACGCCCCCCGTGGGGGCTTTTTTAGCATAAGTGCGCGGAAACATGAGCCAAGCTAGCATCAGCCCCGAAGAACGCTACGACCCGGCCGCGGTGGAAGCCCGCTGGCAGGGGCGCTGGGAGCAGGCCGGCCTTTTCCGGGTCGAGATGGACCCGGCCAAGCCCAAGTATTACCTGCTGGAGATGTTTCCCTATCCCAGCGGGCGCATTCACATGGGCCACATGCGGGTCTACTCCATCGGCGACGCCCTGGCCCGCATCAAGCGCATGCAGGGCCACCAGGTGCTGCACCCCATGGGCTGGGACGCCTTCGGCATGCCGGCGGAGAACGCGGCCATCGCCCACGGCATCCATCCGGCCAAGTGGACCTACGAGAACATCGACTACATGCGCGGCCAGCTCAAGCGCCTGGGCTTCTCCTACGATTGGCGGCGCGAGTTCGCCACCTGCGACCCCAGCTATTACCGCTGGGAGCAGCTCATCTTCATCAAGATGTGGGAGCGGGGCCTGGTCTACCGCAAGCAGGCCCTGGTCAATTGGTGCGAGCCCTGCAAGACGGTGCTGGCCAACGAGCAGGTGGAGAACGGGGCCTGCTGGCGCTGCGGCGCCCCGGTGGAGCAGAAGCAGCTTTACGGCTATTTCTTCAAGATCACCGACTACGCCGAGGAGCTGCTGGACTGGCTGGACAAGCTCCCCGGCTGGCCGGAGCGGGTCAGCATTCAGCAGCGCAACTGGATCGGCAAGTCCTACGGGGCCGAGATCGTCTTCCCGCTCTGGGAGCGCGAGGGCCAGGTGCGGGTCTTCACCACCCGGGCCGACACCCTGTTCGGGGCCACCTTCATGAGCCTGGCCCCGGAGCATCCCCTGGCGCTCACCCTTTCGGCCGGCACGCCCCAGGAGCAGGCGGTCAAGGAGTTCGTGGACCGCATCAAGCGCCAGAGCCGGGCCGAGCGCGCCGACGACAAGCAGAAGGAGGGCGTCTTCACCGGGGCCTACTGCAAAAACCCGGTCACCGGCCGGAAGATGCCCGTCTTCGTGGCCAATTTCGTCCTGATGGAGTACGGCACCGGCGCGGTGATGGCCGTGCCCACCCACGACCAGCGCGACTTCGAGTTCGCCCAGGTCTACGGCCTGCCCCTGGTGGAGGTCATCGCGGGTCCGGATGGCCCCGCGGGGGCCGAAAACATGACCCAGGCCTTCACCGACTACGGCACGCTCATCAACTCCGGCCAGTTCGACGGCCTGAGCAGCGAGGAGGCCAAGCGGGCCATCGCCCGGCACCTTCAGGCCCAGGGCCTGGGCCGGGAGACGGTCAACTACCGCCTGCGCGATTGGGGCATCAGCCGCCAACGCTACTGGGGCGCGCCCATCCCCATGATCCACTGCGATAAATGCGGCCTGATCCCGGTGAAGGAATCCGACCTGCCGGTGGTGCTGCCCCTGGACGCGGTGATTCCCGAAACCGGCGGCTCGCCCCTGCCGCACATGCCGGCCTGGCTCAACGTGGCTTGCCCGGTCTGCGGCGGGCCGGCCCGGCGCGAGACCGACACCATGGACACCTTCGTGGAGTCGTCCTGGTATTTCGCGCGCTATGCCTGCCCGCAGTACGAGGGCGGCCCTCTGGACCCGCTGCCCACCGACTACTGGATGCCGGTGGACCAGTACGTGGGCGGCATCGAGCACGCGGTGCTGCACCTGTTGTACAGCCGCTTCTACACCAAGGTCCTGCGCGATCTAGGCTATCTCAAGGTGGACGAGCCCTTCACCAACCTGCTCACCCAAGGCATGGTCATCAAGGACGGCGCCAAGATGAGCAAGAGCAAGGGCAACGTGGTGGACCCCGACGACATGGTCAATAAATACGGGGCCGACACGGTGCGCACCTTCAGCCTTTTCGCCGCTCCGCCGGAGAAAGACCTGGAATGGTCGGACCAGGGCGTGGAGGGGGCCAGCCGATTTTTGCAGCGCCTGTGGCGGGTGGGCGTCGCGGTTGCCGCGGCCTCGGCCGGCCTGCCGGCCTATGCCGGCGGCGGCGAGCTTTCGGCCGAGCTCAAGGACCTGCGCCGCAAGACCCACGAGACGATCAAGAAATACGGCGAGGACGTGGGCGAGCGCTTCCAGTTCAACACCGCCATCGCCGCGGTGATGGAGCTGGTCAACGCCATAAGCCTGGCCGAGCAGAACCCGGACTTGGCCGGCCATCCCCAGCGCCTGGCGGTGCTCAAGGAGGCGGTGCAGGCGGCGGTGCTGCTGACCAGCCCCATGGCCCCCCACATGGCCGACGAGCTCTGGGAGCGCCTGGGCAACCAGGGCTTCCTGATCGACCACCCCTGGCCGTCCCACGACCCGGCGGCGCTGGTCAAGGACGAGAAGCTGGTGGTGGTGCAGGTGGGCGGCAGGGTGCGCGCGCGGCTCGTGCTGCCGGCCGAGGCCGACGAGGCGGCCATGCAGGCCGCCGCCCTGGCCGACGAAAAGGTCGCCGCCCATCTGGCCGGCAAAACGCCCAAGAAGGTCATCGTGGTCCAGGGCAAGCTGGTCAACATCGTGGTCTAAAGCGCCGGCGCCGGCGTGACGGTATTTCTGGCAACTCTTCGGAAGGGGAGGGCGCGGGTGATGAAAAAAGCATTGGTCTTGGGGCTCATCCTGACCCTGGCCGGGCTGGCCGGCTGCGGCTACAACTTCCGCGGCAAGCAGAACAACCTGCCCAGCGACGTGCGCACGGTGGCCATCCCGGTTTTCGAAAACCACACCGGCGAGCTGCGCATCGAGCGCGCTTTCACCGACGAGGCCATCTTCCAGTTCACCCGCTCCCAGATGCTCAGGGTGGTCAGCGAGGGCCAGGCCGACGCGGTCCTGCGGGGCATCATCAAAGAGGTCAAGACCGAGGACGTGGCCCTGTCGCGCGGTCAGGCCAGCACCCAGCGCCGCCTGACCATAACCGTCAGCGCCCAGCTCATGCGCCGCAGCGACGGCAAGGTGCTCTGGGAGGACCGAGCGCTGGAGAAGAACCGCACCTTCAACGTGGCCGGCACCATTCAGGCCACCGAGCAGAACAAGGCCCTGGCCGTGACCGAGCTGGCCCGCGACCTCTCCCAGACCCTGCACGACCGGGTCTTCGAGAACTTCTAGCCGGCGCGGGGGCGGGCATGGCCACCAGGGGCGCCCCGCGCCAGACGGCGGCGGGCGGCGGGGCCAGGCCGGGGGGCCTGCCCTGGCCCGAACTGGCCCAGGGCCAGCCAGGGCCGCTGTATGGCATCTTCGGCGAGGAGGACTTCCTGGTCAGCCAGGCCGTGGAGGCCTTCATCGCCGGCCCGGCCTTTCTGCAAAACCCCTCGCTCAACGTCGAACGCTTCCACGCGGCCGAGACCCCGCCGGGGCGGATTTTGGAAAGCGCCCGGACCATGCCTTTCCTGGGCAGCCGCCGCCTGGTGGTGGTGCAGGACGTGGCCGCCTACAAGGCCGAGCGCTTGGGCGAGTTCCTGCCCTACCTGGCCGATCCCCCGCCCTTCACCACGCTGCTTTTCACCGCGGCCAAGCTGGACAGCCGCACCAAGTTCGCCAAGACCCTGGCCGGCGTTGGCAAGGTGCACGCGTTCAAGAAGATGTGGCCCAGGGAGGCGGCCGGTTGGCTAAAGGAGCGGGCCGCGGCCCGCGGCAAGAGCCTGGCCCCGGCGGCGGCCGAGCAGCTCACCGAGCTGATGGGCCTGGGCCTGGGCGCGCTGGATTCCGAGCTGGAGAAGCTCAGCCTCTACGTGGGCGGCCGCAGGCAAATAACCCCGGCCGACGTGGCGGCGGTGACCGGCAAGGGCCGGCTGTACTCCATCTTCGACTTCACCGACGCCCTGGCCGCCGGCCGCCTGGACCGGGCGCTGACCGCCTATGACCAGCTCGACGCCCTGGGCGAGCCGGCGGTGCGGGTCCTGGCCATGGTCACCCGGCTTTTCCGGCAGCTTTTGGAGGCGCGGGCGGTGCTGGATCAGGGCGGCGGGCCGGAGGCGGTGCAGAGCGCCCTGCGCCTGCCGCCCAGCGCGGTGCGCAGCCTGAGCGAGCGCGCCGGGCGCGAGAGCGCCAAGAGCCTGGCCGGCCGGCTAAAGCGCATCCTGGCCGCCGACCTGGCCTTGAAGTCCTCGCCGGGCTCGGATCGGGTCATCATGGAGCGCCTGGTGCTGGATCTGTGCGCCAAGCCGGCGCGGGCGGCCTAAGGCAAGATGCAATCAAAGCCTTCCATGGCCCGCGCGGCCGGCGCGGGAACGACAACACCCCGGCCGTGGCCGGGGTGGCGTGCTCTGGCGCGGATGGGCGGCGCGGCCGGAGCGGCCGGGAGCGCTGGCGCCGGGCTAGGCGCCCAGGGCCTGGACCTGGCCGGAAAGCCGGGCCACGTAGCGGCTGGCGGTGCGGGTGTGCAGCACGCCCCGGCCGGCGGCCTTGTCGATGACGCTGACGGCTTGGCGCAGGGCGTCCTGGGCCTGCTGGGCGTCCTTGGCCTCCAGGGCCTGGCGCACGGTCTTGACGGCGTTGCGCACGCGGGTGCGCATGGCGCGGTTGCGCATGCGCGCGTCTTCGCTCTGACGGGCCCTCTTGATGGCGGAAGCGTGGTTGGCCACCTTGCGATACCTCCGAAAGCTTGGCTGATCTCGTGTAATAACGGCCGCGTCGGCCGATAGAGTCAAGACCCAACATTTAACGGGCCTGAGCCAGGCTGTCAAGTGGATTTGCCTACTAATTATAACATATCAGACCCTGGGGCCAGGCCGGGCCCGCCCCCGGCCGGCGAGCACCGCAAGCTGACCCGCGCCGCCGGCGTGGTGGGTCTGGCCACCCTGGCCAGCCGGGTGGGCGGTTTCGTGCGCGACCTGGTGGTGGCCTATTTCTTCGGGGCCGGCCCGGCCGCCGACGCCTTTTTCGTGGCCTTCCGCATCCCCAACCTGCTGCGCCGGCTTCTGGCCGAGGGCACGCTCACCATCGCCTTCATCCCGGTCTTCACCGAGGAGCTGGCCAGGAAGGGGCGCCAGGAGGCCTTTCTGCTGGCGCGCTCCACCTTCGGCCTGCTGGGCCTGGCGCTCTTGGTCATCTGCGGCCTGGGCGTCGTCTTCAGCCCGCAGGTGGTGCGGGCCATGGCCCCCGGCTGGCCGCCCGGCGGCCCCGCCTTCGATCTGGCGGTGAAGCTCACCCGCTGGTGCTTCCCCTACATCTTCTTCGTCAGCCTCACCGCCCTGGCCGCCGGCGTGCTCAACAGCCTGGACCATTTCTTCGCCCCGGCCGCCTCGCCGGTGCTCCTTAACCTGTGTCTGATCCTCTGCGCGGCGCTCCTGGCCCGCCACGTGGACCCGCCGGTCCTCAGCCTGGCGGTGGGGGTGATCCTGGGCGGCCTGGGCCAGCTATTGCTGCAACTGCCTTTTCTCAAGGCGCGCGGGTTGCGGCTCACGCCGGCCTGGAACTGGCGCAGCCCGGCGCTCCGGCGCATCATGCGTCTGATGGGGCCGGCCGCCTTCGGCGCGGCCATCTACCAGCTCACCGTCTTCATCAACACCGTGCTGGCCTCGCTGTTGGCCAGCGGCAGCGTGTCATACCTCTACTACGCCGACCGGCTCATCGAGTTTCCGTTGGGCATCTTCGCCATCGCCATCTCCACCGCCGTGCTGCCCAGCCTGTCGCGCCAGGCGGCGGCCGGCGACCAGGCCGCCCTCAAGGCCACCATGGCCTACGGCCTGCGGCTGACCATGTTCATCAACCTGCCGGCCATGGCCGGCCTGATCGTGCTGGCCCAGCCCCTGGTGCTGCTGTTGTTCGCCCGCGGCGAGTTCAGCCCGGCCGACGCCCAGGCCACGGCCGCGGCGGTGGTGGGCTATGGGGCCGGGCTGTGGGCCTTCGCCGCCCTGCGCGGGGTGCTGCCGGCCTTCTACGCCCTGAAGGACACCCGCACCCCGGTCAAGGTGGGCGCGGTCTGTCTGGCGGTCAACCTGGGCCTCAGCCTGGCCCTGATGGAGCCCCTCAGGCACGTGGGCCTGGCGCTGGCCACCAGCCTGACCAGCGCGGTGAACCTGGGCCTGCTTTTGTGGCTGTTGCGGCGGAGGCTGGGACCCCTGGGCGGGCGGGAGATGCTGGCCAGTTGCCTGCGCTGCGGCCTGGCCGCCCTGGTCATGGCCGGGGCGGTGTGGGCGGTGGTCCATCTGCCCGATTGGGGGCCGGCGCAAGGCCATGGGCATCGCCTGGCGCGGCCCCTGGCCGGACTGGGCGCGGGGCTGGCGGTCTACCTGGGCCTGGCCTGGCTCCTCAGGCTGCGCGAACTGGGCGAATTGATGCAGATGGTGCGTCGGCGGGGTTGAGCCGGGGCGGGCTCAGTGGGTTTCCGGCGCGCCCATTTTTTCCACGACCCTGCCGGTCTCGTCCACCAGGTAGACCAAAAAGCCCTGCCTGGCGGCCTCCTCGGCGATGCGCTGCCGGTGGATGGCCTCCACCTGGCGCTGGGCTCCGTCGCCGGCGGCCGGCAGCTTGGCCAATAGCTGATAGGCCTGCTCCTTGGCGGCGGTCACCGGGACGAAGGTCTGGCCATCGGCGTCGGCCAGGCCCAGGAAGCTTTCGCTCCCGCCGCGGACTTCCACCACCACCCACACGTAGTCCTTGAGGTTGACTTTCGCTTCCAGCACGTCCCTCACTGTTCCTTTTCCAGCGGCTCCAGCTTGGCGATGAGCTCCTGCAGCGAGGCCCAGGCGTCCAGGGGCAGGATGCCCAGCTCCACCGAAAGCTCGCAGCGGTCCGCCAGGTTCGCCAGGCCGGCCACCCGGCCGTTGATCTTGAAGGCCTCGTCGTGGATGACCAGGGTGAGCTGGATGGGATCGCCCACCGCCAGGTCGCCGGGCTGGCCCGGCCAGACGCAGCGCAAACCCTTTATCGAGATGTCCAGCAGGACGGCCTCGCCCTCCGGGCCCAGCAGGCGCGCCGGGGCCTCCGGGGTCACCCGGTAGCGGCGGGCCTTGCGCAGGCTGGTGGCGTAGACGTCCGCCTGGCGGGGGTACATCACCACCACCGCCTCGCCGCCCGGGGCGGCGGGGAAATCATCCAGCACGTCCAGCACGTTGGTGCGGTAGGCGTAGCGCTGGTGGCGCTTGCCCTCCGGGGCCAGGACGGTGACTTCCAGGGCCTGGCCCAAGAGCGGGGCGGGCAGCGGAGGTTCGGGCGGGGTCAGGGCCAGGTCTTCCTGGTGCAGGCCCAGAATGACGGCCCGGCGCAAGGCGCGGCGACGGAAGGCCTCGCGCCCCGGCAACAGCACCAGGACCTCGCGGCCGGGCGCGAAGACCTGGGCCAGCTTTTGACTCGTCCATTCCAAGCCGTGCATGGGCCTCTCCCTGGCTACATTCTAAGGGGAGCGACCCGGAAAATCACCCGTTTTGCGGAGGCATGACGCGGCTCCTAGGCCAGGGCGCGGTCGGCCTGGGCGTACTGCTGCTTGAAGTTGGCCACCTTGCGCAGATAGTTGCGCGTCTCGGCCGGCATGCGTCCGCCCCGCTCCACGTTGCCCGGCCCCCAGTTGTAGGCGGCCAGGGCCTTTTTCTCGTCGCCGCCGAAGCGCTCCAGCATCTGGGCCAGGTAGCGGGTGCCGCCGTCGATGTTCTGGGCCGGATCGAAGGGATTTTTCACGCCCAGGTCCTTGGCCGTGCCGGGCATCAACTGCATCAGACCCATGGCCCCGGCGCTGGAGACGACCTTGGGGTCGAAGTCGCTTTCGGCCGTGACCACGGCCTTGACCAGGTGCGGGCTGACCCCGTGGCGTTGGGCCGCGGCCTGGATCAGCGCCTCGTAATCGCCGTCGGCGGCGCTGGCGGAGGCGACGGGCTTGGCGGTCTTGGCCGGCGCGGCCGGGGCCGTGCGGGCCGCCTGGGAGGAAAGGCCGTAGGCGGTCTGGGCGGCGGATTTTGCCGTCTGGGCGGTCTGGGTTGCCGGCCGCGTCAGGCCCAGGGGCGTGGTGGCGCTGGGCAGGGGTTGCCGGGCCAGGCTGGGCAGGCCGGAGGCCTGGCCAGCGCCCAGGCTGGGCCGCGCGCTGACCGAGGCCAGGGACGCCTGGCGGTTGCCGCGTTGAAGCGCAGTGATATTGGCGAGTTGTCCCGTGGAGAGCGCCGAGGGGCCGGTCATGGCTGAACGCAAAGCCGCCCCGAAATCCATCTGGCTGGGGCGCAAGGCCCCGCCGGTCAGGCCGGAGACGGCCATGGCGCGGGCGCTGAGGGGCAATCCGGATAACTTCATGCATGCCTCCCGATGATCCGTCGCGCACCTGTATTTGCAAACCGCGGGCCAAAGCCACGGCGGAGGTTCGCGTGGGCATCGCGGGGGCGCTTAACGAAATTCTGCCCCATTCGGCGGCCGATTACCGAAATCCGGCCCGGAGCTTGCGCCGGCATTTATGGCTAATATCTTTAAATAACACGACTAATTTTACCAAGCCCGCCTGGTGCGGCGCTTGCCATGGCTGTGGCCGGCAAAAGGAGGCCGCAGCATGGAAAGACCCGCCGTGGTTTTGGTCCAGAAACCGGATTCGCCCCTGGCCGGGTTGGTGGAGCAGGCCTTGGGCCAGGAATGCCGGGCCGTGGTCCTGCGCGGAGACGAACCCGGCGCGGACGGGGCGGCCGAGGGCTCCGGGGTGGTGGTTTGGGATCTCAGCGGCTACACGGCCGAAGAACGGGCGGCCTGGGCCGAGATTTTATCCCATGAACAACTGGGAAT
Source organism: Thermodesulfobacteriota bacterium (assembly GCA_049322275.1). Taxonomy (GTDB): domain Bacteria; phylum Desulfobacterota; class Desulfarculia; order Desulfarculales; family Desulfarculaceae; genus JACRDC01. Next base: position 157,227 of record JBMORH010000079.1, read on the forward strand.
TGTAGTAGTATGCGGGGCGGTGGATGATGGCGCGCGCGCGGTGCTGCGCCGCATCGGGGCCCTGGCCGTGGTGGCCATGCCGCTTTATCCGGCCCAGGTGGCGGCGGCGGTGGAGATGGCCCTGGCCGCCCAGGGGCGGCTGAACGCCCTGCTAGCCGAGCGCGCCGAGCTTCAGTGTCAGTTGGGTGAGCGGGAGGTGATCGAAAAGGCCAAGCGCCTGCTGATGATCGCCGCCAACTACGGCGAGGACGACGCCATGCGGCAGATGCAGAAGCAGGCCCGCAACACCAACCAGCGCCTGGTGGAGGTGGCCCAGCGGGTCATCAAGGCCTACAAGATTTTCAACGGGGATTAGGGGGCGAAGATGGGTGGCGGGGAAGGACAGGGGGGCGGTGGCTCGCAATCAAGCGATGGAGTTACGGCCAATCCCGATGCAAGCACCATATCGCCAGGAAGCGGATGCGGGAAGGTAGGGCAACATGATAGTGAACAGGCCAAGAAGAAATGGGCGATAGGCGACTATATTCAACTAGGTATTTTATTCGCTCTTACCTTAACATTAGCAGCAGCTATATTTGCAGCAATGTATACTAAAGAAGCGGCTGAGCAGACCCGAAGAGCTGCCAACTATTACGATCGCGAGACTAGGTTCAATGTCAATCTCAAGTTGAATGAATTCGACAGGAAAATCATGGAAGGATACATCGGTCGCCCGCATGTTGAAGCTCTTTATATGCAACCGCCGGCTGGGATCAGCATTGAAGGACTCGCTAATATGCGCCTGAGAATAATAGTTAAAGGAGCAAAGATAGATCAAGGATGCCAAAACAATGAAGACAACATCCGCAGTGGACGTCTAGCTAAGCTCCTTAACACCTTAGTGTTTAATTCCGCAAATATAGATCGGGAAAACCACGATAGCGCAAGCAACTTTCCAGAGTTAGTCAGCATTAATGAGCTAGAAAAATATCTATATGGCCCTGATTATCATTATGATAGGCGAAGAATAGTGCTGAGCGAAGCCAATCAACTCGCAGAGGGAATTCTATACTTGCTTTACAACGCCTATGAAGCCTTGCAAGCAGAGTTGATGACAGATGATGATTTTGACACCTGGATGGCCTATCTTGGAGATGTTGGCGATCATCCATTATTCCTCGTTGCGATTCGTAATTGGCATGGTAACGGGGCCTGTCAGGTTTTTTGTGTATGAGGCGGTTGTCGCCCTGGCCTCGTAGAGCATCTTAGCCTACCACGCCTTTGAATCGATCTGGATACATGATGGCGAATTGGTTCATGGCAGCCCGCCAC
>JBMORH010000080.1:0-157300 GCA_049322275.1 Thermodesulfobacteriota bacterium
GCGGTCATCAAGAGCCTTGAGCAGAACTGGCGCAAGGTGGAGGGCGTGGCCGGGGCCACCATCTTGGGCGACGGCCGCGTCAGCCTCATCCTGGACATCCACGGCCTCGAAAAAATCGCCTTCGCCTCCTGACTGGGCGGCGCGGGCGGCGGCAGGAAGCATTCATGGGCGAATTCGACGACATCATCCCCGAATTCCTGGCCGAGTCCCAGGAGCTGCTGGAAACCGTGGAGGCCGGGTTCCTGGCCCTGGAAAGCGGCCAGGCCGAGGACGAGACGGTGCACACCGTCTTCCGGGCCATCCATTCCATCAAGGGCGGGGCCGGCTTCGTGGGTCTGGGCAAGATCGAGCGCTTGGCCCACAAGATGGAAGACCTGCTCAACCTGGTGCGCAACCACGACCTGGCCCCCACCCCGCCGGTGACCGACGCCCTGCTGCAATCGCTGGACGTGCTCACCGCCCTTTTCGACCAGCCGGACAACCAGGACGGCATCGACATCGAGGGACCCCTGCGCGCCCTGGCCGCGGCCCTGGAGGCCGGGGTGGACAACGGACTGCGCGACCAGGTGCAGCCGCGCGAGTTCTGCCCCAACCCCTCCGGCATCCCCAGCTTCGACGTAACCGCCTACACCCTGCAGAACAAACTCAAGCAGGGCAACGTCTTCTATCTCAGCCTGGACATGGCCCAGATCGAGTCGCGCGGCCTGACCCCCATGCAACTGGTCAGCGAGATGTTGTCCATGGGCGAGATACTCGACAGCGAGGTGGACCTGCCCACCCTGGGCGACGAGAACACCTACGAGGTGGACTCGCTGCGCTTCCACGTGCTCTACGCCACCGTGCTGGAGACCGACCTGCTCACCGCCGCCCTGAACCTCTCCGCCGAGGCCTGCCGCCAGCTTGGCCCCGACGACCTGGGCCTGGACGACAAGGTCAGGCCCCTGGCCGCCTCGGAGTGCGAGGCCGAGGCCAAGCCCGCGCCCAAGCCCGCGGCCCCTCCGGCCCGGCCGGCCCCCAAGGCCGAACGCCATCCCGCCGTCGCGCCCCCGGAGCCGGCCGCGCCCGTGGCCGCCGCCCCGCCGGCGTTGGCCGCCGCCGAAGTTGCCGCCCCGCCAGGGCGCGGCGGCGAATACCTCACCTTCACCCTGGGCCGCGAGACCTACGGCGTGGACATCCTGTGCGTGCAGGAGATCATCGGCCTGCCCCGGCTCACCCGCCTGCCCCGCTCCAGCGAGCATGTGCTGGGGGTGATGAACCTGCGCGGCATGGTGGTGCCGGTGCTGGACATGCGCAAGAAGCTGCGCCTGGCCGAGGAGCGGGAGAGCGAGCCGGTGGCGGTGGTGCTCAAGGTGGGCGAGAAAATCATGGCCGCCGTGGTGGACGCGGTCAGCGACGTGGTGCAGATCGGCGAGCACGAGGTCCAGGACGCCCCGGAGTTCGCCGGGCCGGTGCGCAGCGACTATGTGCTGGGCCTGTGCCGCCATGAGCAGGAAATGATCATCCTGCTGGAGCTCGACCGCCTGTTGATGCCGGAGGCCATGGGCAATGCCGCCTGAGATCAGCCGAGGCGCCCCGCCCGACGCTCTGCCTCCCCAGGCCGCCCTGTCCATCAGCGACCAGGAGTTCGACAGCATCCGCCGCCTGGTCAAGGGCAAGACAGGCATCAGCCTGGGCCTGCACAAGCGCGACCTGGTCATCAGCCGCCTGTCGCGCCGCCTGCGGGTGCTGGGCCTGGCCAACTTCAGCCAGTACATCGACTACCTGGGCACCGACGACGGCACCGAAATGGTGCAGATGATCAACCGCATCACCACCAACAAGACCGACTTTTTCCGCGAAAAGCACCACTTCGACTTCATGACCGAACAACTGCTGCCAGAGCTGACGGCCCAGGGCGAAAAGACCGGCCAGCGCCGGCTGCGCATCTGGTCGGCCGGCTGCTCCTCCGGCGAGGAGCCCTACAGCCTGGCCATCACCCTGAGCGAGTTTTTCGAGCGCCAGCCCGGCTGGGACGTCAAGGTGCTGGCCACCGACCTGGACACCGGCATGCTGGAAAAGGCCAGCCGGGGCGAGTATGAGGCCGCCGCCCTGGAGCCGGTGGCTCCGGCCCTGGTGGCCAAGTATTTCGAGCGTCAGGGCCGGGGGGAGTCCGCGCGCTATCAGGTCAAGCCGCAGTTGCGGGCCATGCTGACTTTCCGCAAGTTCAACCTGATGCACCCGGAATACCCCCTCAAGGTCTCCCTGGATTTCGTGATGTGCCGCAATGTGCTGATCTATTTCGACCAGGATGACAAGATGGCCATCCTGCGCAAGTTCCATGCGGTCATCAAGCCGCACGGATACATCTTCGTGGGCCATTCGGAGTCGCTGATGATGGTCAAGGACCTGTTTCGCTACGTGGCCACCACCGTTTACCGCAAGATCTGACCGGGCCGCCAACGAGCATGGATCAGGCCCCATCCAAGGATCGCCCCCAGGGGCGGGAAAGGACCCCGGCTGGGCGGGCCGCGCGCCGCCAGTGAATCCGCCAGCCGAATCATCATGTTCAAACGCTTTCACGCCCAACTCAAGCGGCCGATGATAATCATCCAGCCTGGTGAATACTACGTCACCAAGGAGGATGAGATCATCGCCACCGTGCTGGGCTCCTGCGTCAGCGTCTGCCTGAAGGACGAAAAGAACGGCATCGCCGGCATGAACCATTTCATGCTTCCCGGCGACTTTCGCATGGAGGACGTCTTCAACAGCCAGAGCGCCCGCTATGGCATGTACGCCATGGAGATGATCCTGGGCGACCTGATAAAGATGGGCGGGGATCGGTCCAACCTGACCGCCAAGGTCTTCGGCGGCGGCCATGTGTTGCAGGCGGTCAACCCCGGCGCCAACAGCGTGCCCTCGGCCAACATCCAGTTCATCAAGGCCTTCCTGTCCATGGAGGGCATCAAGGTGCTCAAGTCCGACCTGGGCGGCAACCACGGCCGCAAGGTGCTCTATCTGCCGAGGCTGGGCAAGGTCTACGTCAAGCAACTGGTGCCGGACGACAACCAGACCTTGGCCGCGCGCGAGCGCCAATATCAGACCAACCTGCGCCGGGAAACCAAGGAAGAGGACCTCACCCTCTTCTAGCGTCATGCAACGCGGCCTGGCCGCCAGAGCACGCGGGCCTCAGCGTCCTGGCGACCCCCGGTTCAAATGGGATGTACACCAACATGGCTCTAGGCGAACGCATCAAGGTTCTGGTCATAGACGATTCGGCCATGATCCGGGAGTTTTTGCGCGGCATCCTGGAGGCCCAGCCGGACATGGAGGTCATCACGGCCACGGACCCCTACGCAGGCCGTGACAAGTTCATGCGCCACAAGCCCCATGTCATCACGCTGGACATTGAGATGCCGCGCATGGACGGCCTGACCTTCCTGCAGAAGCTCATGGCCGCCTATCCCACCCCGGTGGTGATGTTCAGCAGCCTGACCCAGAAGGGGGCCGAGGCCACCATGAAGGCCCTGCAGATGGGCGCGGTGGATTTCGTGGCCAAGCCCACCCAGAACCTGGCCGAGCGCCTGCCCTCTCTGGCCCAGGAGATCGTGGAGAAGGTGCGCTCGGCGGCCGGGGCGCGGGTGAGGCGCCCGCGGGTGACGGCCGAGAACCTGGAGGTGCCCAAGAAGATCGAGGTGGACCAGGTGGTGGCGCTGACCAAGTCGCCGCCGCGCCCGGGCGGCCCCATGGTGGTGCTCATGGGCGCCAGCACCGGGGGCACGGTGGCCCTGGAGCAGGTGCTCTGCCGCCTGCCCGCCGACAGTCCGCCCATCGCCGTGGTCCAGCACATGCCGGAGCACTTCACCCTGGCCTTCGCCAACCGGCTCAACGAACGCGCCCAGATCAGGATCGAGGAGGCCAGCGACGGTCAGGCCCTGAAGCCCGGCCAGTGCGTCATCGCCCCCGGCGGCCGCCACCTGCTGCTGGAGCGCGGCGGCGGCGGATACCAGGCGCGGGTGATGGAGGGGCCGCCGGTCAACCGGCACAAGCCCTCGGTGGACGTGCTGTTCCGCTCCGGGGTGGGCAGCGCCGGGCCCAACGCGGTGGCGGTAATCATGACCGGCATGGGAGACGACGGGGCCAGGGGCATGCGCGACCTGCACGAGTCCGGGGCCTTCACCGTGGCCCAGAACGAGGAAACCTGCACCGTCTACGGCATGCCCAAGATGGCGGTGCAGATGGGCGGGGTGGACCGCGTGGTGCCCCTGGAGCGCATCGCGCCCCTGATCGTGGGCCTGTGGAGCGAAAACCAGGGGCGGGGCGGGGCATGAGACCGGACGCGCCCGCCAGCCACGGCCAGCCCCCCACGGTGCTCATCGTGGACGACGCGCGGCTGAACCGGGAGCTGCTGCGCCTGCACCTGGCCAAGCACGGCTACCGCTTCATCTTCGCCCAGAACGGCCGCGAGGCGGTGGCCACGGTGATGGCCCACCCGGAGGTGGACCTGATCCTCCTGGACCTGATGATGCCGGACATGGACGGCTTTGATTTTCTGCGCTGGCGCCTGGAGCACTCCGACATCCAGGCCATCCCGGTCATCGTCAACAGCTCCCTGGACGACTTCGGGTCCATCGCCAAGGCCCTGACCATGGACTCCTACGACTATTTCACCAAGCCCCTGGGTCCCAACGACCTAGAGGTGGTGCTGCCGCTGAAGATCAAGAACGCCATCAACGCCCGCCGGCTCATGGCCGAAACCCGCCGCCAGAACGAGGCCATGCGCGGCGAGCTGGAAATGGCGGCCCGCTACCAGCAGTTCCTGCTGCCCCGCTCGGCGGCGGTCAGGGGCCTGAAGATCAGCCACCTGTTCCAGCCCTGCCGAGGGGTGGGCGGGGATTACTTCGATTTCGCCGAGCTGGTCGGCGGCGGCCTGGGTCTGTTGGTGGCCGACGTGTCGGGTCATGGCGTGGCCGCGGCCATGACCGCCAGCATCGTCAAGGCTCTGCTGCCGGGCTATCTGGAGCGCCTGCATTCGCCGGCCGCCGCCTTCACCGCGCTAAACGCCGACCTGCTGCGGCTGACCCAGGAGGACTCCTTCGTCACCGCCTTCGCCGGACTTTACGATCCCCGGAATCTATTGCTCACCTGGTCCCTGGCCGGCCACCCCACGCCCCTGCTGCTGCCCAAAAACGCTCCGGCCCGCTACCTGGAAACCGAGTCGGTCTTCCTGGGCGTCTTCGAAAACGACCGCCTGCCCCTGGCCTTCCAGGACCAAGCCTTGCAGCTCGCTCCCGGCGACCGCATGGTGATCTACACCGACGGGCTGACCGAGGCCCCCGATCCGCAGGGGAGGCTCTATGGCTCCCAGCGTTTGCTGAACCTTCTGGCCGCCCGCCGCGACCTGGCCCTGGAAACCTGGCGCGAGATCATCTGGGAGGATCTCAATTCATTCGTCCAGGGGGAATTCCCCGACGACGTGGCCTTCATCCTGGTGGAGTTCTGATCCGCCGGGCTGGCGGCGACAGGGAGGGAAGATGGCTGAAAACCATGCCGGTGCGGCCGGTCGGAGCGCGGCGGGGGGCAACCTGATACTGGTGGCCGACGACGAGGAATTGGTCCGCGAACTCCTGGCGCGTTTTCTCACCAACCGCGGCCACCGCGTGCTGGAGGCGGCCGATGGCCGGCAGGCGCTCAAGCTTTTCCGCGACAATCAGATCGACCTGGTGCTCAGCGACGTGCGCATGCCAGGCTTGGACGGACTGACCCTGCTGGCGGCGATCAAGGAGATCAACCCCAGGGTGCCGGTGCTGCTCATCAGCGGCTACGGCGACGTGGAAACGGTGGTCAAGGCCCTGAAGGCGGGGGCCGAGAACTTCCTGCCCAAGCCGCTGAGCATGGACATCCTGGGCAAGGTGGTGGACCAGGCCTTGTCCTTGGCCTGCGCGTCTCCGGCCGGCCGGTCCCGCTGGCTGGCCCTGCGCCAGAACACCCGTCTGGAGACCGCCAGCCGCCCGGAGTTGATCTGCGAGGTGGTGCAGCAGATCGCCCAGTCGGCGGTGGCCGTGGGTTACGCCAGCCACGACCTGGACAACAACCTCAAGCTGGCCCTGGTGGAGGCGGTGACCAACGCCATGGAGCATGGCAACCGCTGGAACCAAGAATTGAAAGTGGTCGTGGAGGCCGACATCACCCCGGACATGCTCTCCGTCAGCGTCCGGGACCAGGGCCAGGGCTTCGATTTCGCCTGTCTGCCCGACCCCACCATTGGCGACCAGTTGCTCTGCGAGCGCGGACGCGGAGTCTTTCTGATGCAGGCCATCATGGACGAAGTCTGCTATAGCGCGCCGGGCAACTGCGTGACGCTGTGCAAGCGCCGCCAGCCTGGCGTGGAGCCGGGAGTCGTCTAGGGCCATGGCCGAGCCGGCCGAGCCCCGCTTCTGCGCCGCGTGCGGCGGGGCGCTGCTGCGCCCCCTGCCCGCGCCCGGCGGGTCGCCGCTGTTTTGCGCGGCCTGCGGCCAGCCGGCCTACCAGGATCCCAAGGTCGCCGTGGCCGGGGTGGTGCAGGACCCCCAGGGCCGGGTGATCCTGCTGCGCCGCGCCCAACGCGACCAGGCCCACGGCCGCTGGATTCTGCCCGGCGGCCATGTGGACCGCGGCGAGGAGCTCGGCGCGGCGGTGCTCAGGGAGGTGGCCGAGGAGACCGGGCTCAACGCCCGGCTGGGGCCGCTGGTGGGGGTCTACTCCTATCCCGGCAACCCGGTGGTGCTCATCGTCTATCATCTCACCGCAAACGGCGGCCAGCCCCGGCCCAGCCGCGAGGCCTTGGAGCTGAGGGCCTTCGACCCGGCCAACCTCCCCTGGGACGAGCTGGGCTACCACTCCACCGGCCAGGCATTGCGCGCGGCCCTGGGGCTGGATGCAGGGCCGCCGCGGCCATGACCCCGCCGCCCCAGGAGCTGGCCCCCGGCCTGGTTTTCTGCCAGCGCGGCTGGCTCAGCGCCAATCACTTCGTGTTCAGCGACGGTGATGACGTCACCCTGCTGGACAGCGGCTATCTGGACCAGGCCGACGAGACCCTGGCCCTGTTGATCCAGGTCGGCGTGGACCCGGCCCGGGTGGGGCGTGTCATCTCCAGCCACGTGCACTGCGATCACGTGGGGGGCCACGCCATTCTCCACGCTCGCTCCGGCTGCCGGATCGCCATGAGCGCCGCCTGCCGCCTGGCCGTGGAACGGAAAGACGCCTGGGCCTCTTGGCCGGCCTATTACGGCCAGGCCTACCGGTTTTTCCCGGTCCACGAGACCTTGGCCGAGGGCGACGTGCTCCGCCTGGCCGGTCTGGATTGGCAGGTGCTGGAGCTGCCCGGCCACGCCGCCGGTCAACTGGGATTCTTTTGCCCGGACAACGGCTGGCTCATCAGCGCCGACGCGGCCTGGGCCGGGGATTTCGGGGTGCTGACCTTGCGCATAGAGGGCTGGGACGCGCCTCTGCGCCAGCGCGAAAGCCTGCGCCGCCTGGCCGCGCTGCCGCTCAAGCGCATCCTGCCCGGCCACGGCCCGCTCATCGACGACCCGGTCGCGGCCATCGCCCGCTGCCGAGAGCGGGTGGAGCTGTTCATCCGCGAGCCTCGCCGCCTGGCCGAGGACCAGGTGCGCAAGATTCTGCTCTACCACCTGCTGATGAAAGGCCCAATCGGACGCGAGGATCTGTGGCATTTCGAACTGGGCCTGCCCTGGCTGGCCGAGACCTGCGTCACCTGGCTGGTGCAGCCCCCGCGCGAGGTCTTCGATCGCTTCCTGGACGAGCTCATCGCGCGGGGTTTGGTGGCGGAGCACCAGGGCAGGCTCTGCCCCCGCCTGCCGGCCTGAGACCTTCCCGGCCGGCTTGCACGCCCGGCGGCGCTGGGGTAAAAAGGCAGCCCAGAAGCCCCAAACCGAAAGGACGGCCATGCAGCTAGAGCCCCAACGCCTCCGGGATATCTCCCCCGCGCGCCGCCAGGAGCTCCTGCGCCGCTCGCTGGCCGACGTCTCCGACGTCTACGAGCGGGTGCGCGGCATCCTGGCCGACATCCGCCAACGGGGCGACGAGGCCAACGTCGAGGAGCTCAGCAGCCTCAAGCCGGACCTGACCGCGGCCGAGCTGAAGGTGAGCCGGGCCGAGATCGAAGCCGCCTACGCTTTAGTGCCGGCCGAGATAGTGGACGCGCTCAAGAAGGCCGCCGCCAACATCCGCGCCTTTCACGCCGCCCAGGTGGAGCGGCCCCAGTGGCAGATGGAGGTAGCGCCGGGCATCCTGGCCGGGCGCAAGACCACGCCCCTGGACGCGGTGGGCTGCTACGTGCCCGGCGGCCGGGCGGCCTATCCCTCCACGGCCCTGATGACGGTGCTGCCGGCGGTGGTGGCCGGGGTGGGACGGGTGGCGGTCTGCACCCCGCCCCTGGAGGGCATGGCCATGAACCCCTGCACGCTGGTGGCCTGCGATATCGCCGGCGCGCACGAGATATACAAGCTTGGCGGCCCCTGGGCGGTGGGCAGCCTGGCCATCGGCACCGCCACGGTGCCCAGGGTGCACAAGATCGTGGGGCCGGGCAACAAGTACGTGACCGCGGCCAAGATGCAGGTCTTCGGCTTGGTGGACATAGACAGCCCCGCCGGCCCCAGCGAGGCCCTGATCCTGGCCGACGCCACGGCCAACCCGGCCCACCTGGCCCTGGACTTCCTGTCGCAGGTGGAGCACGACCCGGACAGCGCCGCGGTGCTGGTCACCGACGACGCCAAGCTCGCGGCGGCGGTCTGCGCCGAGCTGGCCCGGCTGGCCCCGGCCCTTCCCCGGCGCGAGATCATCGAGAGCGCCGGCCGCTACTGCGCGGTGCTGGTGGCCGAGAGCCTGGAGCAGGCGGTGGCGTTCTGCAACGAATACGCCCCCGAACACCTCCAGATCGTCACCGCCGAGCCATTCCTGACCCTGAACGGCATCCGCCACGCCGGCAGCATCTTCCTGGGCCCCTGGGCCCCGGTGCCGGTGGGCGACTATGCCAGCGGCACCAACCATGTGCTGCCCACGGCCCAGGGCGCGCTTTGCTTCAGCGGGCTTTCGGTGGACGATTTCGTGAAGAAGCCCACCTTCCAATACCTGACCCGCGAAGGCCTGGCCGGCCTGGCCGCCACCGTGACCACCCTGGCCGCGGCCGAGGGCCTGCCGGTGCACGCCATGGCGGTGAAGGCGCGGCTGGAGGGCGAGTAGGGCAATTCGGCAAAAAAGACGGGCGGGGTTTATCCCCGCCCGCCATATTAGCTCCAGCGCAAGGCGCCTAATCCTGACCAAGCGTCAGCCCTGTTCATCCGGTTTTTGCCGCGAACGATGCTCGGCCCAACCCAGCCAGAGCGGCGCGGCCAGCGTCAACAGCCCCATGCCCACCACCCCGGCCCAGCCCCAGTGGCCCCAGGCCTGGCCGCCCAGGCTGATGCCGGCGGTGCCGCCCAGGTAGTAGCAGAGCACGTAAAGGCTGTTGCCCCGGCCCTGGCTGTGGCGCAGGTGGCGGTTCAAGGCCCCGGCCGCGGCCGCGTGCACCGCGAAGAATCCCAGGCAGACCCCGGCCAGGGCCAGGAACAGGGCCGCGTAATTCTGCCACAGGCTGAGCAACAGGGACAGGCCCACCACCGCCGCCCCGGCGGCGATGGTCGCCCCCGCCCCCCAACGGTCGGCCGCGCGGCCGCCCAGGGGAGCGGCCGCCATGCCCACCAGGTAGGAGAGATACATCAGGGCGATGAGCCGCGCGCCGGCCAGGAAGGGCGGCCCGGCCAGCAGGAATGGCATGTAGTTGAAAACCGCCGCGAAGACGAAGAAGGACAGACCGATGATCCAGTAGATGCGCCGGATCTCGCGGCGGCGCAGCAGGTCCAGGAAGCCGTGGCGGGGTTCGGCTTGGGCCGGGGGCGGGCCGGCCTGCGGCAGCCAGGCCAGGGCCGCCGTCACCGTCAGGGCCACCAGACCCGCCGCCAGCACGAAGGACCAGCGCCAGAGCCCGGCCGGGAACACCCAGCCTCCCAGGAGCCGGCCCAGCATGCCACCGGCCACGGTGGCGGCCACGTAGGCGCCCATGACCTGGTTGAGCAGCGCCATGGGCAGGCTGCGCGACAGGTGCGCGGCCAGGCAGGTGGTGACCGCCGGCAGGGCCAGGCCTTGGACGAACCGCGCCGCGGCCAGGGTGGTGAACCCCGGCGCCAGGGCGCAGGCCACCGCCCCCAGGGCCAGGAGCAGACCGCCGGCCGTGAGCAGGGGGCGCGGCGGCAGGCGGTCGGCCAGCCAGCCCAGGGGCAGGTTGCCCAGACCAAAGCCCAGAATGAACAGCGAGACGGCCAGGGAGGCCTGGCCGGGGGTGAGGCCGAACTCGGCCTGGAGCAGCGGCAGCACCGGCTGGGGCAAATAGATGTGGATGTAGCCGGCCACCACCAGGGCGAAGATCAGCCCCTTGAGCCGCCGCTGGCCGGTCATGGCCGCGAGGCTCCCTGGCCCCGCGCGGCGGCCTCGTTCCAGCGCCGCGCCCCTCCCAGGCGGTCGGCCCGCCCTCCACCGCCCGAAATTTGCATGGCCCTCAGCCGGCCCCTGAAAAGGCAATTCCCTATTTTCACAGCCATATCCTGATTCAACTTGACGGCGGCCAAAAAGGGAGCTTAGATTCTACCTATTATTTGCCGGGGCGGCGACCTATCGGGCCAAGAGAGGGGCGCCCAGTCAAGTCAGCGCCCGATAGCGAAGCCGTGTCCATTGGGCATGGTTTGGGTCATTCACCCCTTGCGCGGCGGAATAATGAAAATGCCCCTCGACAACCACCACGAGTTGGAGACGCCGGCCTGGCTTGATGAATTCGCGGCTGCCGAGGCCGACAGCCGCTACGCCGACCCAGAAGCCTGGACCGGATTCGAAAGCCGCTTCGGACCCGACTTCCCCCGCGAGGTCCTCTACCACCTCACCCGCAAGCACTTCGACCGCAAACGCGCCCGCGAGCATTGGCGGCGCGCGCTCAGCCACCGCCGCGCCATGAGCCAGGCCCTGGGCCGCGACGTGGGTCTGCGCACGGCCATGGCCGACTACTTCATCAACATCGCCACCGAGGTCAAGCAAGCCATGGTGGTGGAGTATCCCTTCCTGGCCCAGAAGGAGCAGAACGCCATCAGCGACGAGCTGACCGGGCTGTTCAACCGGCGCTTCTTCAACAACGTGCTGGCCAAGCAGGTGGCCGGTGCCCTGCGCTACCAGCAGTCCTTCTCGCTCTTGATGCTGGACGTGGACCGCTTCAAGCTCTACAACGACCGTCTGGGCCATCTGGCCGGCGACCGCGCCCTGGCCGGGGTGGCCCGCCTGCTCCAGATGTGCTCGCGGGACATCGACTACGTGGTGCGCTACGGCGGGGAGGAGTTCGCCATCATCCTGCCCCTGGCCAACAAGGAGCAGGCCCTGGTCGTGGCCGAGCGCCACCGCCGGGCCATGGCCGAGCACCCCCCTGCCGGCGGCGAGGCCCAGCCGGGCGGAAGGCTGACCCTGAGCATTGGCGTGGCCACCTTCCCGGAGGACGCCTCCGACGCCCTGGGCCTCATCGCCAAGGCCGACACGGCCCTGTACGCGGCCAAGCGCCGGGGCCGCAACCGGGTGGTGGCCGCCGAGCCCGAACGGCGCCGGCATCCGCGCCTGGCGTTCAACGCCCCGGCCCGCCTGCGCTACCTGGAGCGAGGCCAACCCGCCCTGACCGCTCAGACCCTGGATCTCAGCCTGAGCGGAGTGGGGCTGTTGGCCTCGCGCCCCCTGGAGCCCGGCCGCCCCCTGGAGCTGGTCATCGACCTGCCCCAACAGCAGGTGCGGGTGACGGTGCAGGGCCAGGTGGTCCGGGTGACCACCGGACCCAGCCAAGCGGGCGGCTACGAGGTCGGCGTGGCCGTGGACCATGTCAACAGCGGACCGGAATACCGCGAGCTGCTGGAAAAAAAGCTGGGAAGCCTGCAATAGGGACTGGCCTGGCGCGGCGCGGCGATCCGCCCCCTGGCGGCGAACGCATTTTTTAAAGCCGGACATATTCCGCATCTTCCCTTACCTAATCTGCTTTGCTATATTTTCCTCGCCTGCCGTGTGACAACCCTAGGCTCAGGGGTCCAAGTCGTGGGTGCTGGCGGTGGTTCACTTGCGCCCCAGGCGCACTTTGCCTTCGGGGCCAACTGGCGGCGCTATCTGGCGGCCATCACTCCCGCCCGCCTGGAGCAGGCCAGCCGATCCCTGCGCGAAATGCTGGACCGGGACGACCTGGAAGGCCTGAACTTCCTGGACGTGGGATCGGGCAGCGGCCTGTTCAGCCTGGCCGCCCGCCGCCTGGGCGCGACCGTGGTCTCATTCGACTATGACCCCGAATCGGTCGCCTGCGGCCAATCCCTGCGCCAGCAATATCAACCCGACGATCCCGGCTGGCGGGTGGAGCGAGGCGACGCCTTGGACCGCGGCTACCTGGCCGGCTTGGGCAGTTTCGACGTGGTCTACTCCTGGGGAGTGCTGCACCACACCGGCGACCAGTGGCGGGCCTTGGCCAACCTGACCGACTTGGTGCGTCCGGGAGGCCTGCTCTACATCGCCCTGTACAACGACCAGGGCTGGCCCAGCCGGGCCTGGGTCCTGGTCAAGCGGGCCTACAACCGCCTGCCCGGCTCCCTGCGCTGGCTGGTGGCCGGCCCGGCCCTGATCCGGCTGTGGGGGCCGACCATGCTCAAGGACTGCCTGCGCGGCCGGCCGGGGCATTCCTGGCGCACCTACCAGAGCGCCCGCGGCATGGACGCCTGGCGCGACTTCATCGACTGGGTGGGCGGCTATCCCTTCGAGGTTTCGCGGCCCGGCCAGGTGGTGGAGTTCATGACCGAGCGCGGGTTCACGCCCCTGCGCGTAAAGGACTGCGGCGGGGGACTGGGTTGCAACGAGTTCGTGTTTTGCCGCGAGAGACAAGCCGACGGGGAGCAAAACGCCGTTTCATGTCAACCGCATTGCCTTGCGATGAAATACACGGGCGGGGATGAACCCCTCCCCTACATCAAGAAACCTTAAGCGCAGGGGCGGGGTTCATCCCCGCCCGCATTTTGCATCCAAGGGCGCGGGGGAGCCCTTTTGGTATCCCAAAAGGGCTCCCCCGCTCTTTCTTAATTCCCGCCGGCGGCGGCGAAGCCCAGGTCGAAGGCCTGGAGGTTGGCCTCGACGAAGCGCTCCTTGCTGTTCTGCTTGATCATCTTCTTGATGGATTTCACCGGCACCGGCAGGTTGCCGGCGGCGAACAGCGCGCCCAGCATGACCATGTTGAGGCTCAAGGGGTTCTTGGCCTGCTCGGCCAGGGCCTGGCCGTCGAAGGCCACGACCTTTTTCACCTTGCCGCGCACGAAGGCGATGGCGTCTTCGGGCTTGGGGTACGGCGCCTGGCCGATGGCCACGGTGAAGGGCGGCATGGGACGCAGGTTGCTGATGATGAGCGTGCCCTTGTGGGCCTTGTTCAGGATGCGCAGGGTCTCCACCGGCTCGAAGCTGACGATGACGTCGGCCTCGGCGTCGCTGACGATGGGGCTCATTGCCTCGCCGATGATGACGGCGCTCTCCACCACGCCGCCGCGCTGGGCCATGCCGTGGATCTCGCTGACCACCACCGGCAGGCCGGCGTCCAGGGCGGCCTGGCCGAGCAGGTTGCTGGCCAGCAGGTTGCCCTGGCCGCCCACGCCCACGTTCACGATGCGTAAGGTCTGCATTTAAGCTTCCTCCTCAGGCCTCGGCCTTGACCGGCAGGATGGCGTTCTCCGGGCAGATCTGGGCGCACAGCGCGCAGCCGATGCACTGCAGGGGGTTGATGCGCGCCTTGCCCTCCTCCACGTACATGGCCGGGCAGGCCACCTTCTTCACGCAGTCCAGGTGGCCCTTGCACTTGTCCAGGCGCACCTCGAAGGGCTTTTTGGTCTTGGGAGCCACCCGGCGGGCGAAGAGCGGGCAGAGCTCCTGGCTGATGACGACGCTGACGCCCTCGAACTCCACCGCGGCCTTGATGGCCTCGATGGATGACTTGACCTTGAAGGGCTTGATGACGCTGACGTGCTTGACGCCCAGTCCGCGCACCACGCCTTCCAGGTCGATGTGGGTGGTGGGATCGCCGATCTTGTCGGTCTCCACGCCGGGGTGGGGCTGGTGGCCGGTCATGGCCGTGGTGCCGTTGTCCAGGATGACCAGCGTGAAGTTGTGGTTGTTGTGCACCGCGTTGACCAGGCCGGTGATGCCGGAATGGAAGAAGGTGCTGTCGCCGATGAAGGCCACCACCTTCTGGTTGGTGGCCCGCGAGAAGCCGCCGGAGCTGGATACCGACGATCCCATGCAGATGACGAAGTCGGCCATGCTGATTGGCGGCAACAGGCCCAGGGTGTAGCAGCCGATGTCGGTGGGATAGATGGCCTCGTTGCCGGTGACCTGCTTGACCGCGTAGTAGGTGGCGCGGTGGGGGCAGCCGGGGCAGAGGTTGGGCGGACGGTTGGGCAGCACCGGCAGGTCGGCCAGGTCCAGGGGCTTGCTGGCCTTGTACTTAAGGCCGAAGTAGCGGCCGACGATCTCCCGCACCAGGCGAGGGTTGAACTCGTAGGCCCGGCTGAAAAGCTTGTCGCCCTTGCCGGCGATCTTGACCTTCAGGCCGTTGGCCTGGGCCAGGGCCTTGGCCGCGTTCTCCACCAGCGGCTCCAGCTCCTCGACCACCAGGACCTTGTCGCAGCTTTTCAGGAATTTCAGGATCATCTTTTCGGGCAGGGGCCAGCTCATGCCCAGCTTGAGGACCTTCACCTTGTCCTGGGCGTCCAGGTCGGCCAAGGCGTCGGTGACGTAGTTGAAGCTCACCGCGCCGGTGATGACGCCCAGCTTGCCCTTGCCGGTCACGTAATTGAGGCCGCCGTCCTCGCTGATGGCCTGGGCGGCCTCGTAGACCTTGAGGAGCTTCAGGTGCAACTGGCGGCTGACGGCCGGGACGGTGACGAAGCGGAAGGGCTCCTTCTTGAACTCGGCCTTGGTCTTGGCCTTGGGCAGCTTGGCGAACGTCACCGCCTCGCGGGCGTGGTTGACGCGGGTGGTGGTGCGCATGAGGACCGGCACGCCCAGCTTCTCGCTCAGCTCGAAGCCGTGCTTGGTCATCTCCTTGAGCTCGGCCGGGCCGGAGGGCTCCAGCATGGGCAGGCCGCTCAGGCGGGCGTAGTAGCGGTTGTCCTGCTCGTTCTGGCTGGAGAAAAGCGAGGGGTCGTCGGCGGTGAGCACCACCATGCCGGCGTTGACGCCGGTGTAGGCCAGGGTCATCAGAGGGTCGGCGGCCACGTTCAGGCCCACGTGCTTCATGGTGCACAGGGTGCGCAGCCCGGCCACGGCCGCGCCGGCGGCGCACTCCAGGGCCACCTTCTCGTTGGTGGAGTACTCGAAGTAGTACTGCACCTGGTCGGGATCGCCCTTGCGCAGGCGATAGAGGGTGTCCGGCACCTCCGAGGATGGCGTGCCCGGATAGCAGGTGGCGAAGGCCATCCCCGCTTCCAAGGCCCCGCGCACGATGGCCTCGTTGCCCAACAGCAACTCGGTCTTGCCGCCACCAGGGGTCAGGAGCTTGTCCATGCTTGCCTCTCCAACCGTGGTTTCCTAGACAGGTCCCGCTCGGACCGGGGCGGCCAATCCGGCGGCTCCGCCTTGGCTGCTCCGGTCCTATATAGTTACAAAAAAGCTATAACGTAACTGTAAGGTATTTAGCCGGCCTGGGCGGCGATAGTCAAGGGAAAAAGCTGGCGGGACATGGGTTTTGGCGGCGGGGCGGCCCCGCGCGGCGGGTGGTTCAGCCCTGGGCCAGCAACTTGCGCACCGCGGCGCTGGCCCGGTCCACCTCGTCCTCGCCCAGCCCCGCGCCGGAGGGCAGGTAGAGTCCACGCCGGCCGGCGTCCTCGCTGACCGGGAAGCTGCCGCGCAAATCGGGCAGACCGGGCTTCTGGCCGCTATAGAGCGGCTGCTGGTTGAGCGGCAGGAAAAAGGCCCGGCTGTCCACGCCCTCGGCCTTGAGCCGGGCCATGAAGCCGTCGCGGTCCAGGCCTTCCGGCAAAAGCAGGCCGTACATCCACATCACCGGCTGGGCGTGGGCGCGGTGGCGGCCCCAGTAGAGCGTGATTTCCTTCAGATCGCCCAAGTTGCGGTTGTAGCGGTCGCCGATGGCCGCCTTGCGGGCCTTGGTGGCCGCCAGGCGCTCCAACTGGGCCAGGCCCAGGGCGGCCTGGAGGTTGGTCAGACGGTAGTTGAAGCCGAACTCGAAATGCTCGAAGCGCCGGGGGCCGTGGGCCAGGTTGCGCAACAGGCCCAAGCGCCGGGCCAGGTCCGCGTCGTCGGTGACCACCATGCCGCCCTCGCCGGTGGTGACGAGCTTGTTGGCGAAGAAGCTGAAGCAGCCCAGGTGGCCGATGCCGCCCAGGGGCCTTTGCTTGTATCCGCCGCCGTGCACCTGGGCCGCGTCCTCGATCACCATGAGGCCGTGGGCGCGGGCCAGGTCCATGATGGGGTCCATGTCGGCCGGGTGGCCATACATGTGCACCGGCATGATGGCCCTGGTGCGCGGGGTGATGGCCGCGGCCACGGCGGCCGGATCCAGGCAGAGGGTGTCGGGCTCCACGTCCACCAGCACCGGCGTGGCCCCGGCCTGGACGATGCTGTTGGCGGTGCTGATGATGGAAAACGACGGACAGATCACCTCGTCGCCGGGCTGCATATCCAGCGCGGCGCAGGCCAGGTGCAGGGCCGCGGTGCCGTTGGCGCAGGCCACGCCGTGGGCCACGCCGCACAGGGCGGCCATGCCGGCCTCGAAACGGGCCAGGTATTCGCCGGCCGAGCTTATCCAGCCGCTCTGCACGCAGTCGTTCACATAGGCGGCCTCGTTGCCGGCCAAAAGTGGCTCGCAGACCGGGATGAAGCCGGCCACGACGGCTAGCCTTCCAGCAGGCGCTTGTCGCCCGCGCCCAGGTAGGGCCCCTGCTTGACCTCGATCATCCGGCAGCGCTCCAGCACGGTGAAGCCGTGGGCCCCGCCGTTCAAGAGCACCACGTCGCCCGGCCCCAGCGTCACCTGGTCAAGCGGGCTGCCGTCCTCGCGCATGAGATCCACCCGCAGACGGCCGGAGCGGATGACCAGGACCTCGCCGGTCAGCTCCACCGTGCGCGGCGAGGCGTTGTGCACGTGGGCCTTGATGCGGTGGCCCTGGGGGTGATCCATGTAGGCCAGTTGCTGGCCCATGTCCTGGGTGGTCAGGAAATGCGCGCCGGGGCCGAGGTCGGCGTCGTGGCGCAGCACCAAGGCGATGAGGCGGCCCTGATCCTCGTAGCGTTCAACCATGTTGTCCAGCAATGGCCACCTCGCAGGCTGACAGGCTTTGGGCTCCTCCGGGCCAGGGTCCGGGCAGAGGAATTATAGTCTCCCAGGCACAAAAATGTCCACAGCCGGCCTTGCCACCCTGACCACCGGCCATGGTTGACAAGCGCGCCATGGCGGTGTTAGTCAAGAAATCATGGCTCGCTCCAGGCCATCCCACCAGGCGGAGGCCGTTTTTCAATCGCGTATCCAGCAGTTACACTGATTCGCCCCGCTGTTCATCAGGCTCAATCCAGCCAGGAGGTCGCCATGGCCGGTCCCTACCTGTCCACCGTGTGTTTGAACGACGGCCGCGAGGTGTGCGTCAAATGGCTGGGACCGGAGGACCGCGAGGCGGTGGTGGACTTTGTCCGGGAGCTGGACGACGGCGACCTTATGTTTTTGAACCAGGACCTCAAGGACATCCCGGCCTTGTCCCAGCGGCTGGAGCGCCTGGGCGGCGACCAACTGCGGGTTCTGGCGGCGTTTGATCCCGATGATTCACATAAAATGGCTGGCTACGCCTACTTGCTGCGGGGTGAGTGGGCCTCGGCCCACCGGGCGGCGGTGGAATGCTTCATCCAGCCGGCCTACCGCGACCTGGGCCTGGGCTCCACCCTGCTTAAGGAAGTGGCCGCCGCGGCCAAGGCGGCGGGCCTCATGCTGCTCCAGGCCGAGATTCATGTGGACAAAAAAGAGCTTATCACCGCCTTCAAGCGCTTGGGCTTCGAGCTCAAGGCGATCCTGGAGGACTACCGGGTCGACCGGCAGGGGAGGCCCTATGACGTGATTATCCTACTCAAACGCTTGCGCTACCCCTCGGCTCAGGATTTTTTATATAAATATTAGGACTAGTTAGCTAGATGTTGTGCAACGGGATTGACTTGTGGCGCTTCCGGGATTAATGTGAGCGCGGTTGCACAAGTGATAACCTACACAAGCTAAGGGATGGCCATGGCCAAGATCCTGATCATCGACGACGACGCCGACTACACCCTGGCGACCAAAGCCATCCTGGAGGCGGCCGGCCACAAGGTCGTCACCGCCGCCGACGGGAAAAAGGGCCTGGAGGCGGTCAAGGCCGAGGACCCCGACCTGATCGTGCTGGACATAATGATGGATTCGGTCTACGAGGGCTTCTCGGTCACCACCACCCTGCGCGGCACGCCGGAGTTCATGGATTTCCGCGACATCCCGGTGCTGATGTGCTCGGCGGTCAAGCACCTGGCCGGAGAGCGCTTCACCCTGCCGCCGGAGGCCAAGCTGGCCCAAGGCGACGAATACCTGGACAAGCCCTTTACCGCAGAGGTCCTCTTGGCCAAGGTCAACAAGCTGTTGGCAGACTGAGCGGACCAGGCGCGGGCCTTGCCCTCGCCCCTTCGCCGGAGCGCGCTCCGGCGCGGGGGAGCGGCCGGGCGCGGACAATCCCAGCACTAGAGACAGGTTTCCCATGCCCCTGCGCTCCACCAAGCCCCACATCCTGGCCATCGACGACGACGAGGTGGCCCGTGAGTCGGCGCAGGTGCTGCTTTCGCGCTGGGGCTACCGGGTGAGCCTGGCCGAACACGGCGAAAAAGGCTTGCAGTTGCTGCGCCAGGACCCGCCCGACCTGATCCTGGTGGATTTGCAGATGCCCGGCATCAGCGGCCTGGAGGTCCTGGCTGGGGCGCGGGAGTTCGATCCCGCCATCGTCTGCGTCATGGTCACCGGCCACGCCACCCTGCAATCGGCGGTGGACGCCATGAAGCAGGGGGCCTACGACTTCCTGCCCAAGCCCTTCAGCCCCGACGAACTCAAGCACGTGGTGGCCAGGGGCCTGGAGCGGCGCTTCCTGGAGCTGGAATTCAAGGAGCTGCGCGACGAAAAGGCCCGCATGGAGGCTAACTTCGTCACCCTGGTCAGCCATCAGATGCGCTCGCCGCTGGCCGCCGTGCGCCAGTTGATGGAAGTCGTGGCCACCGAGAGCCTGGGGCCGCTGCCGGACGCCTACCGCGAGATGGTGGGCCGAGCGGTGAGCCGCCTGGACGATTTGCTCAACTCCCTCAACGCCTGGTTGGCCATGAGCCGCCTGGCCGAGGCGGGCATAAACGAACGCCGCCAGCCAACCGGGCTCAAAAGCGTCATGGCCGAGTTTGCCCAGCGCGCCCAGGTGGACGCCGCGGCGGCCGGGCAGACCCTGGTGGTGGAGGAAGACCCCGCCGGCGACGTCGAGCTCTCGCTGGATCGCGAGACCTTGCTGGAGGCGCTCTACAACCTGGCCAGCAACGCGGTCAAATACAACCGCGCCGGCGGCCGGGTGTGGCTGCGCAGCCGCATTAGCCCCTACCAGGTGGACATCGCGGTGGCCGACGAGGGGCCGGGCATTCCGGAGGCCGAGCAGCCCTTCATCTTCAACGATTTTTTCCGGTCCAAGAGCCCGGAGCTCAAGACCAAGCCCGGCACGGGCCTGGGCCTGTCCATCGCCCGGCGGGTGGTCAAGGCCCACCGCGGCGAGATAAGCGTGCATTCCCGGTTGGGCCAGGGGGCCACCTTCACGGTGTCCCTGCCCCGCTGAGGAAGGCGCGAACAACGGGTTGATAACGTTTCAGGGGCGATACGGCCCCTGGCCAAGGCGTGAAGCCTCGGCGGCGGCGCCGGCAGCGGGTCCGGGCGCCGCGCAGAGGCCTGGTTGCATCCCTTCATCCATGGACCGGGGCAGAGCGGTCTCCGGTCCAGGTTGCGGCCCTCCGCGAGCTAGGAGTAACCCCGCATGAGCATCGGAAACTGGTTCAAAGGCGTTCGATTGCCACGGGGCGCGGCCTTCGGCCCCCCCACCCCCCTGCCCCCGCCCAGCCGGCTGTACGTGCCCCTGCGACAGCACCGGGGCGCGCTGTGCCAGGCCCAGGTGGAGCCGGGCCAGAGCGTGGGCATGGGGCAGGTCGTGGGCAGTTCGGAGGAGTTCGAGACCGCGGTGGTGCTCAGCCCGGTGAGCGGCAAGGTGGAGTCCATCCGCAACTTCGCCGACCCGGCCGGCCAACCGGTGCCCACGGTGGTCATCACCAACGACGGCCAGGACGCCTGGGCCCCGGCCGAGGGCGAGGCGCGGCCTCTCCTGACCGACGTGGAGGAGGTGGCCAAGGCCCGCCCCACCCGCCTGCTGCGGCGCATCCGCGAGGCCGGCCTGGTGCGGGCGGCCAGCCAGGGGCTGCCCCTGCACGTGGACCTCTCCCCGCCCATGGCCCCGCGCTCCTACCTGTTCATGACCGGCATCCCGGTGGTGCGCCCCACCGACACCCTGGTCATCCGCGCCCTGGACGCCGACCCGCCGGTCTGCCCCAACCAGGCGGCCCTGGCCGGGCTGAGCGTGGCCGAGCTGGACCTGGGCGTCAGCGCCTTGAAGCGCATCAGCGGGGCGGAGCGGGTCATCCTGGCCCTGCCCGCCGGCCAGGCCGCCGGCGAGCTCATGGCCCTGGCCCGCTTGCGCGAGTGGGAGGTGAGCCCTCGCAGCCAGACCCACTACCCCTACTGCACCGACAACCTGCTGGTGCAGGCCCTTACCGGCCGCGAGGTGCCCACGCCATATGGCGAACCCCGCGACGTGGGCGTGGTGGTCATGCCGATCCTGAGCGCCCTGGACGTGGGCCGGGTGCTGATGAACGCCAAGCCGGCGCTGGAGCGCACTTTCGTGGTGGCCGGCGACGTGGCCAGGCCGCAGGCCTTCTCGGTGCGCCTGGGCACCCCCATCGAGGAGGTGGTCAAGGCGGCCGGCGGCGCGGTGGGCGGCGTGGGCAAGCTGATCGTGGGCGGCCCCATGATGGGCTTCGCCCATTTCGACAGCCAGACCCCGGTGACCAAGGAGACCGAGGGCGCATTTCTCCAGGCCGGCGAGCACGTCAAGCGATTCGCCGACCATCCCTGCATCCACTGTGGACGCTGCGTGGCGGCCTGCCCGGTCAACCTGGTGCCGTCCGAGCTGGGCAAGCTCTGCGAGTTCAAGCGGTTCGAGGACGCGGTCGAGGCGGACCTGTTCCACTGCATCGAGTGCGGCTGCTGCGCGTATGTCTGCCCCGCCCGCCGGCCGATGGTCCACTTCTTCCGCTATGGCAAGAGCGAGGTCCTGGCCAGGAGGATGGAAGAATGAGCACCCCGCTTCTAACCGTATCCACCAGCCCCCACTGGCTGGGCCGGACCACTGTCCGCTCCATGCATCTGGAGTTCATGGCGGCCCTGCTGCCGGCCGTGTTCACCGGCTTCTACTACTTCGGCTTTCCCGGCCTGAGCGTGGTGGTGCTGGCCATGGCCTCGGCGCTCATCACCGAGGTCGTCTGCGTGCGGGCGACCAACCTGCCCAACCGGGTGGACGACCTGCACGCGGTGCTGATGGGCCTGTTGCTGGGCCTGGTCCTGCCGGCCGGAGCGCCCTGGTGGCTGCCCATCGTCGGCGGCGCGCTCACCATCGTGCTGGGCAAGATGGTCTTCGGCGGCCTGGGCAACTACCCCATGCATCCGGTGCTGGTGGCCTGGGTGGCCCTGTCGCTCTCCTGGCCGGAGCACATGAACGCCTACTACGCCCCGGTGGCCCTGGGCAGCGGCGGCGACTTCTCCGTCACCGAGACCCCGCTGATGGCGCTGAAGAACGACATCGGCAGCCTGGAAATCTTCGAGCTGGCCGACCTGTGGGTGGGCAACGCGCCCGGCGCCATCGGCGCCACCGGCGGCCTGGCCTTGATCGCCGGCGGCATCTACCTGATGCTGCGCCGCCTGGTCCCCTGGCAGATTCCGGTGGGCGTCATCCTGGGTGCGGTGCTGATGTCCATCGTGGCCGCCTACACTGACGCCCGCATCATGGAGTTGGGCATGGAGGGCCTGGCCGCCAACCTCAAGGTGGCCTGGTTCCACCTGGCCACCGGCGGCCTGATGATCGCGGCCTTCTTCCTGGCCCCGGAGCCGGTGAGCAGCCCGGTGACGCCCTGGGGAGCCTTCCTCTTCGGCCTGGGCGTGGGGGTCATGACCATTATCGTACGCACCTGGGGCGCTTGGGTGGACGGCGTCTTCTACGGCGTGCTGCTGATGAACACTGTCACCCCGCTCCTGGACCGCATCCGGCCCAAGGTGCTGGGCAAGGTCGTGGGCGGCAACGCCTAGGCGCCACGGGAGGCTTGAACCATGAAAGAGATCGCCAAGCTGGTGCTGGTGCTGGGCCTGATCTGCGGCATAAGCGGCTTCGTGCTGGCCTACGTGAAGGAGCTCACCGCCGAGCCCATCGAATACGCCAAGATCAAGAACGTCAAGGAGCCCGCGGTCAAGGCGGTGCTCGGTGGCTATGACAACGATCCCATCAAGGACCGCATCTCCTTCCCGGTGGGCGCCGACAAATACGGCCGGCCCCTATCGCTGGTGGTTTTCCCGGCCAAAAAGGCCGGCAAGACCTTCGCGGTGGCCTTCGAATCCACGGCCAAGGGCTACAAGGGACCCGTGGGGGTGATGGTGGGCATCGAGGTCAACGACAACAAGCTCACCGGCATCTCGGTGGTCGCCCACACGGAGACGCCCGGCCTGGGAGCCAGGATCACCGAGACCGCGTTCACCGATCCATTCAAGGGACTGTCGCTGGAAAAAGACCTGGGCAAGGACAGTGTTCAGGCCATCTCCGGCGCCACCATATCCACGGTGGCGGTGCTGGCCGCGGTCAATGGCGCCCGCGAGACGCTGGCCAAGCACCGCGACAAGATGGTCAACTAGGAGGCGGCCATGTCACTCATGAAAGAGTTCACCAAGGGTTTTTGGGACCTGCTGCCGCCGTTCAGGCTGGTGCTGGGCCTCTGCCCCACCCTGGCCGTGACCACCAGCGCCGAGAACGGCATGGGCATGGGCCTGGCCACCGCCTTCGTGCTGGCCTGCTCCAACATGCTCATCAGCGCCCTGCGCAAGATCATCCCCGACAAGGTGCGCATCGCCGCCTTCATCGTGGTGGTGGCCACCTTCGTGGTCGTGGTCGAGCTGACCATGCAGGCCTACTTCTACGCGCTCTACGTCAAGCTAGGCATCTTCATCCCCTTGATCGTGGTCAACTGCATCCCGCTGGGCCGGGCCGAAGCCTTCGCCAGCAACCACGGGGTGCTGGATTCGGCCGCCGACGGACTGGGCATCGGCCTGGGCTTCGCGCTGAGCCTCTTCGCCCTGGGCGCCGTGCGCGAGATCTTCGGCGCGGGCGCCTTCTGGGGCGTCAACATCATGTGGAGCGGCTACGAGCCCATGGGCTTTTTGCTCAAGGCCCCCGGAGCCTTCGTCTGCCTGGGCCTGATGCTGGCGGGCATCAACACCATCAGCGCGGTGCTGAACCGGCGCAAGCTGGCGGCCCTGCGCCAGGGCTCCGCCGCTGCCGAGGTCGTCCCGGCCCAGGCCTAGAACGCTTGATGCCCGGTGGATCGGCCGGGCAGGGAGATAGCAATGAGCTTCGGCGACTACCTGCTCTTCATCATCGGCGCGGTGTTGGTCAACAACATCCTGCTGGCCCAGTTTTTAGGCAACTGTCCCTTCCTGGGCGTTAGCAAACGCATGGACACCGCCACCGGCATGTCCATGGCGGTCATCTTCGTCATCACCATGGCTGGGGCCTGCACCTGGCTGGTGCAATACTTCATCCTGATCCCCTTCAACATCGAGTACCTGCAGACGATCTTCTTCATCCTGGTCATCGCGGCCTTGGTGCAGTTGGTGGAAATCATCATGCAGAAGACGGTGCCGGCCCTGTACCGGGCCCTGGGCATCTACCTGCCGCTGATCACCACCAACTGCGCGGTGCTGGGCGTGGCCATCATCAACATCCAGAAAGAGTTCGACTTCCTGCAGATGCTGGTCTTCTCCTTCGCCTCGGCCGCCGGCTACGGCCTGGCGCTGTGCCTGTTCGCCGGCATCCGCGAACGCTTCGCCCTGGCCCGCATCCCGGCGGTTTTCGAAGGCACCGCCCTGGGCCTGGTGACGGCTGGCTTCATGTCCCTGGCCTTCTCCGGCTTCGCCGGCCTGGTGGGCCACTAGGCTTGGCTCCGCAGGCGCGGGATGCCGATCCAGCCAGGATCGTGACCAAACCTTCTCATGGCGGGGAGCGCTGGCTCCCCTGGGGAGAGTAAGCATATGTTGGTGGAAGGAATCGCCCTGGGCGGCCTGGGACTGGTGGCGGCCTTGGGGCTGGGCGTGGCGGCCAAGGTGTTCTACGTCGAGCGCGACCCGCTGGCCGAGGCCATCGAGGGGGCCCTGCCCGGGGCCAACTGCGGCGGCTGCGGCTTCGCCGGCTGCTCCTCGGCGGCCCTGGCCATCGCCGCCGGCAAGGCCGCGCCCAACATCTGCGTGGGCGGCGGACCAGAGGTCGGGGCGGCCGTGGCGGCCATCCTGGGCGTGGAGGCCGGCTTCCGCGAGCCCCTGATCGCCCGGCCCGGCTGCACCTACGGCGTGGACAAGGCCGACCTGAAATACAGCTACGACGGCGTCGTCGACTGCCGGGCGGCGGTGCTGCTGGCCGGCGGCCCCAAGGTCTGCGAGATCGGCTGCATCGGGCTGGGCTCCTGCGCCCAGGCCTGCCCCTTCGGAGCCATCACCATCGGCCCGGACAAGCTGCCCCACGTCGATCCCCTGCTGTGCACCGGCTGCGGCACCTGCGAGCGGGTCTGCCCCAAGGACATCATCGTGCTGTCCAACACCACCGCGCGCATCCTGGGCTTCAACTCGCTGAAGGAGTGCCTGGCCCCTTGCCAGAGCACCTGCCCGGCCCAGATCGACATCCCGGCCTACATCAAGGCCATCGGCGAGGGGCGCTTCGACGACGCGGTGAACGTCATCAAGGAGCACAACCCCCTGCCCCTGGTCTGCGGCCGCGTCTGCCCCCATCCCTGCGAGAGCGCCTGCCGCCGCGGCCTGGCCGGCGAGGCGGTCAATATCAACCACCTCAAGCGCTTCGCGGCCGACTACGAGCTCAAAAGCGGCCGCCACATCCAGCCCTTCTGCCTGCCCAAGAACGGGCGCAAGGTGGCCATCGTGGGCGGCGGCCCGGCCGGGCTCACCGCGGCCTACTACCTGGCCAGGCTGGGCTACAGCCCAACCATCTTCGAGGCCATGCCCAAGATGGGCGGCATGACCCGCTATGGCATCCCGGAATACCGCCTGCCCAAGGCCATCCTGGACTGGGAGATCGAGGGCATCCTGGAGCTGGGCGTGGAGGCGCGCCTCAACCAGGCCATGGGCAAGGACTTCACCCTGGCCAGCCTGCGCGAGGAGGGCTTCGAGGCCATCTTCCTGGGCGTGGGCGCCTGGGGTTCGCGCAACCTGGGCGTGGAGGGCGAGGAGCTCTCCGGCGTGCTGCCCGGCACGGCCATGCTCATCGACCGCGGCCTGGACAAACCCACCCCGGTGGGCGAGAAGGTGGTCATCATCGGCGGCGGCAACACCGCCATCGACTGCGCGCGCACCTGCTGGCGCCTGGGGGCCAAGGAAGTCACCGTCCTCTACCGCCGCTCCCGCTCGGAGATGCCGGCCAACGACATCGAGGTGGAGGAGGCCGAGAAGGAAGGCGTGAAGTTCCACTTCCTGGCCGCGCCCACCAGGCTCGTCGGCAAGGACGGCAAGCTGACCGGGCTGGAGTTCCTCAAGATGGAGTTGGGCGAGCCCGACGCCAGCGGACGCCGCCGGCCGGTGCCGGTGGCCGGTTCGGAAACCCTGCTGGAAGCGGACAACGTCATCGCGGCCATCGGCCAGTTCCCGGACCTGACCTTCCTGGACGCCGACGCCAGCGCCAAGGAGGTGGAGAGGACCAAGTGGTCCACCATCAAGGCCGACGAGGAGGTTACGGTTACCAACATCCCCGGCGTCTTCGCCGGCGGCGACGACGTGCTGGGCGCGGCCACCGTGGTGCAGGCCATCGGCATGGGGCGCAAGGCGGCCCGGGCCATTCACCTGCACCTGACCGGCCAGGATCCGTCCATCGATCCCTTCTGGGTTAAGAGCCCCAAGCAGGTGACCACCCTCAAAAGCCTGGACAACCCGCCGGCCCCTGGCCAGCGGGTCAGGATGCCGGAGTTGCACGTGCCCCAGCGCGCCCTGAACTTCGACGAGGTGGAGCTGGGCCTGACCGAAGAGATGGCCCGCCAGGAATCCCAGCGCTGCCTGCAGTGCGGACTGATCTGCTACCGTCGCGAGGGCCAGGCCGGCTCGGCCTGCGCCTCGTGCGCCAAATGAGGGAGGAGACCATGCAGCCCAAGATCGACCGCCGCGCCTTCCTGAAACTGGCCGGCTGCGCCGGCGTGGCCTCCGCCCTGCCCCTGGTCTCGCCCGGCCTGGGCCTGGCCTCCCTGGACCGCCGCCTCAAGGTGGCCCAGGAGGCCCGCCTGCTCATGGGCACCGTGGTGGCGGTGACGGTGGTGGACGAAAGCGGCGACAAGGCCCAGGCGGCCCTGCACGGCGCCTTCGCCCGCATGGCCGCCCTGACCCCCATCTTCGACCGCCACCGCCCCGGCGGCCCGGTGGCCCAGCTCAACGCCCAGGGGCGGCTCAAAGACCTGACGCCGGAGCTGGCCGGGGTGCTGGGCCTGGCGCAGCGGGTGCACCAGGACACCGGCGGCGCCTTCGACATCACCGTGGCCCCGGTGCTGGACGCCTACCGCGACAGCTTCGCCCAGAACGGCCGGCCCCCGGCCGCGGCCACCCTGGAGCGCGCCCTGGCGGCCGTGGGCGGACTCAGGGTGGAAGACTCCGGCCTCCTGCTCACCGCCGAGGGCGCGGGCGTCACCCTGGACGGCCTGGCCAAGGGTTGGATCGCCGACCAGGGCCTGGCCGCCCTGCGCGCGGCCGGGGTCAGCCGGGGGCTCGTCAACGCCGGCGGCGACATAGCCGCCTTGGGAGAGCGCTCCCTGGGCCGTCCCTGGCGAGTGGCCGTCTCCGATCCCAACGACGCCCTCAAGTCCAAGGTGGTGGTGGCCATGAACGGCGGGGCCATCGCCACCAGCGGCAACTACGAGGTGTATTTCGACCGCGAGCGCCTCTACCACCACATCATCGACCCCCAGGCCGGCCGCAGCCCGCGCACCGACGTCAGCGTCAGCGTGCGCGCGCCCCAGGCCGCCCTGGCCGACGCGCTCTCCACGGCCTGCTTCGTCATGCCGCCTTCCCAGGCCATGGCCTATCTCAAGGCGCGCGGCCTGACCGGCATGATCCTGACCCGCCAGGGCCAGCGCCTGCAAAGCGCGGGCTTCGCCGCCGCCTAGGCGGCCGGGGCCGGACTGGACCGGCCAAACCACACTAACCACTTTGACCCCCTGCCTGCCCCAGCCCGGCGGCCATTGGCCGCCGGGCTTTTTATTGCGCCCCCCTGCTCGCGATGCAGCGGCCGCGGTCGGATTCCGCCGTCCGGGGCGCGCGCCTGGCTTGATTTTCCCGGATTTATTCATATTTTATTTGTAGGACTTAGTGGAAAGGAGGCAGGCATGGCTGGCAAGATAGCGGAAAAGGGCTGGTTGAGCCTGAATCAGGTCTTGGATCTGGTGGGCCTGCCTCCCCGCCTGGAGCTGGTCAAGGACGGCCTGGACGTGTCGGCCGGGCTCTACCGGTCCCTGGCCCTGCGGGTGGCCCGGCAATACCTGGGAGTGGTGGGCCTGGGTCTGCGCGAGGTGGAGCCGGAGGTGTACCAGGTGGAGCTGGCGCCGGGGGCCGAATGGCGCGACGTGGCCTACGCCCTGGCCCATTGGGCCAACGTTAAGCAGGATCGGCTGGTCTACCAGAACGAGGAGCAGCTCCTTCATCGGGGGCCTGAGGGCGAGGAGCGCCGGTTGGACAACTACCGCGATGCGGTGCTGGCCAGCCTGGGGCTGTTGCAGGCCGACCCCGGCGAGCAGGGCTTGCAGGCCCGCGCCTTCCGGGCGGCGGTGGAGGCGGCCTTGGAGGTGGAAAAGGTCCGCCGCGCGGCGTGAGGCGGGAAACCAAAACATGGCCGGCCTCCTCGCGCGGCGAGGCGGCCGGCCGGTTTTTTTTAATCGCGTTGTGGTGGGCGCGGGGAGGGTTTACTCCACCACCACGATGGAGGCGCCGGTTAGGTTGCTCACCACCGAGCCGGCCACCGAGCCGAAGAGCATGTATTTGAGGTTGCTTTCGCCGCGCCGGCCCAGCACCACGGTGCCATAGCCGCCCTTCTTGACCTCGTCGATGATCTGCTTGGCCACGCTCTTTTTCTTCTCGACGTACTTGACCGTGATGCGGTCTTCGGCCAGGCCCATGCGCACGAGCTGCTTCTTGGCCTCCTCCAGCACCAGGCGGCCCTTTTCCTTGCCCCGCTCCAGGGCCAGGATGCCTTCCCTCACCCTGGGCGTGGAGATCGAATCACCCAGGTCGGGGGAGGGAACCTTTTCGTAGATGGACAGGATGGTGATCTTCACCCCCTCCACCTTGGCGTACATCTGTCCCACGTACTCCACCGCCTTGAGTGCGGCGGGCGAGCAGTCATAGGCCAACAGCACATTGCTCCACAGCATCGGCGTTCCCCTTTCGCAGCACGCGCACGATCTTGACCTTGAACGACGCCTTGCGTCCCAGGCGCAGGGAGACCCTGCGCAGGATCAGCCAGGTGACCAGCAGACTGACCAGCCCCAGCAGCACCGAACCGCCCTGCGCTCCTATACCCCAGGCCGGCCCCAGGCGCTGGCCGGCGGCCGCCCCCGCGATCAGGGCCAGCACCGGCACCATGTAGACCAGGAAACCGGCCGTGAGCACCCCCCGGCGGGGGGCGGAGAGCAGGACCCGGTCGCCCACCTGGGCCCCGACCGGGTTTTCGGCCGGCACGGCCCGGACCTTGTCGCCGCCCAGGAATTGGCAGGCGCCCTTGGCCCCGCAGTGGGAGCAGGCGTCGGAGGCCACCGCCTCCACCATGGCCAGGGAGCCATGCAGGGAGCGGACCAGGCCTTCCTCCTGCAAATGAGGCTGTTGCTCAGTCATGGTGAGAGCATACCACGCTTGCACAAAAACCGACAGCCAATTGTGCCATCGGGCACTACCTGGCCGGCTCCCACGCGGCGAACCAGCCGCGCCGCCTGAACATCTTGCCCCTAGGATGAATTTCTGGCGATTAAATCATGCCCCCAACCGACGGCGGCTGTTATACTTTGTGAAATCGCTCACGGTGCAGCGAAACCCCGCGTCCCCAAACCCATACCAGGCGGCCGGCAAACGGTGTGGCAACTGCTTAAACGCATAATCTTCCGCCTGCTCCACTCTCTGAGCTTCAAGCTCTCCTTCTCGGTGGGCCTGGTGATATTCCTCACCGTGGCGGCCGGGGCCTGGTGGCAGATCAGCCTGCACCACTCCCAGGCCCTGGCCCAGGCCAGGGCCGACGCCGAGGGCTTCGCCGAGACCGTGCGCCGGGCCACCTTCTGGTCCATGCTGCGCAACGAGCGCGAGAGCCTGCACCGCATCGTCCAGGACGTGGCGGCGCAGGCCCACATCGACCGGGTGCGTGTCTTCAACAAAGACGGGCGCATCATGTTCTCCTCCGAGGCCGCCGAGGTGGGGCGCGAGGTGGACAAGCAGGCCGAGGCCTGCTACGCCTGCCACGCCCAGGACACCCCTCTGGAGCGCCTTTCCAGCGGCGAGCGCACCCGCATCTTCAGCCCGGCCCCGGGCCAGCGCCTGTTGGCCACCATCCTGCCCATCTACAACGAGCCCGGTTGCAGCGGCCCGCCCTGCCACGCCCACCCGGCCGAGCAGAAGGTGCTGGGCGTGCTGGACGTGGGGTATCGCCTGGACAACCTGGACAACCAGCAGCGCCGCCAGATCCACGAAACCCTGGCCTTCGCCCTGGCCCTGTTCCTGGCCGTGTCCACCTTCATCGGGCTGGGCATCATCTTCACCGTCAACCGCTCGGTCAAGCGCCTGGTGGCCGAGGTGGACAAGGTGGCCGCCGGCGAGCACGCCGAGGTGGAGGCGGTCAGCGCCCCGGACGAGCTGGGCCAGGTGGCCGAGGCCTTCAACCGCATGGCCAAGGAGGTGGCCCGCCGCTCGCGCCTGAAGGACCAGCGTTACGGCCAACTGGTGCACAACTCCACCGACGCGGTCTTCGTCATCGACGCCAACGGCAAGGTCCTGGTGGCCAATCCCGAAGCCGGGCGCATCCTGGGCCGGCCGCCCGACGCCCTGGAGGACCAGAGCTTCTCCGAGCTGCTGGAGCCGGCGGGCCGCTCGGAGGTGCTGCAAGCGATGTACCGGGCCTTGAGCCTGGAGGAGACCAGCCGCACCCTGAGCTTCGGGGTGCGCACCGCCGAGGGCCAGGCCAAGGTGCTGGAGGGCCGCTTCCGCCGCCTGGAGGACGACAAGGGCCAGCGGGTGGTCCTGGCCAACCTGCGCGACGTGACCGTGCGCCGCGCGCTGGAGGAGGAGGTCGCGCGGCGCAGGGCCTTCGAGCAGGGCCTGATCCACCAGGCTCTGAACGCCATCATCGCCACCGACGACCAGGGCGTGATCCAGATATTCAACGAGAGCGCCGAGACGCTCCTGGGCGTGCCCTCGGCCGCGGTGGTGGGCCTGCGCCACTACACCACTTTCTTCCCCCGCGCCCTGGTGCGCCTGCTGGACAAGCATGTGTTCCACAATCCCCGCCGCGGCGAGGCCTTCGTGCGGCCGGGGGTGGTCAAGACCGAAAACGGCAAGCGCCTGCCGGTGCTCCTCTCCGCCCGGCCGCTGTTCCTCAACAACCGCTTCAGCGGCGCGACCATCTTCCTGCAGAACCTGCGCGAATCAAAGGCGCTCAAGGCCCAGCTCATCAAGCAGACCCGCCTGGCCGCGGTGGGCCAGACCGCCGCCGGCCTGGCCCATTGCATAAAGAACCTGTTGCACGGCATGGGCACCGCCAGCTATCTGGTGGACCAGGGCCTGGGCGACGGCGACCTTGAGCTGACCCGCCAGGGCTGGCGCATGGTCAAGCACAACCTGGACCAGGTCAACGGCCTGTCCCAGGACCTGTTGGCCTACGCCAAGGACCGCCGGCCCCAGTACCAGCCCTTCGACCTCAACCGCCTGTTGGAGGAGGTGGCCGGGCTCGTGGCCGGCCGGGCCCAGGAGCTGGGCGTGACGGTGAGGGTGGAGGCCGATCCGGACTGCAACCGGGTGGTGCTGGACCCCCACGGCATCCGGCGGGTGGTGTTGAACCTGGCCAGCAACGCCCTGGACGCCCTGGCCGAGGCCCCGGACCTGGGCCGCGCGCCAGAGGTCATTATGCGCTGCGGCCGCGATGGTTATGGCCAGATCACGGTTTCGGTCAGCGACAACGGCCCCGGCATCACCCCGGAGGTGCGCCGGCATCTCTTCGCGGGCCTTTTTTCGACCAAGGGCAGCCGGGGCACCGGCCTGGGGCTGTTGGTGAGCCAGAAGATCGTGGAGGAGCACGGCGGGGCCATCGACTGCCTGAGCCAGCCCGGCGAGGGGGCGCGCTTCACCATCGTGGTGCCGGACATCGCCGAGGGCGAATCCGGCCCCGGCCCCAACGGCGGGCAAGCGGTCTAGCCCCGGCGCAGCTCGGCCAGCCAATCCCCCAGCGGCCGGCCCTCCACCAGCCGGTGGTGCAGGGACCACAGCAGGGCGCCAAGCCGCGCCTGGTGTTCGGGCGGGGCGATGAAACCGGGCACATCCTCGCAAAGCGCCAGCCCGGCGGCCGCGCCTTGGTCAGCGTCTCCCGCCTCTGCCTTGGCCAGCGCCGCCATCACCGGCCCCAGAAACCCAAAGCCGCCGCCGGCGTCGGCCTGCTCGGCCAGTTGGAAAAACACCGTGTCCAGCGTCACCCACCAGGGATCCTGGTTGGCCTGGCCGCCGGGCGCGCAGGGCGTGAGCGAGGCCATGGTGCGGCAGGCCAGGGGGCGGGCCGCATAGGCGGCGCAAAGGCCCTCGGCCAATAGCGGGCAGGCTCCGGCCGGCGGGGCGGCCGGCTCGACCGGGGGCTCGGCCTGGGCCAGGCAGAGCCGGGCCAGGGCGTTGGTGGTGGCCGCGGGGCTGGGGACGGCGCCGCCCCGCGCCAGGCCCAGGGCGGCCAGGGCCGCCAGCAGGTCGGGCCGGCCGATCGCCCGCAGATGGGCGGCCAGCCGCCGGCCCTCCAGGGTGGTGAGCTGCACCCGCTCGCCGCAACAGGCGTGGCAGCCGGGGCCGCAGGCCGCGGGCCGGGCGGCGGCCTGCTCGGCCTGGGCGGCGTAGAGCGCCTCCAGCACTCGTTGGCGCGCGTTCTCCTCGCGGTCGCTGCCCGGCCAAAGCCTCACGCCGTCCACCCCTTGTCGCCCTGGCCACCGCCGCGTTGACAGGCGGGGGCGTACGGCATATAGTTCATAATCAAAGCTGGTTAGCCATCAGGTGTCCGGCCGGGCCAGCGGCCGAAAAATCCGGGGCGCCTATAGTCGCTTTGGGCCGCGGGCTGGCGGCCAGCCGCAACCAAGCCCCTCATAGCAGGAGTCGCCGGGCCATGCAAGCCATCAAACCGCCCCGCCAGCGGGAGGTGACCTGCCCCAAGTGCAAAAAGGTCTTCCGCACCAGCCTGCTGGGGGTGGCTTACTGCCCGTATTGCCGCACGCCGACCAAACTGGAACCCGGCTTCAGCCCCACGCGTTGAACCACCGGATGGCTGCCCCACACCAACCCACCAGGCGCCGGCCTCCCGCCGCGGCCTGACCTGGGGACCCCATAGACGTGAACCTGCCCACCACCGAGGTCAGCGGCCCCCCCAACCTCTATCCAGGTTTCGTGCACTTTTCCCTGCGCGCCCTGGCGCCGGGCGGCGCCGCGCCCTGCCAGGTCCGCCTGGAGGCCTTCAACCCGGCCTATGGCGGACTTCACCTGGTCAAGGTCATGGAGCCCGGCGACGAAATCCGCCCGCCTTGGCGGCAGCGCCTGCTGGAAAGCGGGGTGGTCCACGCCTACGTCTCCCTGACCGACCTGGATCTGCTGCTGGCCTACCTGGGCCGCAACGCCCAGGAGTTGCTGAGTCAAGCCTCCGGCGACGATCCGCAGCAGGGCTATCTCATGGTCTACGAGCACGCCCTCTGCGCGCTGAAGGCGGCCATGCTCGACCCGCGCAATGGCCGCCGCCTGGGTCTGGGCGCGGCCACCGTGCGCCAGTTGGTGGATTCGCTCTGGGACGACCAGAACACCCGCCTGGGCCTGCTCAAGATATTGGCCAAGGACCAGGAGCTGGCCAGCCACTCCCTCAACACCTGCCTCTTGGCGGTGGGCTACGCCTGCCAGCAGGGCTGGTCGCGCCAAGCGGCCGCCAACCTGGGCCTGGCCATGTTCTACCACGACCTGGGCCTGGTGGAGATGGGCAACCCCGGACCCGACGACCCCCTGGGCGCCGGCCTGCGCGAGGGCGCCCGTCTGGAAAAGCACCCGGAAATGGCCGCGTCGTTCCTGGCCCAGGCGCCGGGCCTGGACCCGGAGGTGATGGCCATCGTCCTGGCCCACCACGAGAACCTGGACGGCAGCGGCTATCCCTGCGGGCTGGCCGGCGACCAGTTGTCCCCGGCCGTGCGCCTGGCCCGCATCGTGGACGTCTATGAGACCGCCACCTCCGGCGCGGCCGGCCGCCCCGCCCTGCCCCCCTTCTCGGTGCTGCTCATCATGCGCCGCGAGCTGGGCATGTGGCTGGACCTGGCCATGCTGGAATCATTCGTCCGCTTCCTGGGGCAGTTCTGAGGCCCGCCAACGGCGCTCGCGCTTGACAGCCGTCGCGCCGCACCCCTATCCTCTAAGTATCCAATGAAGTTTTCGGCCTCACCCCGCCGGGGATGGCCGGAGCCAGCGCGCGGATCCCGTGGTCGTTTCTGTCAAGGAGGTGCGCTATGAAAGCGGGCATAGTCTTTACCGGCACCGGCCCCATCCTGGTGCTCACCAGCTTCAAATCCTTCGACGATCCCAAGTTCGTGGAAAAGCTGGCCCGCAAGGGCATCATCAAGTTCATCGCCCACGAGCTGGACCTTGAGGTGGTGCGCAAGCGCTACGGCCAGCACTTCCAGGTCATCCTGGGCGACCTCAAGCAGGACGACGACCTGCGCATCCTGGATTACAACGGCCACAACGTGTTCTATAACTTCTCCTTCAAGGAATGGGGGCCGCCCATCCTGCACGAATAGGCCGGCGCCCCGGACGGGGCTTGACCGGCCCCGGCGTGAGTGATATGCTCCCGGTCACTGGAGGCAAAGGGTCCATGGCCAACCACGGGCGGCGATTTAGCAGCTATTATTATTATCGCCAGCCGGGGTGTGTCCGCAGGCCCTGAACCGCCCAACCCCAACGCCACCAAGCAACCGCGGACACCCCCCAAGGGTCCGCGGTTTTTCATTTGCGCCCCAGGCCAGGAGGACTAACGATGCCCGTCGCCCAGAAAATCGCCCAGTTCATCGAACGCTCCAGTTGGATCCGGGCCATGTTCGAGGCCGGGGCCAAGCTCAAGGCGCAGGTGGGCCCGGAGAACGTCTTCGACTTCTCCCTGGGCAACCCCAACCTGGAGCCGCCGGAGGCCTTCTACGAGGTCATGGCCCGCCTGGCCGCCGACCGCACCCCCGGCCTGCACGCCTACATGCCCAATGCCGGGATTCCCGCGGTGCGGGCCAAGGTGGCGGCCTACCTGGAGCAGGTGCACGGGGTGGCCTTCAGCGCCGAGGAGGTCATCATGACCGTGGGCGCGGGCGGGGCGCTCAACGCGGCCCTGAAGGCCCTGGTGGACCCCGGCGCCAACGTGGTGGTGCCCACGCCCTACTTCGTGGAGTACGACTTCTACCTGGACAACCACGGCGGCGTGGTCAAGCGGGTGCCCACCCTGGCCGACTTCAGCCTGGACGTGGCGGCCCTGGCCGAGGCGGTGGACGAGGCGACCTGCGCGGTGCTGATCAACAACCCCAACAACCCCAGCGGCGCGGTCTACCCCGAAAGCCAGATCGCCGCCCTGGCCCAGGCCCTGACCGAGGTGAGCCAGCGCCGGGGGCGTCCGGTGTATCTGATCAGCGACGAGCCCTACCGGCAGCTGGTCTACGACGGGGCGGTGGTGCCCAGCATCTTCAAGCACTACCCCCACAGCATCCTGGGCACGTCCTTCAGCAAGAACCTGAGCCTGCCCGGCGAGCGCATCGGCTACCTGGCCGTGCACCCCCAGGCCGCCGACAAGGGCCTGCTCATCGCCGGCATGACGCTGGCCAACCGCATCCTGGGCTTCGTCAACGCCCCGGCCATGATGCAGTTGGCCGTGGGCGAGCTTTTGCACAGCGTGGCCGACGTGGAGCAGTACGCCAACAAGCGCCGCCTGATCTGCCAGGTGCTCAGGGAGGCGGGCTTCACGTTCAACGAGCCCAAGGGGGCCTTCTACGTCTTCCCCAAGAGCCCCATCGACGACGACGTGGCCTTCGTGCGGGCCGCCCAGGCGGAGAACCTGCTCCTAGTGCCGGGTTCGGGCTTCATGGGTCCAGGCTATTTCCGCATCGCCTACTGCTGCTCCGACCAGACCATCGAGCGCTCGGCCGGGGCCTTCAAGCGGGTGCGTGAGCGGTTCTAGCCCCG
Organism: Thermodesulfobacteriota bacterium; assembly: GCA_049322275.1. GTDB lineage: Bacteria > Desulfobacterota > Desulfarculia > Desulfarculales > Desulfarculaceae > JACRDC01. The sequence continues at coordinate 35,926 of JBMORH010000080.1, forward strand.
GCGGCGCGCCGGCCCGGCGGGTCCGGGTGGTGAGCCTGGGCTGCAAGGTGAACCAGGCCGAGGCCGCCGCCCTGGCCGCGGACCTGGCCGGACGGGGCTGGGCCGAGGCCCCGGAAGGCGGGCCGGCCGACCTGGCCGTGCTCTTCACCTGTTCGGTCACCGCCGCCGCCGGCCGCCAGTCGCGCCAGATGGCCCGCCGGCTCGCGCGCGAGGCCGGTGCGGTGGCGGCGGTGGGCTGCGACGTCCAGGCCGAGCCGGCGGCCTACGTCCAGGCCGGGGTCCGCGCTCTGGGCCGGGCCGAGCTGGCCGGCCTGGCGGCCGGGGCCGAGGAACTGACGCGGGAGCCAAACCCAGCGCTGGCTCCGCCATCCCTGGCTCCGCCCGACTCCGGCCCCTGGTGCCCCGGCTGGCGCGCGCCGGGAGGCGGGCGCACCAGGGGGCTGATCAAGGTGCAGGACGGCTGCGACGCGGCCTGCGCCTACTGCATCGTGCCCAGCGTGCGGGGCCGGCCCCGCAGCCTGCCGGCCGCCGAGGCGGCGGCGCTCATGGCCCGCTTGGGCCGGGCCGGCGCGGCCGAGGTGGTGCTCACCGGCATCCACCTGGGCCGCTGGGGCGCGGATCTGCCCGGAGCGCCGGGGCTCACGGCCCTGCTGCGCGCGCTGCTGGCCGCCCACCCCGCGCCCTGGCTGCGGCTCTCGTCGCTCGAATCCAGCGAGATCGACGGCGAGTTGCTGGCCCTGATGGCCGGCGAGCCGCGCATCTGCCGCCACCTGCACGCGCCCCTGCAGACCGGCAGCGACAAGCTGCTGAAGGCCATGGGCCGGCCCTACACCGCCGAAGAGTACGCCGCCAAAATCCACCAGGCTGCCGCCACCCTGCCCGGCCTGTGCCTGGGCGCGGACGTGATGGTGGGCCTGCCCGGCGAGGATCCGGCCGACTTCGCCCAGACCGAGGCCCTCATCGCCGGCCTGCCCCTGGCCTATCTGCACGTCTTCCCCTATTCCCCCCGCCCCGGCACCCCGGCGGCCGCCATGCCCGGCCGGGCGCCCGGGCCGGTGGCCAAGGCCCGCGCCGCTCGGCTGCGCCGCCTGGGCGAGGCCAAGCGCCGGGCCTTCCTGGCGGGCCTGGCCGGCCAGCGCCACCTGGCCCTGGTGGAGGGTCACGGCCTGGCCCGGACCGGCAACTACGCCCTGGTCAGCCTGGACCGCGCGGTGGAGACCGGCAAGGTGGTGGAGGTGGAGCTGGGCCGGCTCGTCTCCACGCCCCAGGGCCTGGCCCTGGCCGGCCGGGTGGTGTAGGCCTGGGCCGGCTGCCCAGCCTTTGACTTCCCCTCTGGCCTTGGGTAAGGTTTGGGATACCACACCCGCGCGGGGGTCGCTTTATTCCGATGCTTCGCCGACTTGTCCTCGTGATGCTCATCCTGGCCGCCGGCTGGGCCGCGCTGTCCGCGCCTTTCCCGGCCGGGGCGGTGGAAACCCCCGCGCCCGCCGGCCTGGCCCCGGCCCGTCCCGCCGCCGAGGCGGTGACCCCGCCCGAACCAGCCGCCCCCCTGCCCGGCCTGGCTCCGGCCTCTGAAACCACCACCAGCACCACGGCCACCACCACCAGCCTGACCACCAGCTCCGCCACCGGCTCCACCCAGACCACCACCAGCCGCACCACCTCCACCACCTTGGCCCCAGCCAAGGGCGGCAGCCAGGCCGAGGGCGGCTATCTTTCGGCCATCACCGGCAGCCACCTGCGCTGGGTTGAGCTCTCGGTGGGCGGCCTGCCGGTCAGGGTGCAGTCCGGCGGGGTGGTGGCCCTGCACCCGGACGCGCCCTTCCGAGTGCTCAAGATGCACGGCGACGGCTGGCTGGACTATGGCCTGCAAGCGCGCCTGGCCGGCCTGCCCACGGCGGACATGCAACGCTTCCACACCCTGAACGAGCTTTTGGGCGAGCAGGTGTTCCAGCGCGAGTCCCTGGCCCTGGAGGTCTGGCGGGGCCAGCGCCGCCTGGGCGAGATACAGCTCCTGGTCAAGCTGCTGCCCATCGACTGGCTGCGCCGAGCCGAGGCCGCTCCCCGCCTGGCCGACAAAATCGATCTGACCCGGAGGGCCTTGGAGCTCACCCCCGACGACCGCCTGCTGGTGCTGCGCCTGGTGGACCTGCTGGTGGAGGCCGGACGCCTGGCCGAGGCCGCCGCCCATCTGGAGGAGCAGGCCTGGACCCAGGAGGATCCGGCCCTGCTCAACCGCCTGGCCGAGCTTTACCAGCGCCTGGACCAGCCCGAAAAACTGGCCCAGGTCACCGCCAAGCTGCTGGCTCTGCACCCCGACGACCCCGTGCTCCTGGAGCGCCTGGCCACTGCCTACGAGCGCCAGGAGCGCTGGGAGGAGGCGGTGCTGCTCCTGGAGCGCCTGAGCCGCGGCCAGGCCCCGGCCGAGCGGTCCGCCACCTTCGTCCGCCTGGCCCAGGCCCAGCAAAAGCTGGGCCGCCTGGACCTGGCGATGCGGCACCTGGAGCAGGCGACGGCCCTGCGGCCCAACCAGGCCGGCCTGTGGCAGGAGCTTTCCGAGGTTCGCAAGCAGGCCGGCGACCGGGCCGGGGCCCTGGAGGCCCAACGCCGGGCCGCCGACCTGGCCCCGGCCGACCAGGCCGCCCGCCAGCGCCTGGCCGAGGAGCTGATCGCCGCCGGACGGCCGGCCGAGGCCGCGGCCGAGCTGGAGAAGCTGGCCCAGCAGAGCCCCAGCGACGCCGGGCTCTGGCTGCGCCTGGCCCGGCTCTACGAGCAGATCGACGACCGCCAGGCCCTGGTGCGGGTCTACCGCCACCTGGCGCGCCTGGGCCCCCACGATCCCGACCTTGATTTCAACCTGGGCGTGCTCCTCTTTGATCTGGGCCGCTGGCAGGAGGCCCTGGACAGCCTGACCGTGGCCGCCCAGGCCCGCCCCAAGGACCGCGAGATAGGCGAACTGATCCTGGCCTGCCTGATCAAGCTGGAGCGCAAGGACCAGGCCCTGGACGCGGCCCGCGCCCTGACCAAGGACCGGCCCGACCAGCCAGCCTTGCTCGAACGCCTCTACGCCGCCCTGGCCAAGGACCGGCCCCAGGCCGTGGCCAAGCTCCTGGACCAGGCCATCGCCGCCGGCAGCAAGACGGCCCGGCTCTACCAGCTTCGCGCCGCCCTGGCCCTGGACCAGGAGGACACCGCCGCCGCCCTGGCCGCCCTGGAGGCCGGGGTCAAGCACCTGCCCGCCGACCTGGAATTGTGGTTTAAGCTGGCCGGGCTGTACGAGCTGGCCAGCCAGGAGGACAAGGCGCTCAAGGCCTATGAAAGCGTGCTGGACAAAGATCCCAACTATCCCAGCGCCCAGGACCGCTACCTGCAACTGAAGACCAGCCGCCTGGGCCGGGAGCCAGCCAAGCCAGGTCCGGCGGGCAAGCAGCCGTGAGCGCGCCGCCCCAGCCGCCCCAGCCGCCCCTGCAAGTGACCTGCGGCCTCATCCGGCGCGGCGAGCTGGTGCTGGTGGCCCGCCGGGCCGACAATCGGCTCTGGGAGCTGCCCGGCGGCAAGCAGCGCCCCGGCGAGGACCTGCGCGACTGCCTGGTCCGGGAGCTGGCCGAGGAGCTGGGGGTGACGGTGCGGGTGCGCGCCCGTCTGGCCGTGGTGCGCCAAGCGGCCCCGGAGCGGCCCATCGACTTGCACTGCTTCACCTGCGAGCTGGTGGCCGGCGAACCCCGGCCCTTGGAGCACCTGGAGCTAAGCTGGGTCACTCCGGCCCAGATGCTGGAACTCGATCTCTGCCCCCTGGACCGGCAACTGGCCCGGCAGATGCTGGCCCTGTCGCCCGCCCCGGCCGCCTAGGCAAGGCCGCGCCCGTCCGCGGCCGCGGGGTGCAAGTGGCTCACAAGACGCGTTGACGGCCGACCATCTGCTTGAACTGATCCAGCAAGGCCTGCTTCTGGTCGTCGCTGAAGCCCCCCACGAACTGGTTGAGCGTCTCCTCCTTCTCTCTTTCGATGTTCTGCAGGGCCTGCTTGCCCTTGGGCGTGATCTCCAGCAGGGTGACGCGCTCATCGTGGGGGTGGCCCTTGCGGATCAAGTAGCCGTCCCGCTCCAGTCGCTTGGCCAGGCCGGTCATGTTGGCTCCGGTGACCAGCATGATCTTGCCCACGTTGGTAACGGTGTTGGTGCCGCCGTCGGAGGAGTTGAGCACCCTGAGCACGTTGTATTGGGCGAAGGTGAGGCCGTAGTTCTTGAAAATGGCCGAGGAGCGCTTCTTGAAGCTCTCGGCCACCCGCACCACGCTCATCAGGAGCTTCTCGTTGAGAGTCAGGCTGTTAGTGTAGCTGCTAAGGCCCATTGCGAGCGCCCCTCTTAAAGTATAATTATTTAATTATACTTAATTATACTCGAATCGTCAATCAGGGGCCGGATGGGCGGCGGCGACTGGCGCACGGCGGGGGCGGCCGGGGCGGCGACGGCCGGCGGTCCGGGGCGCGCGTCCGCCCCGGACCCCGCCGGGCGTCACTTCAACTTGCCCAGGGCGCGCAGAACCTTCTCCGGGGTGATGGGCAGGTCCTGGCAGCGGTAGCCGGTGGCCTCGTAGACCGCGTGGGCGATGGCCGCCGCGGTGGGAATGGCCAGGCCCTCGCCGGCCTCCTTGGCCCCGAAGGGACCCTCCGGCTCGTAGGTCTCCACCTCCACCGACTCGCTGGGCGGCATGTCCTGGGCGCAGGGCATCTTGTAGTCCAAAAAGCTGGTGTTGAGCGTGCGGCCGTCCTTCATCACGAACTGCTCGCTCAGGGTGTAGCCCAGGCCCATCTGGATGGCTCCCTCCAACTGCCCCTCCACCGCGGCCTTGTTGATGGGCACCCCGCAGTCGTGGCCGGTGTAGATCTTGTCCACCCTGACCAGGCCGGTCTCCTGGTCCACCGTGACCTCGGCCACCTGGGCCCCGAAGGAGAAGGCCGGGCTCACTAGCCCCTTGCCGCGGGGGGTGTAGAAGCCCTGGGCGGTGAGCGGCTCGCCCCGCCGGCCCCGCAGGGCCTTGTACACGCACTCGGCGAAGGACATGCGCTTCTTGGGGTTGGATTTCACGAAAATGTGGTCGTCCTCGAAGGCCAGTTCATGGATCTGGTTGAGGTCGAACTGGCTGAACAGCACCGGGACCAGCATTTCCTTGATCTTGCGGGTGGCGTCCAGGATGGCGTTGCCGTTCATCAGGGTGACCCGGCTGCCCCAGGAGCCCAGGTCGGCCTTGGGGGTCACGGCGGTGTCCATGGACGTGAGCCGCACCTTGTCGATGCCGATGCCCAGGTCGGCGGCCAGGATCTGGCGCAGCACCGTGTCCGGCCCCTGGCCGATGTCGCAGGCCATGGTGAGCAGATGGGCGGTGCCGTCCTCGAAAACCCGCACCTCGGCCGCGCTGAAGTTGTACTTTGTGTTAAACCAATTGAACACGCCGCCGCTAATGAAGCTGTAGGCGCTGACGCCCAGGCCGCGCCCGGGCTGGGGATTCTTGCGCTTTTCGTCCCAGCCGCTGATTTCGCGCACCTTCTTGAGGCTCTCCTTGAACCCGCAGGTGGAGACCGTGGCCACCTCCGGGATGACGTCGCCCTCCTCCATGGCGTTGATGATGCGCAGCTCGATGGGGTCGATGCCCAGCTCCTCGGCGGCCATGTTGAATTGGGTCTCCATGGCGAAGTAGGCCTGGGGCGCGCCAAAACCGCGCATGGCCGAGGCCGGCGGCTTGTTGGTGTAGACGTGGCGGCCGAAGTAGCGGTAGGCCGGCAGGCGGTAGGCCATGTTGCCGAAGGTGCCGCACAGGAAGGTGGCGGTGGGTCCCATGGCGTTGTAGGCCCCGCCGTCCAGCATCACCTGGAAGTCCTTGGCCAACAGCTTGCCGTCCCGGCTGAAGCCGATCTTGGAATAAAGCGTCATGCCGTGGCGGCGGCGGCCATAGGCCAGCTCGTCGGTGCGGGTCAGGGTGAACTTCACCGGCCGGCCGGTGCGCAGGGCCATGAAGGCCGCGCAGAACTCCCAGGGCCGCAGCTCCATCTTGCCGCCGAAGCCGCCGCCCACCATCACCTTCATCACCCGCACGTGGTTTTCCGGGATGCCCAGGGTGCTGGCCAACAGGCACTGCACGATGTAGGGGGTCTGGGTGCTGGTCCACAGGCTAACCCGGCCGCCCTCCTCGGCCTGGGCCAGCGAGGCGCAGGGCTCCAGGTAGGCGTGTTGCACCGCGTGGACCCGGAAGGTGTCCTCGCGCACGTAGTCGGCCTTCTGGAACATGCCCTCCAGGTCGCCGTAGTCGATCTTGCGCACCAGGCTGACGTTGCCCTGGCTGGCCGCGTGGACCAGCGGCGCGCCCTCGGCGGTGGCGTCCTCCACCGTGTACACCGCCGGCAACTCCTCGTACTCCACCTCGATCAGGGCCAAGGCCCGCTCGGCCGTCTCGGCGTCGATGGCGGCCACGGCCGCCACCTCGTCGCCCACGAAGCGCACCTTGTCCACGGCCAGGGGCAGCTCGTCCTGGCTCTCCGGCACCAGCCGCCAGTTGCCGTACTTCACCTGGGGGGTGTCCGCCCCGGTGACCACGTCCATCACGCCGGGCAGGGCCCTGGCCTTGCTCACGTCGATGCGCTTGATCAGGGCGTGGGGCAGGGGGCTGCGCAACAGCTTGCCGTGGAGCATGCCGGGCAGCTTGAGGTCGTCGGTGTAGATGGCCCGGCCGGTGACCTTCAGGGGAGCGTCTATGCGCGCGACGCTTTGGCCGATCAACTTGGGGTTTTTCACTCAACACCTCCTTGCGCCCGCTCCACGCAGTGCCTCAGCACCCGCCGGGCGAGAACCTCCGCCATGGCCAGGCGATAGGCGGCGCTGGCCCGGACGTCGTCGATGGGGCAGCAGATGGCCGCCGCCGCGGCCGCCGCCTGGTCCAGCAGCTTCGGCTCCGGGGCCTGGCCGATCAGCAAATCCTCGGCCTGGCGGCAGCGCAGGGGGGTGGGCGCCACCGCCGACAAAGCCAGGCGGCAGTGGGCCACCCGGCCGTCCGGCCCCAGTACCACCAGGCCGGCCACGCCCACGGCCGCGATGTCCACCTGGCTGCGGGCCGACAGGCGCAGATACTGCGAGGCGCTGCCTGGCCGGGGGGCTGGCGCCCGCACCGCCACGATGATCTCGCCCGGCTCCAGCACGCTCAGGCCCGGGCCGGCGAAGAAATCGGCCATAGCGATGCGACGGCCGCCCTGGCGGCTGACCGCCTCCACCTCGGCGTCATAAATCAGAAGCGGCGCGGCGGTGTCGGCGCTGGGGGCGGCGTTGGCGATGTTGCCGGCCACGCTGCCCATGTTGCGGATCTGGGTGGTGGCCATCACCGAGCAGGCCTGGGCCAGGGCCGGATAAAGCGCGCGCGCCTCTGGCAGGTCGGCCACCTGGACCAGGCGGGCCGCGCCGCCGATGACCAGGCCCTCTTTTGGCGAGAAGCGCACCTCGTCCAGGCCGGGTATCCAGCGCAGGGAAACCAGGTGTTGGGCGGCCAGCGCGCCCGCCTTGAGCTTGGGCACCAGGTCGGTGCCGCCAGCCAAAAGGCGCACGCTGGAGCGGTGGGCGGACAGCAGGTCCATGGCCTCGGCCAGGCTGGCTGGCTGGTGCAGGCTGAAATGGGCGCCCGGCATGGCTCAGGCCTCCTTGCCGCCGGCGGCGGCCAGGCGATCGGCGGCGTCGCCGATGGCCTCGACGATCTTGACGTAGCCGGTGCAGCGGCAGAGGTTGCCGGATAGCCCCTGGCGGATCTCGTCCTGGCTGGGGTGCGGGTTGCGGTCCAGCAGGTGCTTGGCGCTCAGGATCATGCCGGCCGAGCAGAAGCCGCACTGCACGGCCTGCTTGTCCACGAAGGCCTGCTGGATGGGGTGCAGCTCGCCGGGGCCCTTGGCCAGGCCCTCGATGGTGGTGATCTCGCGTCCGCGGGCCTCCAGGGCCAGGGTCAGGCAGGAGCTGACCGAGCGGCCCTCCATGAGCACGGTGCAGGCCCCGCAATCGCCTTGGTTGCAGCCGACCTTGGTGCCGGTCAGGTTCAGCTCGTCGCGCAGCACCTCGGCCAGGGTCTGCCAGGGATGCACCGCCACCTGGTAACCAACTCCGTTCACTATAATGTCCATGTTTTGCTTGCCCATCTCGACCTAGCTCCTCGTGGTTAGGAGTCCTACCTTATCACCATGGCATTATCTTACATGGTAACTTTTCGATATACAAGTTTTTTGGTGGCATGCCCCCTCAGGCCGGCCTGGCCGGCCGCCGCGCCGTCTCCGGCCGCGCCTGACCGGCTATCGTTCTCTATAATGAACGATAGCCAGGCGCTACGCGCCCGCCCGGCCCCGGCCGGCCGCGGCCCTCTAGGCCACCCGTATGACCTTGATCCGCTTGCCCACCCATTCCAGGGGCAGGTAGACCCGTCCCACTTTGTTGGTGCGGCGCACCCGCCGCTCCACGATCTCCTCGCCGTAGACCTCCATGCGCACCCCGGCGCCGGAGGCCTCGTCCCGCTCCCCAACCCCGCGCCCCGGCGTCCCCCGCGCCTCCTCCGCCCGTCCGGCCACGGCCCGGCCTACATCAGTCGCTTGGCGATGACCATCTTCTCCGCCTCCCTGGTGCCCTCGTAGATTTCCAGGATCTTGGCGTCGCGGTAGAAGCGCTGGATGTCGTATTCGTCGATGTAGCCGTAGCCGCCGTGCATCTGCAGGGCCTGGTCGCAGACCCAGACCGCGGTCTGGCCGGCGTAATACTTGGCGATGGAGTTCTGCATGGGGTCGGACCGTCCCTGGTCCACCAGCCAGGCCGCGCGATAGGTGGCCAGGCGGGCCAGCTCGATGCGGGTGGCCATCTCGGCCAGGGTGAACTGCAAGGCCTGGTTGCTGATCAGCGGCCGGCCGAAGGTGACGCGCTCCTTGGCATAGCTGATGGCCAGGTCCAACGCGCCCTGGGCCAGGCCCACGCCCTGGGCCGCCACCACGGTGCGGGTGGCGTCGAAAAATCGCATGAGCTGCTTGAAGCCCTGGCCTTGCTGGCCGATCAGGTTCGCGTAGGGCACCCGCACCCCGTCCAGGGCCACCTCGGCGGTGTCGCTGGCCCTAAGGCCCATCTTGCCCTTGATGGGCTTGGCCACGAGGCCCGGCCGGTCCGACTCCACGATGATCAGGCTGTGGCGATGGTGGATGGATGCGGCCTGGGGATCGGTCAGGCAGAGCACGGCCATGTAGTCGCAGATGGTGCCGTTGGTGATGAACATCTTGTTGCCGGTGATGACCCATTCCTCGCCCTCGCGCACGGCCCTGGTGCGCACGGCGGTGACGTCGGTGCCGGCGTCGGGCTCGGTGTAGGCCCCGGCCGCCACCGCCCGGCCCTCGGCCAGGGGCGGCAGATATTTCTGTTTCTGCTCCTCGCTGCCGAAGAAAACGATGTTCTGCGAACCAAAGGCGGCCGATTCGATGGCCTGGGTGATGCCCAGATCCACCCGCGCCATCTGCTCCACGATCAACGCGTGCTCCAGGAAGCCATAGCCCGCCCCGCCGTACTGCTCCGGGATGGTCGGCCCCACCAGGCCCAGCCCGGCGGCCTTTTGCACTATCGCGCGGGGATATTTCTCCGCCCGGTCGTGCTCCTTGGCCTGGGGCGCGATCTCGTTGACCGCGAACTTGTAGGCCATGTCCTGGATGAGCCTTTGCTCCTCGCTCAGTTCGAAGTCCATGCCGCATCCTTCTTTGGTTTCGAAATTTGGCCGGCCGGCCCGGAATGCTCCGCGCGGACGCGGCCGGCCCTCAGGCCCCGGAGCGGCCGATCATCAGCATCTGCCCCCGCCGGGCCAGGCGGTCGTAGGCCGGGTCCAGGTGGGCGCGCAGCCAGCCCAGCACTCGCTCCGGGTCGATGCGCGCGAAAACCGGCCGCTCCAGGTCGGCCTCGTCCTGCCAGAGCTCGCCCCGCACCCGGCGGGCCAGGGGCGTGCCCGGATAGACCCGCACCCCCATCTGCACCGCGATCTGCTCCGGCCGGGCCTGGTTTATCAGCTCGCAGCTCTCGCGCACGCTCCGCTCGTCCTCGCCGGGATAGCCCAGCAGCAGGTGGAAGCCCAGCGCCGCCCCGGTCAGTTCGCCAGAGGCGACCCAGCGCCGGCTCACCCGGCGATAGGCATCGGCCGCGGCCAACAGCTCTTCCTGGCGATATGGCTTGCCCAATGCCTTCAGCATGCGCTCCGAACCGCTCTCGATGTCCATGGGGAAGAACATCAAGGGCTGGCCGGCGGCGGCCCGCCAACCCCGACTCTGGCAGGCCAGATCGAAAAACTCCTCGTCCAGGCTGGCAGGGTCCAGGTAGGCGTGCCAGGAGGCCGGACGCAAATCGGCCGCCAGCAGGGCCCGCAGCACCGCCTTGGCGTGGCTCAGGGGGCGGTTGAAGATGTCGTCGGCGAACATGAAGCGTAAAGGCGGCCGGGCCGGATGGGCCGCGTGGACCTCGGCCAGCAGTCGCACCTCGTCCACCACGGCCTCCGGCGGCTTGAGGGCCTGGCCGGGGCCGTTGACGACCGGATAGGGGCAGTAGCCGCAGGCCTGGCCGCAGCCGGTCTTGGTGCGCAGGCCGAAAGAACCCTCGCCCTGGGGCAGGTCCAGGTAGGCCGCGAGCAGGGCGCGGTTTTGCAGGCCGCCCATGGCCCCGGCCCGGCCGCGCGCCAGGCGCGGCGGGGTGCGCCCGGCGGCCAGTTCGGCCACCAGCTCCACCATGGCCGTCTCGCCCGGCCCCACCACGCCGCGCCAATTCAGGGGCCGGCCGGCCAGAAAGGCCTGGGGCATGATGGAAAACCCGGTGCCGCCCAGCACGACCTGGGTGTCCCGACCGGCGTGGGCGGCCACGCAGTCGCAGTATTGCTTGAGTTCAGGCAGGTAGTGGTGCAGGCCGGCCTCGCCCTCGCCCACCGGATAGGTGGAGTCGAGGTTGCGCAGGCTGAGCCCCACCACGTCCCAATGGCGAGCGGCGAGCGCGCTCCCCAGCAGCTCCAGGCTGCGCGCCCGCCGTTCGGCCAGGTCCAGGCCGTCCCGGCGGCCGCCCAGGCGGGCCAGATCCAGGACGCGGGCCTGGCCCAGGCCGGCCGCCGCCAGCGCGCCTTGCAGATAGTCCAGCCCGATGGGATAGACCGGGAAGGCCTCATTGAACGGCGTGGTGTTGGTGTCGATGAGCAGAATCTCAGCCATGTCCGCCGCCAGGCCGCCGCATCCTCGTGCTTGCCGCGCTCCGCCGGCCGCGGGGGTTGGTCCGCGGCCGGCGGAGGCGTTCGGGTAGGTTGCGTCGTCTCAGCCTATTTCCTTGTCGTCGCGCTCCCAGTACCAGTCGGGCAGGCAGTCGCGCCACTTGTAGCCTCGGCTGGTGAGCACCTTCCACCATTCCTTGCCGCCGTGCATCAGCTCGGTCCAGGGCTTGAAGTCATACTCCTCCATCCACTGGGGCGCGAACTCCTCGATCACCCGGTCGTGCAGGTCCAGCGGCGGGTTGGAGATGTCCTTGGGGTCCACGGCCTGGCGCACCTTGTCATAGATTTCACCGTAGTTGGGCCCAAAGGCCGGGCCGGTGAGGCCCATCACGCTGAGCGAGCCGATGTTGGCGGTGTACTGGCCGTGGTCGATGGCCGTGCGCTGGCTGGCCACCCAGTGCTCCCAGGCCTTGTACTCGCCGGACTTGTACTTGCCCAGAGGGTGCTCCGGGTCCCATTGGATCAGGAACTCGAAGTAGCTGGTGTGACCCATGTCGGTCATCTGGATCCAGCCCTCCTCGCCGTACTCGTCCACCAGGGGCGGGGTGAACTTGCTCTCCTTCTCCTTGAGCAGGGTCTTGCCGCGGGCGAAGGAATGCTCCAGGGTCTCCACCACGAATTCCACCGAGACGTAGCCGCCGGCCGGCCACCACATGCCGGCGCTGTCGGCGTTCTTGATCCAGGACTGGTCCGACTGCTTGGTCCGGCCCAGGTCCGCGCCCAGCTCGTTCATGATCTCCATGAGGATCTCTTCCTCATACTGGAGCTGGGCCTCGCTGGTGTAGCCGATCAAGAGCACCCGGCAGACCGAGGAGGTGGCCCGGCCGTCGCGGATCTTCTGCTCGTCCGGCCCCCACTTGCTCCAAAAGTCCTCGCGGCTCACCGACTTGCCGCGGTAGCGCCAGATGGTGGGCACCCGCATCACCGCCGCGCCGATCTCGCACCGGGCGATCTCGCGCATGGCCTTGCGCATGGCCTCCTCGCTGGGCATGCGGAAGTTGTACCACTTGATGCGGTTGGCGGGGAATTCCAGGGTGCTCTGCATGCCCCGCTCCACCGGCTGCATGCGCTCCGGCAGGAACAGGGGGTGCATCTTGATGGCCATCTTGGTCACGATGCCCACCTTGCCCCACCAGCCCAGGTAGCCGCGCAACAGGCCGCGCAGGTCCGGCCCCGGCCCCTCGCCCCAGTAGGGGTCGTCGGAGTTGCTGAGCGAGCCCAGGCGGATCACCTGGCCGTCGGGCAGCACCCACTCCACGCCCAGGATGCGGCGGGTGGCCAGGCCCAGGCGATAATTGAGCGGCGAGTAGTTGCAGGTGAGCATGTTGCCGATGACCGCGGCCTGGGAGCCGCCGCCGGGGGTCATGGTGTAAAGCCCGCGCTCCTGGGCCTCGGCCTGCAGGGGCGAATGGATCAGCCCCGGCTCCACGATGGCCACCATGTGCTTCTCGTCCCAGTCCAGGCCCCGCATGCGCGACAGGTCGATGGAGACGTGGAAGGGCACCTTGCCGCCGCAATGCACGCCCCAGAAGGCCCCGATGGGGGTGTAGGGCAAGTGGTAACGGTAGCAGACCTTGACGATCCTCTGCACCTCGTCGGTGTTCTTGGGCATCACCACCACGCCGGGAGGCTGCTGGCCGCGCTGGTAGATGCAATCGTGGATCTCGCCGCCCTTGACGTAGCTCTCGGTGATGGAGGGATCGTCGCTGATCCACTCCGGCCCCACGATGCTGGTCAGGGCGTTGATGGCCGCCCTGGATACCTTTTCGGTGACTTTGGGCATGGGCCGCATCCTTTCTCGCCTAGAGGGCCTGGGCGATCAGCTCGGTGATGTCGAACACCGGCACCTGGTGGTCGCGCCCTTTCAGGCCGGCCTGGAACTGCTGCTTGCAATAGGGGCAGGCGCTGACCAGGGCCTCGGCCCCCACCGCCTTGACCTCCTCCAGCCGCTCTTCCACCGCGTAGGCCGCCAGGTCGGGATAGGCCTCCGGCACGCCGGCGTGGCCGCCGCAGCACCAGGAAAACTCGTGGTGGCGCTTGAGCTCCAGCACCTGAACGCCGGGGATGGCGGCCAGGATTTCGCGCGGGGCCTCGTAGACCCCGGCGGTGCCGCGGTTGAACTGCTTGGCCTTGAAGCCGTCGCCGGGCTCCAGGCAGCCCCACTGGCCGCGGCCGCCCTCCCAATGGGTGTAAGGCTCGGACATGCGCCCCAGATTGCAGGGGTCGTGCCAGGCCAGCTTGAGGTCCAGGCGGCCGGAGAGCTTCAGATCGCCCAGCTTGACGGCCGGGGCCACCAGCTCGGTGACGTGCAGCACCTGGAAGGGCAGGTCCTTGGTGTCGATTTTGAGCAGGCGGGGATAGTCGACCTTCCAGGTCTTGTAGCACTCGGCGCAGGCGGTCACCAGGCGCTTGGCCCCGCTGGCCTTGATGGCATTGAGGTTGGCCTCCATCCGCTGGCGGAAGGCGTCGTAGTGGCCCATGGCGAAGAGCGGATGGCCGCAGCAGGATTCGCCCGGCAGCAGCATGTAGCCGCCCAGGGCGCCCAGGATCTTGTCGGTGGACTGTGCCAGGCCCTTGTCCTGATAGGACGCGCCGCAGCCGGCGAAATAGACGGTGTCGCTCTGGGCCTGGGCGTGCCGGGGCTGCCAGGCGGCGCGGTCCTTGGCCGGCGCGCCGAAGCGGTTGCCGGTGCGGGCCAGGTTGTCGATCATACGCTGGTGGGCGGCCGGGAAACGGCCATCGGCGGCCAGGCGGCCGCGCAGCGCCTCCAGCGAATGCGTGATCTCCAGATCGAGGTTGCGCTTGCAGCCCGAATCGCAGGCCCCGCACATCAGGCACTGGAAGACCATGTCTTGCATGCCCGGCGTGTCGCCCAGGCGGTCCTCGCAAAGGGCCAGGCCCAGCTTCAAGCGGCCGTAAGCCACCTTGGAGAAGTAGTACTTGGCGTAGCTGGGGCAGCGGTAGACGAAGCGGTTGTCGGGCATGTAGATGTGATCCAGCCATTTGCAACTGGCGCAGCGCATGCAGCGCCGCATCTCGTACATGTAGTCCTTGAGTTCCAGCGACCCTGGAACGATCATCACGCCGCCTCCTTTAGAAACAGACGTTGCCGGGGCACATGATGTAATTGGGGTCCAACACCTCCTTCACCTTGGTGATGGTGTTGGTGTAGCCCCTGGCGTGCTCGTAGACCATGGGCGAGAGCAGGGCGTAGGGCCGCGAGAAGAAGGCCCCCTGCTTGAACAGCCGCCTGGCCGCGTCCAGGTACATGGCCTTGATCCGCTCGCGCGCGCCGGCCTGGGCCGGGTCGTAGTAGAACTGGAACTCCAGGTGGCAGGCGCGGCCCTGCTCGATGGGCTGTAGATAGACGCCCAGCTCGTTCACGTCATAACCGTGCAGGCCGGCGACGGTGAACACGGTCTCGGCGAAGGCCGGGGCCTGCTCCATCTTGGCGATGCACAGCAGGTCCTCGCAGTCGCCCTTGAGCGCGTGCTTGAACCAGGCGCGCTCGGCCGGCCAGGGTTTGCGCAGCATGCCGGGCAGCCGCCGCTCCAGGCCCGGCGCGCCGGCCAGGCTGTCGTCGATGCGTTTGACCTGGGGCAGGGAGGCTGCGATCTCGTCCAGGGCGGCCTTTTCGTAGGCCAGCTTTTTTTCCGGCATGCGCGGCGGGCCGGAGAGCACCATCACCACGAACCAGGGCGGCAGTTGGCGCTTCAGGGCCTCGTAGCCGCCGGGCTGGCCGTCGTCGAAGATCAGCGCGCCCACCTGGCGGTTGAGCAGGAAACACTCGTTGCCGATCATGCGCCGCTGCATCTGATAGAGCGGCTCGATGGCCTGGGACATGTGGTCGAAGGTGATGAAGTAGGCCTGGTCCAGCACCGGCAGGTACTCGCACTTGACGATGGCCCAGGTGACCACGCCCATGGTGCCCTCGGCCCCCTGCAGGAAACGGTACCAGTTGGTGCCCGGACCTTCGGGGTTGCCGCCCTTGGAGTCGGCCTTTTCCGGGAAACCCGGCGCGCTGGCCGAGCCGGTGCGGAAACGCATGCCGGAGCCCCAAACCACCTCGGTGGAGGTCATGGGCTCGCCGTACTCAAAGCGGGGGTTGGTGGGGGGCTCGCGCTCCAGCAGGCTGGCCACCACCGAGCCGTCGGCCAGGGGCATCAGCGGCATGACCATGCGCTGGCCCAGCTTGGCCAGTTCGGCCTGGATCTGGGCCCAGGTGACGCCCGGCTCGACGCGCAGCAGGCGGTCGGGCAGGTCCACGTCCAGGATGCGGTTCATGCGCCGCAGGTCCATGATGACGCCGCCCATCTTGGGCAGGGTGCTGCCATGGAAATGTTGGCCGGAGCTGACCGGAATCACCGGCATCTTCAGCTCGTTGGCCAACTGCACCACCCGCTGCACCTGTTGGGCGTCCTGGGGCCAGACCACCGCGTCGGGCGGACCCTGGGCGGTGAGCAGGCTGTGGTCGCGGGTGTAGGCGGCCAGCACCGCCGGACTGTCGTCCACCTGCGCCGATCCTACGATCTCGGCCAATTGATCCCTCAGTCCCATATGGAGTCTCCTCATGCCACCCGGTTTGGTTAGTTTGTAATTTGTATATATGTTAAAAGTTAATATGTCAAGTTTTTTGAGGGTCGCGCCCTGCGACATGGGCTTAACAGCTTACACATTGTTTTTATTTATTATATTAGAAGTGGCTTCCGGCGGCCCAACTTGCTGCCTCCGCGGTCCGCCGGCCCCGCATCCACTGGTTATAGAACCCGCTTCAACTCCCGCCTTCCCGTCAGCGACGCTCAACGCACCCGCCGCGGGAGATCCAGGCCCCGGCCCGGCGCAGGCTCCTGCCTGAAGTGGGCATGCTTACAGGTCAGGCCCCGCGCGCGTTAGGCTTCGGGAGCCACGTGATGGGGGCGCGTCCCGCCGGTTAAATCGGCGCGCCAGGCCTGGCCGGCCCGAAAATCCGAATGGTGTTCCGAAAGTGGTTGACAGCTTCTTTATAATTTATATATAAACTATTTAATAATAACTTATAAAGGCGTGAAGATGCCATGCGCTCTCCCGCTTGCGGCTTCCCTCCCTGGACCCGACGACCGCCGCCGCGCGGCCGGCAGGCGCGCCCGCCGCGCCCGCCCTGAGCACGCTCCGCGCCTCGGACCGCCTCGCCTCCTTGCCCGGCGGCGATCCCGGATGATTGGGCCAGCCAACCACCAGGAGCCTACGCCATGACCATGGGAGACATCTTACGCAGGACCGCGGGACGCACGCCGGACAAGACCGCCCTGATCTTGGAGGAGCAATCCCTCACCTATGGCCAGCTCAACCGGCGCGTGAACCGCCTGGCCCACGCCCTGCTGGCAATGTCGCTCGCCAAAGGCGACCGGGTGGCGGTTTTCACCCACAACTGCATCGAGTTCTACGAAATCTATCTGGCCCTGTGCAAAACCGGCGGGGTGCTGGTGCCGGTCAACAACCTGCTGCGCGAGCAGGAACTGGCCCGCGACCTGGCCTACGTCCGCCCCCGCTTCATCTTCTATCAGGCCGAGTTCGCCGCCATGGTGGCCAAGGTCATGGAGCGCACGCCCTCGCTGGAAAAGGCCGTGCGCCTGGGTCCGGCCGCCGACTCCGCCCACCTGGATTATGGGCAACTGCTGGCCAAGCAAACCGAGCGTGAGCCGGAGGTCGCCGTCGAGGAAAACGACCTCATGAGCATCTTTCTCACCTCCGGCACCACCGGCCGGCCCAAGGGGGCCATGCGCACCCACCGCCACAACTGCCTGAACGCCCTGGCCGGGGCGGTGGAGTTGGGCCTCATGCCCGAAGATCGGGTGCTGCTGCTCTTCCCCTTTTTCCATGTCACCCTGGAGGACCGCTTCTGCCATCTGCTGCGCGGCAACACCATCGTCATCCGCCGGGAGGGCAGCTTCAACGCCGCCGAGGTGCTGGGGCTTTTGGCCAGGCACCGCGTCACCATCTGCCAGTTCGTGCCCACCATGATCAACAGCATGCTGCAGGAAAAGGACATCGAGGCTTACGACCTCAGCGCCCTGCGCCTGATCCTCTACGCCGCGGCCCCCATGCCGGTGGAGCTCCTGAAGCTGGCCCTGGCGCGTTTCAAGTGCGGCTTCATGCAGTTCTACGGCCAGACCGAGACCGGCCCCATGACCACCGTGCTGCGGCCGGAGGACCACCGCCAGGCCCTGGCCGAGGACCTCGGCCGCCTGGCCTCCTGCGGTCAGCCCTCGCTGTTGTTCGAAACCCGCCTGGTGGACGCCCAGGGCCGCGAGGCGCCGGTGGGCGAGGTGGGGGAGCTCACCGTGCGCGCCGAGGCCATGACCCAGGGTTACTGGGAGCTGCCGGCGGAAACGGAAAAGCTGCTATCCGGCGGCTGGCTGCACACCGGCGATTTCGCCCGCCGCGACGCGGAGGGCTTTGTATACATCGTGGACCGCAAGAACGACATGATCATCAGCGGCGGCAAGAATATCTATCCCCGCGAGGTGGAGGAGACGCTCTACGGCCACCCCTCGGTGCTGGAGGTCAGCGTCATCGGCGTGCCCGATCCCCACTGGGGCGAATCGGTCAAGGCCGTGGTAGTGCTAAAGCCCGGCATGGCGGCCACGTCCGAGGAGCTCATCGCCTTCTGCAAGGCCAACCTGGCCAGCTACAAGAAGCCCCGCACCATCGAGTTCCGCGAGGCCTTGCCCAAGAGCGCCACCGGCAAGATTCTCAAGCGCCTGCTGCGCGACGAATACTGGCGGGGGCGCGAGCGCAACGTCTGATTTCCGGTCGCGGCCGCCTGGGCGTCCGCCCTGGACGCGGCGGCCATGCCGCAAGCCAAGATTTTTGACGCCAACCAAGCGAAAGGAGACGAGATGAAACGCCACGCCGTGGCCATGCTGGCCCTGCTTTGCCTCTGCCTTTTCTCCCCGGTCGCCATGGCCGAGCAGGTGGAGTTCAAGTTCGCCCACTTCATCAACCCCATCGAGCCCGGCCCCGAATCCGGGGTGTGGATCGAGCAGGACCTCAACTCCCAGATGGGCGACAAGGTGAAGGCCAAATTCTTCCATTCCGGCCAGATGGGCAACGAGATCGAGATCGTCAAGAAGGTGCGCATGGGCCTCCTGCAAGGCGCCTACTGCACCGGCAATTACGCCCCGGAGCTGGACCCCAAGTTCGGCATCAGCACCCTGGCCTACTGCATGGATTCCTACGCCAAGTGGGAGGCTTTCCAGAAAACGCCGGCCCTGCGCGACACCCTGTTCAACAGCCTCAAGGAAAAGGGCCTGCTGGTGCTGGACATGTGCTATTTCGGCTCCTACGGCTTCGCCACCACCCGGCCGGTGGAAAGCCTTGACCAGCTCAAGAGCTTCAAGATGCGCACCACCCAGGCCCGCTATCCGCTGGCCTTCTGGAACGCCCTGGGCGTCAACCCGGTGCCCATGGCCTGGGGCGACGTCATCCCGGCGCTGAAGCAGGGCGTGGTGGACGGCACCGACCAGACCGAGAACGTCACCCGCCTGCGCCTGGCCGACGTCTGCAAGAACTTCACCCGCACCAAGCACATGATCGGCCTGTTCTTCTTCATGGTCAACGACAAGTGGTGGAACGGCCTGGACCCGGCGACCCGCGCCGGCATGGCCAAGATCATCGACGCCGATATGGCCAAGGCCCATCAGGCCAGCATGGAGCTGACCAAGGTTTCGGCCGAGCAGCTCAAGGCCAAGGGCGTCAGCGTGCTGGAGCTGTCGCCGGAGGAGATGAAGAAGTTCCGCGAGGCCCAGCGCAAGGTCTGGAAGGAGTTCGAGCCGGAGGTGGGCAAGGACTGGCTGGAGCAGGTCACCAGCTTCGCGGCCCAGATCCCGGAAAACTAGGCGACCATCCCCCGCGCCCGGAGCCGTCCGCCGACGGCGGGCGGCTCCGCCAGGAGCCGGGCGGCCTCCCGGCCCCGCCGGGCCTCCGAGGCGCGCCGGAATCTCCCGCCTGCTAGGAGAAATAAGATGCAAGCCTTGAGCGCGATTCTGGAGCGCCTGGAACGTTGGGGCATCCTGGCATGCTTCGCGGGCAGCCTGGTGGCGCTGAGCATCAGCGTGACCACGCGCTACGTCTTCCGGCGGCCCCTGACCTGGCCCGACGAGCTCACCACCTACCTGTTCATGCTCATGACCTTCCTGGGGGCCAGCGCCGCGGTCAAGACCAACCTGGAGCTGAAGGTGGACGCACTCTACGAGGCCCTGCCGGGCCTGCGCCCGGGCCTGGATCTGCTGCTGCACCTGATGCGTCTGGCGGTGAGCCTCACCTTCATCTACGCCGGCTGGAATTTCATGCAGATCGAGATCGAGATGGAGACCGTCACCCCCATCCTGCAAATCCCCAACAGCGTCGTCGCCGGCATGCTGCCCATGTTCGGCCTGCTCCTGGCCCTGCGCTCGCTGGAGGCGCTGGTCAAGCTGGCCGCCGGATGGCGGCGGAAGGAAGGCAGGTGAGCCATGGAAGCCCTGTTCATCCTGGCCATCCTGTTCGCGCTCTTGCTCATGCGCGTGCCCATCTACATCTGCCTGTACCTCACCGGCGTACTGGGCCTATGGATATTCACCGACCTGGACTTCAGTTTCGTGGCCCAGACCATGCTGAAGAAGCTGGACAACTTCTCCCTGCTCAGCATCCCCTTCTTCATCCTGCTGGGCGCGGTCATGGTGCGCGGTCAGTCGGCGACCCGCCTGGTGAACCTGGCCTGGAAGTGCGTTTCCTGGCTGCCCGGCGGCCTGGGCATCACCGCCGTGATGTCTTCGGGCGTCTTCGGGGCCATCAGCGGCTCGTCCATCTCCACCGTGGTCACCATCGGGGGCGTGATGTTCCCCCACATGGAGAAATACCACTACCCCAAGGCCTTCTCGGTGGGGCTGGTGACCAGCGCCGCCATCCTGGGCATCATCATCCCGCCCAGCATCATCATGATCATCTGCGCGCTCACCGCCGGCGAATCCGTGGTGCGCCTTTTCGCCGCCGGCTATCTGCCCGGCGTGCTGATCATGGCCATGCTCTCGCTCTACGCCTGGTGGGAGGCCCGGCGCAAGGGCCTGGGCGGCGAGCAGGCCCTGGAGCCCTTCGACCCGGCCGGGTTGCTCAAGGCCGCCGGCCAGGCCTTTTTCCCCCTGCTCATCATCGCCATCCTTTTCGGCGGCATCTATTCCGGCGCCTTCACCATCACCGAAGCCTCGGTGGTCTCCTGCGCCCTGGTGCTGGCGGTGGAGATGCTCGTCTACCGCGCCGTGAGCCTGAAGGATCTCCGGGACCTGTTCATCTCCTCCGGCATGGTCAGCGGGGCGCTGGTCATCACCGTCTCCGGGGCCGGCGTGATCTCCGAATACATCGTCCTGCGCGAGATTCCCCAGAAGATACTCGAAGTGTCGATGGCCTACATCCCGAACCAGTGGAGCTACTTGATCTTCACCTGCCTGGTGCTCCTGATCATCGGCACCTTCATGGATCAGATCGGGGCCATCATGATCCTGGCGCCCATCATGATGCCCATCGCCGGCCAACTGGGCGTGGACCCCATCCACTATTGCCTTTTGTTCACGGTGGGCCTGGGCATCGGCTACATCACCCCGCCCCTGGGGTTGTTGCTCTACACCGCCCAGGCCATCACCCGCCTGGACTTCGTGCAGGTCTCGCGGGCCATCGCGCCGCCTTTGGTTATCTACATCGCGGCGCTGTTCATCCTGGCCATGGTGCCCTGGTTCTCCACCGTGTTGCCCAATTTCCTGCTGGGGCCGCAGTGAAACGGTTCTAGGCCGCTGGCTCCAGGCCGAAGCGCCAGGCGCAGCACCACTGGTCCGGGTGCTCGTCCGGCGGGCAGGCCAGGCACTGGGTGGTGATGCGAGGATCCAGGGCGCGGGCGAAAAAGGCCTGCTCCACCAGTCCGGCGGACTTGCAGGGATAGTCGGGCAGGCCCCGCCGGCGGCGGGCGGCCTGGATGCGGCAGTCGGCCACTCGCAGGACCAGCGAGCCGTCCGGCTCCCACTCATAGGCGTAGGCGTTTAGCAGGGCGGCCGAGCGCAGGGGCAGGGCCGCGCGCAGGCCGCCCAGGCCGCACTGGGCGGGCAGGCCCAGGAACAGGCGGATGTGTTGGGCCTCGTAGGGGGCGTAACGCGCCCAGACCGAGTCGTTGGCCCGCTTGGCCAGGTCCATGTCGTAGACGCCCTCCAGCGCCTGGAACCAGATGCCGTCGGCCGCGTACCAGTTCACGGCCAGGGCCTTGACCGCCGCGCTCAGTTCGGCCCGGTCCATGGCCGCCACCCGCGCCGGCACCCCGCGTTCGTCCACCGCGAAGCCGAAAACCTGGCCCAGGCGGCGCAGGTTGTTGGCCAGCACGGCCCTGAACACCCGTCGCTCGGCCGGGCCGAAGCGGTCCGGCTCCATCTGCAAACCCGCGCTGTTGAACCACAGGCCGTAGTGCATCCAGCTCCGGTGCAGCATCTCCACTAAAAACTCGGCCAGCTCATCCCGGCCCAGGTCCTCGATCCGCTCTATCGCCGCGTCGTTCACGTCCGCCCTCCCCTGCGCGTTGCCCGGCGCCGCGCGCCGCCGGTTGCGCCCGGATTCCGTTCGCGCCCAGTATAAGCGCCTTCGCCCCATACCGGAAGCCCGTCGGGCCGGGTCCGGAGGCCTTGGCCGCAAGCCAGGCTTGCCATCGCGGCCGGGGTGTGCTTTGCTGCCAGACAGGCGGACGCCTGGCGGGCGTCGGCCTCCATCGGGGGGCGGAGCATGATCCCAGACCCGGCCATGGCCCGGCAGGAGATCGGCTGGCGGCGGCTTTGGCAGCCGCTCAGCATCCGCCTGATCCTGCCCGCCCTGCTCACCGTCATCCTTTTCTCCCTGGCCACCTTCGCCATCATCCTGCCGGCGCTCAAGGAAAACAGCCTGGAGCGCAAGCGCGAGATGATCCGCGAACTGGTCCGCACCGCCTGCGACTCCCTGGCCTATTACGAGAATCTGCACCGCCAGGGCAGGCTGGGCCTGGCCCAGGCCCAGCAAGAGGCCCGCGAGCTTTTGCGCGCCCAACGCTACGGCCAGGACCTGAAGGACTATTTCTGGATCAACGACCTCCAGCCGCGCATGGTCATGCACCCCTACCGTCCCGACCTGGAGGGCGCCGACATCTCCGCCTACAGCGACCCGGAGGGCAAGCGCATCTTCGTGGAGTTCGTGGAGGTGGCCCAGGCCCAGGGCCAGGGCTACGTGGGCTACATGTGGCAATGGATGGACGATCCCCAACGCATCGTCCCGAAAATCTCCTACGTGCAGCTTTTCGAGCCCTGGGGCTGGATCGTGGGCACCGGCATCTACGTGGAGGACGTGGCGGCCGAGATCACGGCCATGCTGAGCAAGCTCACCGCGGTCAGCCTCACCATCCTGGTCACCATCTGCCTGCTTTCGCTCTACATCATCAAGCACGGCCTGGACACCGAGGCCCGCCGCCAGCAGGCCCTGGAGGACTTGAGCGCCAGCCGCACCATGCTGCGCCTGGTCATCGACAACATCCCGCAGTACGTGTTCTGGAAGGACGGCCAATATCGCTATCTGGGCTGCAACCAGAACTACGCCCGCCTGGCCGGGGTGGACTCGCCCCAGCAGATCAAGGGCAAAACCGACTTTGACCTGGGCTGGGGGCTGCAACAAACCCACGCCCTGCGCCAGGCCGACGCCAGGGCCATGGAGGGCGGCCGGATCGAGCTGCGCCAACCGGAGCGATGGACCGGACCCGGCGGCGACCGACGCTGGATGGAGGCCAGCCGCATCCCGCTGCACGACGCCGAGGGCCGGGTGGTGGGGGTGCTGGGTTCGCTGGAGGACGTCAGCGAGCGCCGCGAGATGGACGAGGCCCTGCGCCAGAGCGAGAAGCGCTTCCGCGACCTGGTGGAGCACTCCCTGGTGGGCATCTGCATCCTCCAAGGCGGCCGGGTGGTCTACCGCAACCCGGAGTTCGACCGCCTGCTGGGCGAGCTGCCGGCGGATTTCAGCTTCGCCGATTTCCGCGACGCCCCGCCGGAGGACCTGGCCCGCCTGGCCGGGCTGAGCGTGGACGCGGTGGCGGCCCAGGGCGGCCGGGTGGAGTTCGAGCTGCGCTATTTCGCCTATGGCCGCATGCCCAGCGGCCAGGGCCTGCGCTGGGCCTTCTGCCGGGCCAACCTGATCGATTTCCAGGGCGGCCCGGCGCTGCTGGTCATCTGGCTGGACACCACCAAGGCCAAGGAGCTGGAGCACCTGTTGGGCATCCAGGAGAAGATGGCCTCCCTGGGCCGGGTGGCCGCCGGACTGGCCCACGAGATACGCAACCCGCTTTCGGGAATCAACCTCTACCTGAGCGCGCTGGCCGAGCTCATCGACCAGCCCGAACGCGCCGCCGAGGCCCACCGGGTGCTGGAGAACATCAAAAACGCCTCGGCCAAGATCGAGGCGGTCATCAAGCGGGTGCTGGATTTCTCCAAGCCCAGCAGCCCCAAGATGGGCTGGATGAACGTCGGCCAGGTGGCGGAGGAGGCCCTGGAGTTAAGTGCGGTCACGTTGCGCAAGGCCGGCATCAGCCTGGAGCGCGACCTCACGCCCGGCCTGCCGCTCTGCTACGCCGACCGCCAACTCATCGGCCAGGTGCTCCTGAACCTCATTACCAACGCGGCCCAAGCCCTGCGCGAGCACGCGGGCGACAGACGCCTGGTGGTGGCCGCGGCCCTGGAGGGCGAGCGCCTGGTGCTCAGCGTGGGCGATTCCGGCCCCGGCGTGCCGCTTCATCTGCGCGAGAAGATATTCGACCCCTTCTTCTCCATCAAGCGCGGAGGATCGGGCATTGGGCTGAGCCTGAGCCACCGCATCGTCAGCGACCACGGCGGCGCGCTCAAGGTGGGCGTCAGCCGCTGGGGCGGGGCCGAGTTCCGGGTGGAGATTCCGGCCATCGTGTACTGGGGCTATGACAGCCACGGCTAGTCCGCGGCGCGGGTGGGGCATGATCCGCTACTCGATCTACGTAGTCGACGACGAGGAGAGCATCCGCGACGCGGCCCTGCTCACCCTGGCCTCGTACCAGGTGCGGGCCTTCGCCAACGCCGAGGACGCCCTGCCCGCCGTGGACGAGGCCCCGCCGGACCTTATCCTGATGGACATCGGCCTGCCCGGCATGAGCGGGGTGCAGGCCATGGCGCGCATCCGGCAAAAGCACCCCCAGGTGCTGTTCATCATGATAACCGCCTACGAGGACGCCGAGACGGTCATCGCGGCCATGAAGCAGGGGGCCTACGACTACCTCGTCAAGCCCTTGCAGATGGACAGCCTGCGCAAGACCATCGCCAACGCCCTGGAGACCATCCGCCTGCGCAAGGAGGTGCAGGCCCTCCAGGCCCGGCTGATCCAGGAGAACCTGCCCATCTTCATCGGCCAGAGCCGCGAGGTGGCCGACCTGTGGCAGTTCGTGGGCCAGGTGGCCCAGAGCCCGGACGCGCCGGTCTTGATCGTGGGCGAGACCGGCACCGGCAAGGAGCTGATCGCCAGCGCCATCCACTACCACAGTCCCAACTTCAACGGCCCCTTCGTCAGCCTCAACTGCGCCTCCATCCCCAAAGACCTGATCGAGAGCGAGCTTTTCGGCTATGAATCCGGGGCCTTCAGCGGCGCGCGGCCCGGCGGCAAGCCGGGGCTCATCGAGCAGGCGGCCGGCGGGACGCTCTTTTTGGACGAGGTGGGCGACCTGAGCGCCGAGGCCCAGGCCAAGCTGCTGCGTTTTTTGGATTCCGGCGAATACTACCGGGTGGGCGGCACCAGGAAGCTCGGCGCCAACGCGCGGGTGGTCTCGGCCACCAACCGCGACCTGGCGGCCATGGTCGAGGCGGGCGGCTTCCGCCGCGACCTCTACTACCGCCTGGCGGTGCTCAAGGTCGAGGTCCCCTCCCTGGAGCGTCGGCGCTCGGACATCCTGCCCATCGCCCGCCATTTCCTGCTCCAGTTCGCGGACAAGTACGCGAAGACGTTCACCGGCATCGCTCCGGCGGCCGAGGCCGCGCTGCTGGCCCACCCCTGGCGGGGCAACGTGCGCGAACTAAAGGCGGCCATCGAGCGCGGGGTGCTGGCCGGCCACGGCCCGGAGTTGCAGCCCACGGACCTGGGCCTGGAAGCCTCGCCCGTGTCGGCCATGGCGCCCGCCGGCGGACCGGCCGGCGGCCTGCCGCCCCTGGGGCCGGAGGGCCTGGACCTGGGCGCGGTGCTGGAGGACGTGGAGCGGGACTACCTGCGCCAGGCCCTGGAGCTGGCCGAGGGCAGCGACGTCAGGGCGGCCCAGCTCTTGGGCATGAACTATCACACCCTGCGCTACCGCAAGAAAAAGCTGGGCCTGGCCCACCCAGACGTCCAGGATTAGAAATTCTTCTATCCATCTCTGGAAAATCTTCTACACTTGGCGAAATTTCCAGCCGCCGGGCGCGGGCTTTTCGGGAGAATAGCCTGTAATACCGAATTATTATAATTTTGCCCCCAGCCTGGCACGCCCCTTGCGACCACGTTTAGACGCGGGCGCTGAGCCGCCAGCGACCGCCGCGAGCACCCCAGCGGGGACAAAGGTGCGAAAACCATGAGCCAAGCGCAGAACAAGGGCTGGAGCGTGACCCTGGCCGGGTTGGGCATCAACCTGGCCCTGGGCATCCTCTACACCTGGAGCATCTTCAAGGAGTCCATCGCCGCCTCCATCAAGGCCCACGACGGGCTCTTCACCTGGGACCTGGCCAACCTCAACGACCCCTACGCGGTCTGCTGCCTGGCGTTTGCCGCCACCATGATCCTGGCCGGCCGGGTGCAGGACAAGCTTGGCCCGCGGCTCACGGCGGTCATCGGCGGCATCCTCACCGGCCTGGGCCTGATGTGGAGCTCGGTGTCCTACTCGCTCATAAGCTGGGTGCTGGGCTTCGGCGTGCTCACCGGCATGGGCCTGGGCTTCGGCTACGCCTCGGCCACCCCGCCGGCCATCAAGTGGTTCGCGCCCTCCAAGACCGGGCTCATCGCCGGCATCGTGGTGGCCGGCTTCGGCCTGGCCTCGGTCTACATCGCGCCCCTGTCGGAGTTCCTCATCGCCAGCTTCGGGCTCAGCGCCAGCATGCTCATCTTCGGCGCGGCCTTCATGCTGGTGGTCTGCGGCCTGGCCCAGGGCCTGGTCAACCCCCCGGCCGGCTACCGCCCCGAAGGCGCGCCCGCCCCCAGCCAGAACGCGGCCACTCACCAGCGCGATTTCGCCCCCGGCGAGATGCTTAAGACCGCCGCCTTCTACAAGCTCTGGATCATGTTCGCCATCGGCTCCGGGGCCGGCCTGATGATCATCGGCAACGTGGCCGGCATGGCCAAGCAAAGCCTGGGGGCCATGGCCTGGGTCGTGGTGGCCCTGATGGCCATCGGCAACGCCGGCGGCCGGGTGGCGGCCGGCCTGCTCTCCGACCGCATCGGCCGCACCCGCACCATGCTCCTGATGATGGGCCTGCAGGCCCTGGTGATGTTCGCCCTGCTCCTGGTTGGCTCTGCCCAGGCCTGGTTCGTGGTCGCCGCCGCCAGCCTGATCGGGTTCAACTACGGCACCAACCTCTCGTTGTTCCCATCGGCGGCCAAGGACTACTTCGGCCTTAAGAACTTCGGGGTCAACTACGGCCTGCTCTTCACCTCCTGGGGCGTGGGCGGCTTCGTCCTGCCCAAGCTGTCGCAGATGGTGGTGGCGGCCACCGGCAGTTTCGACGCGGCATACCTGGTGGCCGGAACGCTGCTCCTGGTCAGCGCCGGCCTGAGCCGGTTCACCAAGGCCCCGCAAAAGGCGGCCGTGGGCGCGCTGCGCCCGGAGTTCAGGCCGGCCTCGGCCGCGCCGGGCTCCATGGCCACCAGCCCCTTCTTCACCCACCTGCTGCGCAAAAGCCGCGAAGTGAAATAGCCATCGCCTTGGGGGGCGGGGTCGGCCTCGGCCGCCCCGTCCCTTTTTTTGCGCCTACGGCGCGCGGAAGCTGGCCGCCACCGCCTCGAAGGCGGCCAGCATCCCGGCGTGGTCCTCGGCCGGCCAGGACCCGGCCAGCACGTACATGCGCTGCGGCCGGCTGACGAAGACCGCCACCGTGCGCGCGCCGTTGCCGGCGTACTCGGCCCGCCAGGCCGGAGAAGCCTGCGCGGCCGGGGCGAGCGCCTGACTGGCCAGGCGCTGGGCTCCGGGCTGGGCGGCCAGGAAGCTCATCTCCCACAGGGCGGCGTAGGTGGCCGGGTCCAACTGGCGTTGGCTGGGTATGGAGCTGACCTGGATGTAGCCCCGCCCGCCGGGCGAGACCAGCCTCAGGTCGGCGTCGGCGGGCTTTTCCACCACCCCCCAGCCAGCCGGCGGGGCCAGGCTGAAGCCCAGCGCCGGATGCCGGTAGGCGCCCGACCCGGCCGGCGCGGGCTCGGCCGGCGCCTCGAACCGGGTCAGGTCGAACTCGATGCTGGTGGTGGTGCGGCCCTTGATCTCGATCTCCTGGCTCTGGCTGGCCTCGCCCGCGCGCACCTCCACCAAATGGCGGCCCAGGGGCAGGTTGTCCAGGGCCAGGGGGGTCTCGCCCACCCGCTGGCCGTCCAGGTAGACCGTGGCCGGCTGTTTGGAGGCCACTCGCAGGCTGCCGCTACGCTGGGTGGCCAGGGTCTTCCGGGTCAGGCCCAGGAAACGCTCGCCCTCGTTGTCGCCTGGAAACACGGCCAGGAAGGCAAGAAAACGCTGCTCGGCCTCGGCGAAGCGGCCGGCGTTGAACAGGTCCACTCCCTCCACGAAGGTCAGACGGGCCTGACGCCGTTTCTCGATCAACTCCTGCTGGTCGAAACGTGGCTCCGGGGCTGGCTCCACGGCCGGGGCCGGGGCCGGGGGCAGCTCCCGCTCCTGGATGGCGCCGGCCGGGGGCTGGAGCGCCGGCGTGGGTGCGGGCGGCAACGGCGGTGGCGGCGCGGGCAGGCTGGCCGGCGCCCTGCCGGCGGTGGCCGTGGCCTGGTGGTATAGCGCCATGGCATCAGGCGGGAACTGGGCCGGGTCCGGGGACCAGCCGGGGTCGGCGGCCCTGGCCTTGACAAAATGAGCCTTGGCCTCGGCCGCGTCACCCTGGGCCTCGGCCACCAGCCCCAGGTGGAAGTGAGCCCTGGCCGCTTGGGACGGGCTGAGCCCTCCGACATTCAGGGCCTGGTTCAACGCCTGCCGGGCCTGGCTCCACTCGGCGAACTGATAATGCTCCTCGCCCTGTTTGAGCAACCGGGGGCCGTCGGCGGCCGCGACCGGGCCGACCACCAGGCAGCACCACGCCGCCCCCATCAGGACCATCCGCGCGGCCATGCGCCAGTCGAACCTCTCCATGTCGCCCTCCCTGTGCCGGGTTGACGGAATTATCGCATTCAGGCCCCTGCCCGCCAAGCCTTTCGACTTGACCGCCAACTTCCGCGCTGGTTACCCTGCCCTCTAGCCTTCCCCGCCATCCGCCCTGGGAGGTGCCTCATGCCAACCCGCCCGCACTGCCTGGCCAGGAGCATGACGCTCCTGTTGGCCGCCGTCGTCCTGCTGCTGGCGGCCGGGGCGTGGCGTGATTGCCGCGCCGCCCAGCCGGTGCCCATGCCGTTGCAAAAGCGCCTGATGTGGGAGGCCATCGCCGACGAGCTGCGACAAACCGATCCCGCCATCCTCAAGGACCTGCGTGGAGTGGGCGCGGGGTCTTTTTTGAGTGGCAAGACCGACGCGCTTTCCGACATCGACCTGACCCTGGGCCATCCCGACCCCAGGGTGGAGAAGGAGCTGGTGGCGCGGGTCAATCAGCGGGTGCAATCGCGCCTGATCGCCCAGCACCCCGGCCAGCGCGCGGACATCAACATCATCGCCAGCCGCGACCAGAAGTTCGCCGACCTGTTCCGGGGCGAAACCGGCCAGGCCTTTTTCCTGGACTATGCCAACAAGACCGGCGATGGCCGGGCCTGTTTCGCCTGGAGCGTCAAGCCCGGCCCGGACGGGGCCGCACAACTGGTGCGCACCCGCCAGCCCAGCGAGCAGTTCTGGCTGGTGACCCAGGGCAAGGTGCCCAAGGAGTTCTCCTCCCCCCACCTATTCATCGAGGACAGTTTCGTTTTCCTGGCCCGCTACCGCGACGCCAGCGTGCAGGGCCAGGCCATGAAGGCGGCCAAGTACCTGAGTAACGTGGACGAGTTTCTGCTGCCCGGCCTGGAGCAGCAGTGGGGCCACAATCTGGACGTCTTGAAACTGCCGCCCGACCAGCGGGAAATGGCCAAGAAGCTCATGGAGCTGAAAGGCAAGCCCCAGGCCGAGATGTGGGCCGAACTGAAAGGCTTCCTGGGCGAATCCTCCGACGAGGCGGTGGGGCGCAGGCTCAGGGAGTTCTCCGACTTCGCCGAGCAAAGGCTGGTGCGGCTCAAGGAGGAGGTCCAATTCATGGACGGCCTGGCCAAGGCCGGCCGCCTCAAGGACGTTAGCCAGGCCCGCTCGCTGTGGAAAAACCTGGGTTCCGCCTTCTTGGAACATGGCGGCAAGGCCCTGGGCGCCCTGGACGCCCTGGGCATCATCAACGCCTATTATGAAGGCGGACCCGGGGCGGCCAGCCTTGAGCTGACCGCCACCGCCGTCTCCATGGGCTGCCCTCCGGCCGCCCTGGCCGCCTTGGCCGCCGAGGTGGCCCGGCAGGTCGCGGGCGCGGCCGTCGCCTGGGCCGGGGACAAGTTCATCTTCTCCCCCATCAACGAGTCCGCCGTAAAGGCCATGTACGCCCAGGATTCGGATTGCTACATCTTCCGGGCCGACGCCATTCCTTTTCAAAGCCCCTTCCACGGCTTGACCCGCGAAACCCTGTCCTATCGCTTCACGGACAGTGCGATGCTGTCTTCCGGCGTCCACCGTTACGTGTCACAGGCCAAGTCCCACGCCTGCGCCTGGTTCGCCACCGAAGGCGCGGGCGACATCACGCCTCGGCTCATGGGACAGATGGTGGCCGATCTCTATGTAAGCAGCCGCATAGGAGGCCAGGTGGCCGAGCTGGGCCACAAGCTGCTGATTGGTGAACGTCTGGCTCCCCTGCGGGCTTATCGGGTGTGGCTGGACGGCCAGCCGGTGCTGCCGGGCCAGCCCCTGCGGAGCAAAAAAAATGCGCCCCAGGGAGGAGAGGCCAGCGTCGAGCTTGAGATCGCCCGCGAATTCGCCTTGTGGCGTTATCTTCCCCAAAAGGACATGCGCCTCTATGACGTCTGGGGCCGCGGAGGTGGCTACGGGGCGGTCAAGGAGTACATCGCCGTCAACACGGTTGAGGAGCATCTCACCGGCAGCGCACCCCAGCAGGCCGACCTCACCTTCAAGGGCGGGGCGGGCTGGACCCTGGCCGGCAACTGGCCCGGTGATCCACCGGCCCCGGCGGAGGGAGAAGGCCGGATCAAGTCCAGCTTCTACATATCCAACCCGGACAAGCGACGCTGGGTCTACAAGAAGTACAACCTGAGCCTGCGCCCCGGCAATGAGGCCCGCACCCCCGTGGCGGCGCGGCTGCGCCTGGATCTAGTCACCGACCTGCCCGACGCCCAGGCCGAGGCTTACGAGATCGTCATCGCTGCGATGCCGGTGGCCTCCCTGGAGTCGGTCAAACCACCGAAGCAGCCGCCCCAGGTGCGCCTGTCCTGCGATCCATGCCGACGCGCCTTGGCGGGTGAGGCGCGCGTGCAGGTGGAGGTGTCTGGCGGGGCGGCGCCTTATCAGTTGGAATACAGCATCTCACAGGCCGGACAAGGCTTGGGCCGGATCGGCAAGCGTCTATCCCTGGACGGCCCCTTGACTACGCTGCTCTGGCGCGACGCCGTGCAGACTCCCGGCGCCTATCGCATGCAGGCCCAGGCCACCGACGCCCAGGGCGCGCGGTCCGACTGGGCCGAGGTTGGCATCCTGGTGGAGGCCGAGACCAAACCGACGGCCCAGCCCGGTCCGGTCAAGCCAGCCCCGGCTGAGCAGGGCCCCTGCGGCTGGAGCACCTTGGCCGCCTTCGAGGGTCAGGTTCAGGCCACCCAAAGCATAATCACCGATGAAAAGCAATGGGCCCCCGCCGCTCAGCACCAGGTGGACCTGCCTGGCCCCGGCGCGCTGCGCATCACCATGCGCACCTGGGGCAAGCACGAATACGCCAATCACAATTATGGCGCCTGCCGCTGGCGTTCCAGGGCGGTGCTCTCGGCCACCCCGGAGACGGGCCTGAACGGCTGTTGGGTGGCCGGAGGGCAGTATTTCCCCGGCGTGCGCGACGCAGACGAGAACTCCTACAGCTGGCAGGTGAAGGCGGCCGGCCGGGTGAGCATCGCCGTGCTGCCGGAACACTGCATGGTGTACCAATGGTCGGTGCAAGGCAAGGATGTCATCGGCTGCAACTGCTACCTGGAGCCTTATGGCAAGAAGCTGGGCTACCGGGCCTTGGGCCACGCCTATCAACTCAAGGTGGAGTTCAAACCCTGCCCCTAGGCGGTATCCACCCGGCCCGGGTTGACAAGACCCGCTCCCGGTGGTATGCATTCAGCTTCGGTCCCATAAGCCGACCCCAGAGGGGCGGCTGAGCCATATACTCCTTTCTCCGGCCGGATTGCGAACGTTCAAGGCCGGGGACGCCAGACCAGAGGGAGGCCGCATGCGCCATTACGAGACTCTATTCATCATTAATCCCGACCTCTCCGAGGAAGATACCGCGGCGGTGGTGGAGAAGTTCTCCGCCATCCTGACCGACCGCGGCTCGGTGATGGTCAAGGTGGACCTCTGGGGCCGCCGCCGCTTGGCCTACCAGGTCAAGAAATTCAACAAGGGCTACTACGTCCTGTTCGAATACGGCGCCACGCCGGAGGCGGTGGCGGAGATGGAGCGCCTGTTCAAGATCGACGAGGCCGTCGTCCGCTACCTGACCGTGAAGAAAAACGACATCTTCGACGCCGAGGCCATCGCCCAGGCCCAGGCCGAGGCCGAGGCCAAGGCCGCCGCCCGCGCCGCCCGGGCCGAATCCGGACAGGATGACGACGAGGCCCCCCGCCGCCGCCGGGACGACGACGAGGACGAGGGCGAGGACGACGACGAGGACGAGGATTAGGAGGCTATAGATGGCTGCTGGCATTAGGAGAAAGCGTGGCTTCGGTCGTCGCAAGGTCTGCCGGTTCTGCGCCGACTCCTCCTTGAGCATCGATTACAAAGACCCCCGCACCCTGCGCTATTTCACCACCGAGCGGGGCAAGATCATCCCCCGGCGCATCAGCGGGTGCTGCGCGCGCCATCAACGCGAGCTGACCGAGGCCATCAAGCGGGCCCGGCACATCGCGCTGCTGGCCTTCGCCGCCTCCGGCAACGTCTAGGCCGCGGGGAGGGGATCGACGGCGACCATGTTTTCCGCCGACGCCGGACGCTGGCTTTGGCCCGCCCTGGCCGCCGCGGTCTCCGTGCTCCTGTTCCTGGCCCCCTGGCTGGTGCCCATGGTGGGCATCGCAGCCAGCGTGGGGTCGCCGGCTCCGGTGGTCTGGCAATACCGCCAGCGGGGATTGAACGCCGGCCGTCTGAGCCTGGGCCTGGCCATCCTGGGCGCCTGGCTGATCAACGCCCTGTCGGACGTCGGCGGCGGTTGGGTCTACTACCTGTTCTACGCCGCCCTGGCCCTGGGCCTGGGCGAGGCCATGGCCCGCCGGCTGCCAGAGACCTGGGCCCTGGGCCTGGCCGCCCTGGCCGCGGTGGCGATGCTGTTGGCGGTGACCCTGGGCGGCGCCCTTTTGGGCGGCCACGACCTGGACCAGGCCTGGCGGGCCTACTGGTCCCGCGAGGTGGACACGGCCCTGGGCCTGTACGCGGGCCAAGCCGATCTGGAGGCTGGGCGGGTCGACGAGGTGCGCCAGGTGCTCATCGGCGCCGGCCGCTGGCTCTACCACCTGGCCCCCGGCGTGCTGGGGGCGGGCGCGCTGTTGATGGCCTGGGCCAACCTGCTGCTCCTGCGGTCCATCGCCGCCCGGCGCGAGCCCCAGGCCCCCCGCCAGGACCTGACCTCCTGGCGGACGCCCGAACCCCTGGTCTGGGTGCTCATCCTGGCCGGCGCGGTGGTCTGGGCGGCCGATGGCTTGCTATTCTGGGTGGGCGTCAACCTGGTGGTGGTCCTGGGAGTGGTCTACTTTTTCCAGGGCCTGGCGGTGATGGCCTACTGGCTGGAGAAGAAGAACGCGCCCAAGCTCCTGCGCTATGGACTCTACCTGCTCATCGCGGTGGAGATATTCCTGGCCGTGGGGGTGGCGTTGGCGGGCCTGTTTGATCTATGGTTCAATTTCAGGCGGCTGGGCAAGGAACCATCGGCCTGATCCATCAAGGAGCTATCGATGAAGGTCATCCTCACCAAGGAAGTGCTGGGCCTGGGCGATCCGGGCGAGGTGGTCGAGGTCAAGAACGGCTACGCCCGCAATTACCTTGTCCCCCAGGGCATGGCCATGATGGCCACCAAGAAGAACATGGCGGCGGTCGAGGCCGAGAAGCGGCGCATCGCCGCGGCCATGGCCAAGGAGATCGAGCGGGTGCAGGGCGAGGCCGCGGCGCTCAAGAACCTCAGCGTCACCATCAGCGCCAAGGCCGGCGAGGGCGGCAAGCTCTACGGCTCGGTCACCAACATGGACATCGCCAAGGCCTTGACCGAGGCCGGCCGCGAGGTGGACCGCCGCCGCATCCTGCTTGAGGCCCCCATCAAGCGCCTGGGCGAGCACCCGGTCAAGGTCAAGCTCCATCCCCAGGTGGTGGTGGAGGTCAAGGTGGTGGTGGAGTCCAGCGAGCCCCCGGCCGAGGCCGCCCCCGCCGCCCCCGCGGAGACCGCCGACGAGGAGTAGCGCGTGAGCGAAGCCGGCCCCCGCCGCCTGCCGCCCCAGGACCTGGCCGCCGAGCAAGGGGTCCTGGGGGGCGTGCTGGCCCACGGCGTGGAGGTGTTGGCCGGCATCGCCGCCACGCTCAAGCCGGAAGACTTCTACGACCGCCGCCACGGCCTGATCTTCGCCGCCATGCTGGCCCTGTACGAAAAGGGCCAGCCGGTGGACGAGATCACGGTCATGAGCCGCCTCAATGACGAGGGTCGCCTGGAGGCGGCCGGGGGCGCGGCCATGCTGGCCCAGTTGGCCGACGTGGTGCTGGCCCCGGCCCACGTGGACCACTACGGCCAACTGGTGGCCGACAAGGCGTTGCTGCGCCAGTTCATCGAGGCCGGCCACCAGGCCATCGACGCCGCCTATTCCCATCAGTCCGACCCAGAAATGGCGCTGGAGGAGGCCGAACGGGCCATCTTCGCCGCCACCCAGCAACGGCGCATGTCCGGCTTTCTCGCCATCAGAGAAATCCTGTCAAAATCTATCGACACTTTGGAACAACGCTATAAGAAGAAGGGACTGATCGCGGGTGTCCCCACTGGTTTCACGAATCTGGATTTGCTCACAAATGGTCTTCAGCCTTCAGATTTAATTATAATTGCGGGCCGGCCTTCAATGGGTAAGACCGCTTTCGCGCTTAACATTGCCGCCAACGCCGCCCTATCCCATAATATTGGGATTGGCGTCTTCAGCCTGGAAATGAGCAAGGAGCAACTTGGGTTGCGCATCCTTTCCAGCGAGGCTTGCATTTCAGCCTCCAAAATGCGATCGGGAAACCTGACAAGAAATGAAGATTGGCCCGCGCTGGTGCGTGCAGCCGATAAACTTGCCAGCGCACCTATTTTCATCGACGACACTCCCGCGATTTCAGTTCTGGAAATGCGCGCCAAGTGCCGTCGATTAAAGGCTGAACACGATCTAGGCCTGGTGTTGGTCGATTACCTTCAATTAATGCGCGGCCGGGCCGGCGGTTTCGACAGCCGAGAGCAGGAGATCAGCGACATCAGCCGCAACCTCAAGGCCCTGGCCAAGGAACTGAACGTCCCGGTGGTGGCGCTAAGCCAGCTCAACCGCAAGGTTGAGGACCGGCCCGGCGACAAGCGGCCCATGCTGGCCGACTTGCGCGAGTCCGGGGCCATCGAGCAGGACGCCGACGTCATCATGTTCATCTACCGCAAGAAGGCCTATAAGAAGCGCACCGACCCCGAAGAGCCAGACGACCATGTGGCCGAAATCATCATTGGAAAACAGCGAAATGGCCCCACGGGCCTGGTCAAGCTATCTTTCATTGACGATCAAACCAAATTCGCTAACCTGAACGACGAAGAGTACATAGCCGAGTAAGAGATCATTGGTTGCACCTTCCTTGACTATTTTTTGGCAATAGGTGATTTTGGCCCGCGTCTTCGGTCACACCCAAGGGCTCAAGCAGAGCGAGCTCAGGCGCCTGGACAACCTCCACCGCCGACGGCTGCCCCCGGCCGACCTCATCCTGGCCGAGCAGGCCTCGGCGCTCACCCGGCTCTCGGCCGAGTTGGGCCGCCAGGTGGGTTTGGTGGCCGACCGCCGGGGCGAGGTGGAGGCGGTCGTCGTGGGCGGGCCGGAGGACCTGCCCTATCCCGACCTGGCCCGCCCGCGCACCGGTCCCACCCGCCTTTCCGGCTACACCCTGCTCCACACCCGCCTGGACGGCGGCGGCCTGGCCCCCGCCGACCTGACCGGCCTGGCCCGCCGACGCTGGGACCTGGTGGCGGTGCTGCCGGTCAAACCCGACGGCCTGCCCGGCCCCATCGAGGCCGCCCACCTGCTGCCCGCGCCGGTTGATGGCCAGGACATCCGCCGGCTGCCGCCCTTCCCCGCCGGCCACCCGCCGGAGGACCTGGCCCGCCTGGTGCGCTCGCTGGAAGAAGAGCTCGACCGCCTGGCCCCGGCCCGGGCCGCGGCCAAGGACGGGGCGGCCCTGCTGGTGGGCGTCACCACCGGGGCGCGCGAGACGGCCGAGGAGCGCCTGGACGAGCTGGCCGAGCTGGCCGTTTCGGCCGGGCTGGAGGTGCGCGGCCGGGTGCTCCAGCGCCGCGCCCGCCTGGACCCGCGCACGGTGCTGGGCCCCGGCAAGCTGGGCGAGGTGCTCACCCTGGCCTTCCGCCTGGGGGCCTCGGTGCTGGTCTTCGACCACGACCTCACCCCCGGCCAGGCCCACGCCCTGGCGCTGTTCACCGCCAGCGACCTGAAGATCATCGACCGCACCCAGCTCATCCTGGACATCTTCGCCCAGCGCGCCATGAGCCGCGAGGGCAAGCTCCAGGTGGAGATGGCCCAGCTCAAATACCTGATGCCCCGCCTGCAAAGCCGTGACGACGGCCTTAGCCGCTTGACCGGCGGCATCGGCGGCCGCGGGCCGGGCGAAACCCGGCTGGAGATCGACCGTCGCCGGGTGCGCGAGCGCCTGCACCGCCTGGAGCGCGAGCTCAAGGAGATCGGCCGCCAGCGCGAGCGCCGCCGCAACCGCCGGGTGGCCGGCGGCCTGCCCATCCTGTCCATCGTGGGCTACACCAACGCCGGCAAGTCCACCCTGCTCAACGCCCTGACCGGCAGCGAGGTGCTGGCCGAGGATCGGCTCTTCGCCACCCTGGACCCCACCAGCCGCCGCCTGCGCTTCCCCCGCGAGCG
Source organism: Thermodesulfobacteriota bacterium (assembly GCA_049322275.1). Lineage (GTDB taxonomy): Bacteria > Desulfobacterota > Desulfarculia > Desulfarculales > Desulfarculaceae > JACRDC01. The sequence continues at coordinate 72,809 of JBMORH010000080.1, forward strand.
CGAGGTCATCATCACCGACACCGTTGGCTTCATCCGCGACTTGCCCGACGACCTCCGGGCCGCCTTCGCCGCCACCCTGGAGGAGCTGAACCAGGCCGACCTTCTGCTGCACGTGGCCGACGCGGCCAACCCCCAGGTCGAGGACCAGATCGCGGCGGTGGAGCGCATCGTGGAGGACCTGGGCCTGGGCGCGGTGCCGCGGCTGGTGGTGCTCAACAAGCAGGACGCCGCCGACCCCGACCACCTGGCCGCCCTGGTGCGCCGGCACCAGGCGGTGGCGGTCAGCGCCCTGGACCGGAGCACCCTGCCGCCCCTGCTGCTGCGGCTGGAGTCCATGGTGGAGGGCATGGCCCCGACCGCCCCGGCGCTGGACGGCGCGCCCGGATCCCCCGCCGACCCGGACTGATTCCCGCTTATCGCCCCGCCCCCTTGCCGGCGGCTATGACCGACCGCGCCATATATCGTAATTATCTATTTTTCATATTTATTAGCGCGATATATCTTTGGGGCGCCAACCTCTTAGCCAAACCCAAGGAGATTGCAGATGAGCGAGGAATATCGCCAGATGTGGGCCGACCTGGGCCTGAACCTGGAGGCCCATGACATGCTCTTGTCGGTGCTGGGCCAGGGCTACAAGGACGTGTTTCTCAGCCAGGCCAACCGGCCGGCCGGCATGGAGTATTTCAACTTCGTGGTCAGCCAGGTGCACGGCCTGCGCATCAAGGAGCTGCGCGACGCCCAGGCCCAGGGGCGCAAGGTCATCGGCTGCTACTGCGTCTTCGTGCCGGAGGAGATCGTCCTGGCCGCCGACGCCATCCTGGTGGGGCTTTGCTCCGGGGCCGATTTCGCCCTGGAGGAGGTGGATAAGTACCTGCCCCGCAACACCTGCGCGCTGATCAAGAGCAGCTTCGGGTTCAAGCTGGGCCAGGTCTGCCCCTACATCGAGAGCGCCGACCTGATCGTGGGCGAGAACACCTGCGACGGCAAGAAAAAGGCCTATGAGACCTTCTCGACCCTGGTGCCCAAGCTCTACGTGATGGACCTGCCCCAGATGAAAAGCGCCGAAGGCCGCGCCCTGCTCAAGGCTGAGTACCATCGCTTCGTCCGCGCGGTCGAGGACCTGACCGGCAGGCGCATCGACGCCGCCGGGCTAAGAAAGGGCATGGCCATCGTCAACGCCAAGCGCCAGGCCCTGGCCCGGCTGAGCGCCCTGCGCGCCTTTGATCCGGCCCCCATCTCCGGCCTGGACGCCCTGTTGATCACCCAGGTCTCGTTCTATGACAATCCAGTCCGCTTCACCGAGGCGGTCAACCGGGTCTGCGACGAGCTGGAGGAGCGGGTGCGCCAGGGCCAGGGAGCCGCGCCCCAGGGCGCCAAGCGGGTGTTGCTCTCCGGCTGCCCCATGGCGGTGCCCAACTGGAAGGTGCCGTGGCTCATCGAGACCAGCGGCGCGGTGATCGTGGGCGAGGAGTCCTGCGTGGGCGAGCGCGGGCTGCGCAACCTGGTGGACGACTCCGGCCACGACCTGGACGCCCTGTTGGACGCCCTGGTGGACCGCTACTTCCAGATCGACTGCGCGGTCTTCACCCCCAACCCGGAGCGGCCGGCCCACGTGCGCCGGATGTTCACCGACTACCGCGCCCAGGGCGTGATCCACTACGCCCTCCAGTTTTGCCAGCCCTACCAGATGGAGGCCATCCCGGTGGAGAAGGAGCTCAAAGCCGAGGGCATACCCACCCTGCGCTTGGAAACCGACTATAGCGCCGAGGACGCGGGCCAGCTCAAGACCCGCATCGAGGCCTTTTTGGAGATGCTGGGCTGAGCCCGCGCGCCTGACCGGCGCCCCCGCCGCCGCGGTCCCGCCCTCCCGGCCGGACCGCGGTGGTTTTTTGGGGCCCAGCGCCGCATAATGGCCCCATGACGCCGTCCGACTTCCGCGACCTTGAGCTGCGCTATCCCCTGGACGCCTGGCCGCCGCCGCTGGCCACGGCCGTGCTTTCCCTGCAATGGCTGGTGGTGCTCCTGCCCGGCCTGCTGGTGCTGGGCGAGGTGGTCGCCGCGGCCCTGGACCTGGACCCGGCCGGCCGGGTGGCCCTGTTGCAGCGCCTGATGCTCCTGGGCGGGCTGGTGCAACTGGCCCAGGTCTGGCTGGGCCACCGCCTGCCCGGCCTGGTGGGGCCGGCCACGGTGCTGATGGTGGGCATGCTGGCCACCCTGGGCGCGGGCCAGGGCGCGGTCTTCGGGGCCATGGCCATCGGCGGGGGGCTCACCGCCCTGGTGGGGGCCCTGGGCCTGGGCCGCCGCCTGGGCCGGCTCTACACCCCGCCGGTCCTGGCCGCCACCCTGCTGCTCATCGCGGTCAGCCTGGGCCCCACCATGCGCGATCTGCTCTTTGACCCCCGGACCAGGGGCGCGGGCCTGGCCGGCCCCTTCCTGTTCGCCATGATCCTGGCCGGGCTGATGTTTTTGGCCCAAAACCGCCTCAAGGGGCTGATGGGTTCGGCGGTGCTGCTCTTGGGCCTGGCGCTGGGCTCGCTGGCCTATCACCTGCTGGGCCTGGGCGCGGACCCAGCCCCGGCCGCGGCCGCGCCGGCCTGGACCGTCTGGGGCCCGCCCCCCCTCATGCCCGGACCCCTGGCCCTGGACTGGGGGGTGCTGGCCGCCTTCGTGCTCTGCTACCTGGCCCTGATCGCCAACGAGCTGGCCAGCGTGGAGGCCCTGGGGGCCATGCTGGGCCTGACGGACCTGGGGCGACGTCCGGATCGGGCGGTCATGGTCAGCGGCCTGGGCGGGCTCGTGGCCGGCCTTTGGGGCCTGCCGGGGCCGGTCACCTACTCGCTCAGCCCCGGCGTGCTCATCAGCACCAAAAGCGCCAGCCGCTTCACCCTGGCCCCGGCCGGGGTCGCCCTGATCGGTCTGGCCCTGTGGCCCGGCGGCCTGGCCTGGGTGGGCCTGATGCCGGCCCCGGTGGTGGGCGCGGTGCTCTTCGCCCTGATGGCCAACACGGTCTACGCCGCGCTTCTGATGCTTTTCCGCGACGAGTGCCGGCCCGACTGGTCGGCCGGCCTGGTGGTGGGGGTGGGGGTCATCGGCGGCCTGGTGGTGAGCTTCATGCCGGCCGCGGCCCGCGAGGCCCTGCACCCCCTGCTGCGCCCGCTGTTGGCCAACGGCTTCGTGATGGGCCTCGTCCTTTCCCTGGCCATGGAGCACCTGGTGCTGCGCCGGCCGCGCGTCACACCGGCTGCCTCAGCTCCCTGGCCAGGTCGTGGGCGCAATAATTGATGATCTCGGCCAGGCAGGGGTGGACGTAGGGCACGGCGGCGATGTCCGCCGGCCGGCCGCCCAGTCGCATGGCCACCGCCACGTCGTGGATCATGTCGGCGGCGTTGGGAGCCACCAGCTCGGCCCCGACGATGCGCCCGCTGGCCCGGTCGGCCCGCATGGTCATGAAACCGACCAGCGGTTCGGGATAGGTTTGGGCCACGCCCAGCGAGCCCAGGTCCTGACTGGCCTCGGCGAAGGCGATGCCGGCATGGTGGGCCTCGCCGTGGTTGAGCCCCACCCGCGCGAACTGGGGGTCGGTGAAAACCGCCCGCGGCAGCGAGCGCGTGGCCACCGCCCTGGGCTCGGCGTGGGTGGCGTTGTGGCCGGCCGCCTCGCCCTGCAGCACGGCCAGGTTCACCACCATCCAGCCGCCGGTCACGTCCCCGGCCGCGAAGATGTGGGGCTGGCTGGTGCGCATGAACTCGTCCACCCTCACCGCGCCGCCCTTCACCTCCACCCCGGCCGCCTCCAGGTCCAGCCCCTCCAGGTTGGGCCGGCGGCCCATGGCCACCAGGACGGCGGCGGCGGTCAGCTCGCGGGGCTGCCCCTGCTGGGCGAAGCTCAGCGTCTTGCCGCTTGGCCCGCTCGCCACCCCGACGACGTCGGTGTTGGTGAACACCCGCACCCCGTCGGCCTCCAGAACCGCCCGCAGGGCCTGGCCCACGGCCGCGTCCTCGCTGCTCATGAGCTGGCCGCTGCGCTGGACCAGGCTGGTGGCCACGCCCATGCGGGCCGCGTACTGGGCCAGCTCCAGGGCGATGGCCCCGCCGCCCAGCACGATGAGCGATTCGGGCAGCTCGGCCAGGTCCATGAACGTCTCGGCCACCAGGTAGCCGGCCCGGTCCAGGCCGGGCAGCGGCGGGACCGCCTCGCGGCTGCCGGTGGCGATGACGATGCTCCTGGCCTTGACCCGCGCCTGGCCCACCTGGAGGGTGTGGGGATCGAGGAAGCGGGCGCGGCCGGGCAGCAGGGCCAGGCCCTGGGCCTGCTTGGCCGCCACCGCCTCCGCGCGACGACCGGCCAGGAGCTCCACCACCTGGCGCTTGTGGGCCAGCACCGCCGGCTGGGCGGCGCGGGCGGCCGGGCCGCCGCCGCGCAGGCGTTCCGCGTGGTGCAGGAGCGTCTTGCTGGGCATGCAGCCGGCCAGGATGCACAGCCCGCCCTGACGGCCTGCCTCGGCCATGCCCACCCGCGCGCCGGACTTCAGCGCCGTGGTGGCGGCGGTGAAGCCTCCGCTGCCGCCGCCGCCGATGACGAAGACGTCGTAATCGAACCCGCTCACGGTTGCTCCCCTTCCTGCTGCTTCAGCACCCGGCGGCCGCGCTTGCGGGCCAGCTCCCGCATGTCGGCCACCTGGTCCTTCTCGTCCACGATCTCCGAGCCCACCAGGGTCTCCAGCACGTCCTCCAGGGTGAGCAGGCCCATGATGCCGCCGTATTCATCGACCACCAGGCAGAGATGCTCCCGGCGTCGCAGGAAGGAATTGAGCAGGTCCAGGGCGTTGGCCGAGGGCGGCACGAAGCGCACCCGCTTGGCCAGCTTGAGCAGGCGCTCGTCCTTCTGCCGCGGGTCGCGGGCCAGCACCTCGCCCTTGAGCACGTAGCCCACCACCTCGTCCGGGTTGCCCACATACACCGGCACCCGCGTGAAGGACCAGGTGTGGGCCTCCTCGGCCACCTGGCTGAGCCGCCGGCTGCCGTCGACCATGAACATCACCGTGCGCGGGGTCATGATGTCTCCGGCCCGCACTTCCTCCAGCGCGATGATGTTCTGGATCAGGTCGTGCTCCAGCTTGCTGATTTCGCCCCCGCGCGCGCCCATGCGCGCCGCGGCCAGGATCTCGTCCTCGCTGACCCTGCTGGTGGCGCTGCGCCCCTTGGTCACCAGACGAGTCAAGGCCTGGGTCAACCAGATCAGTGGCCGCAGCGCGATCACCATGACCGTTAACGGCCCCACCACCAAATGCCACATGGTGCGCCAGTGCACCGCGCCCAAGGTCTTGGGCAGTATCTCGGAAACAAGCAGGATGGCCAAGGTGAACGCCGCCGAGAAAACCAGCAGCGAGCCCGGCCCCCAGACCTCGCCCGCGGCCCATCCGGCCAAGGCCGCTCCGCCGGTGTTGGACAAGGTGTTAAGGATCAGGATGGCCGCCAGCGGCGTCTCCACCTCTGCCTTGAGACGCTTCATGGCCAGGGCCTGGCGCGATCCCTGGCTGGCCTGCGCCTCCAGGGTGATGGCCCGGGTGGAATAGAGCACCGACTCCAACAGCGAGCAGAAGAAAGAAACCCCGACGGTGACCACCACCGCCAGCACCAGCGTCAACATGGCTCCTCCCCGTGGTTGCCGGTTGTGTGCATGCCTTGACAATACCACGGTTTGGCCAGCGGTGGGCGCCCGCCCCGCCTCCCGCGCGGGAGCGGGGCGGGCGGTGAACATCAGTACATCAGGGCCGGCAGCCATGTGACGAGCCCCGGCCAGGCGATGAACAGCGCCGTGGCCAGGATCAGGGCCGCCAGGAAAGGCAGGCAGCCCCGGAATATCTCCTCCAACGGCGTGCGCAGATCCACCCCCCGCACCACGTAGACGTTGATGCCCACCGGCGGGGTGATTACGCCCATCTGGGTGACCAGCACGATGATGACTCCAAACCAGATGGGGTCGTAGCCCAGATTCACCACGATGGGATAAAAAATGGGGATGGTCAGCATGATCAACGCCAGGGCGTCGATGACGCAGCCGCCCACCAGGTAGATGGCCACCATCACCGCCATCACCGCCCAACCCGGCCAGGCCAGGCCGGCCACCAGGTTGGCCGCCGCCATGGGGATGCCGGTCACGGCCAAAAAATGGCCGAAGATCACCGCGCCGGCCACCAGCATCAAAACCATGCAGGCGGTGCGCAGGGAATCGATGAGCGACTTGACCAGCTTGGACCAGCCCAGTTGGCGGCGGACCAGGGCGGCCAAGAGCATGCCGGCCGCGCCCACCCCGCCGGCCTCGGTGGGGGTGAACAGCCCGGTGAAAAGCCCGCCCATGACCAGCAGGAAGACGGCCAGGGCCTCGCCCAGGTTGCCCAGGGATTTCAAGCGCTCCGGCCAGCCGCTTTTCTCCCCGGCCGGCCCCAGCTCCGGCCGCCGCCGGCAGACCAGGGCCACGGTGAACATGAAAAACAGCGTGACGATCACCGAGGGCGCCAGGGCGGCCACGAAAAGCCGGCCCACCGACTGTTCGGTGAGGATGCCATAGACCAACAGCACCACCGAGGGCGGCACCAGCATGCCCAGCCCGCCGGCGCTGGCCACCACCCCGGTGGCCAGGCGGGCCTGGTAGCCATAGCGGCGCATCTCCGGCAGGCCCACCACCGCCATGGTGGCCGCCGTGGCCGGCGAGCTGCCGCAGACCGCGCCAAAGGCGGCGCAGGCGGCCACGGTGGCCATGGCCAAGCCGCCTTTCACATGACCGCAGAAGCGATAGGCGGTCTCGTAGAGCCGGCGGCTGATGCCGGCGTAGTAGGCCAGTTGGCCCATGAGGATGAACAGCGGGATGATGGTCAGCCCGTAGGAGGAAAAGACGCCGTAGTAGTCGCGGGCCAACAGCTTGCAGGCCGGCTCCCAGCCCCGCACCAGGGCGAAGCCGGCGAAGCCCACCATGGCCATGGCGTAGGCGATGGGCAGCCGGGCGAAAAACGCCGCCACCAGGACCGCCAGGCCGAGCACCCCGATCAGGGTGTCGCTCATGGCCGCACCGCCCTTCTGAGCGCCTCGGCCGTATCCGCGGTCAGCGAGAGCGCCAGGACCGCGAAGGCCAGGGCGATCAGGCGCAGGATGAGGTGCACCGGCAGGCCCAAGCTCATGGTCAGCTCGCCGCTTTCGGCCATCTGGCCCGCGTAAAGCCAGCATTGCCAGGCCACCAGGGCGAAGAAAGCCAGGGAGAGCAGATGGCAGCCGGCGTCCACCCCGGCCGAGGCGCGCGCACCCAGCTTGCGCATGGCCATGTCCAGGGCCACGTGGCCGCGCTCGCGCTGGGTGGTGGGCAGGCTCAGGGCCAGCATCAGGGTGGCCAGGATGGAAACCGTCTCCACCAGGCCCCAAAAGGGACGCTCCACCGCCCGGCCGATCACGTCCAGGCAGGTGACGATCATCATGGCGGCCAGGCAGGCCGCGCCCAGATAGCTGAGCGCGGCCGCCAGGCCGTCCACCACACGGGTGAGCGACATGTTCTGCGCCCCTATCTCAGGATGCTGCACGGAGCGTCCTGCCCCGCGCAGCATCGGCTTGGTAAAAGCGTGGTTTTACCAAGCCCGCCAAATTGCTCGCCCAAGGCGGCTTGCAATTTGGCGGGCCGTCCCTGGCCCGCGTCGGCCGCTGCGTAACCATGCTCATGCTTCATGGCTCACCACCAATTTCTGAAAGTAAAAAATCATGATCATCTGCCGCGGCCTCTATTTAACCGCGTCGGCCAGGGCCTTGCGGGCGGCGGCCAACGCCCCGGCCCCGTCCACGCCGCGGGCGCGCAGGCGCGCCTCATACTCGCTCAGCACCGGCTCGGCGGCCTGGCGCCAGCGCTCGGCCTCGGCCGGGTCCAGGGCGATCCGCTCGCGGCCGGGCTGGTCCAGGAAAAACTTGAGCCCGACCGCGTCGGCCTCGTCCCAGGCCTGGCCGTGGCGGGTGATCCACTCCTGGTTAACCTGGGCGATGACGGCGCGCACCTCCGCCGGCAGCCCACGCCAGCGGTCTTGGTTCATGACCACGAAAAAGCAGGTGGTGTAGCCCACGCTGCTCAGATCGGTGGCGTAGTTGACCACCTCGCCCAGCTTCCAGCCCTGGTTGGCCTCCAGCGGATAGACGGAGCCGTCCACCACGCCCTTTTCCAGCGATTGGTAGGTCTCCGGCATGGCCAGCGCCACCGGCACCCCGCCCAGGGCCTTGACCAGATTGGCGCTGGTGCCCGTGGCCCGCAGCTTGAGCCCGGCCATGTCGTCCAGACTGCGCACCGGACGTTTCTTGGTGTGCAGCCAGCCCGGACCGTGGGCGTGCAGGTACATCACCTCGACCTGCTTCAGCTCGGCCGGCTTCAGCTCGGCCGCCACCCGGTTGGCCACCGCCGTGGCCGTGGGGCCATTGGGATAGCCCAGAGGCAGGTCCACCACCTCCATCACCGGGAACCGGCCGCGGGTGTAGGCGAAACAGCTCATGCCCACGTCGGCCATGCCGTTGACCACGCCGTCAAAGGTCTGCTCGGCCTTGAGCAGAGTCGCGCCGGGCAGGTACTGGAAGACCACCCGGCCGCCGGTGCGCTGGGCGATCTCCTCGCACCAGGCCTGGGCCAGGCGGCTCTGGGCGTGGGCCGGGGGGAAAAAGTTGCTGTAGGTGAGCTTGACAGGCTCGGCCGCCAGGGCGGGGGCGGCCAGGATAAGGAGCGCGGCCAGGCAAAGGCCGATGCGGACAAGACGGTGCGACATGATGAACCTCCGCAAGCGAATGAGCTTGAGCGTGTGCGGGGGCCGCGCCTGGCGGCCCGGCGAGGGCAGACCTCGGTTGCGCTTTGGCGGGAAACGGTATTCGGGTTATGCGGGGGTGATGAGTTTTCGGCCGCTAGGGCCGATAGTAGCAGGCGTAATAATACAGGCAGAGCTGCGCCCCGGCCTTGACGCTGGCATTTTCAGCGGCGGGGTTCACGGTGGCTGCTCTCCGGTGCGGTCGATGCGTTACCAGGCTGTTTAACCAACGCGGTGGTTAGCCCACCGTCGGATATTTAATACGGCAGCCCCGAAAGCTTGTCAAGCTTTTGCTCCGCGGTGGGTCACCGCCTTGAAGAACGTATAGCAGAAGCTGCCCTCCGGCCCGGCCGTGGCCAGCAGGTCGGCGATGCCCTGGTCCCACTCGGCGGGTCGCATCCAGCCCGCGGCCAGAGCCTGCTCGCGCACGCCCGCCACCATGGGCACGATGGTGCGGCGCACGAAGCCTTCTTCCTGGCGCGGACGGCTGTGGTCGGAATAGACCATGCGCGGCGAGACGGTCACATCCTCAAACCCGGCCGCGCGCAGCAGGGGATAGAGCCGGCGACCGATGAGGCTGTCTCCGCCCAGGCCGGCCTGGGCGTCGATGAGGCATTGCCAGGCCCGGCGGGCCAGGGGCGTCTCCGGATGAAAATAGCAGGAGCCGTGATCGCCCTCGATCACCGTGAGGCTGCCGCCGGGCTTGAGCACCCGCCTGAGTTGGGCCAGCGCGGCCAGGGGATCGACCAGGTGCTCCAGCACGAAGCAGATGAAGACATGGTCGAAGCTGGCCTCGGCGAAAGGCAGTCGGTAGAGGTCGCCCTGGCGGAACTCCAGGTTGTTCAAGCCTTGCTCCGCCGCGGCGGCCTGGGCTTGGGCCAGGGATTCTGGGCTGATGTCCAGACAGGTGAACCGGGCCTGGGGGCTGTTGACGGCCAGGAAGCGGGTCTGGGAGCCGATGCCGCAGCCGGCCTCCAGCACCCGCGCGCCGGCCGGGTAGATGGTGTCATGGTGCAACAGCTCGGCCAGCACGTCGGCCTGGTCGCCCAGGCGTTCGGCCTCGCGTTCTCCGTAACCGTGGACGTAGGCGTCCGCCATGGGTCCCTCCCCTCTCCTGGCGCGGGCATGCGCAGCCATAACCTAAGTTCGCATCTCGCGCACGGCAAGGGGTGGCGGCGAAAAACCCGGCGTCGTTGCGTGGCTATTTTTTCCGTTGCGAGGAGCGTAGCAATAGGGGTCATTGTGAGGAGCCGCCAGGCGACGAAGCAATCGCGGCGCGCAGACTGCGCGCGACTTCTTCCCTTTTGTTGCGAGGGGTGACCTCCAAGGATGGCGACAGGCCGCGTCGCCGCATCGTCGAGCGGCCGACTAAAGAGCGGGGGGCGGCCCCAGGTTGAGCAGGAGACCGAGAGAGAGAAGAAAGGAGAATCTGAGCTGGTGCGGAAATTGTACAAGCCCTGTATTCATGCGCTTGAATCGTGAAGGGCTGGAATCACGACCGGCCTTGCGAAAATCACCGGCCCACCTTCCTGTCATCGCGGGCGCAGCGAAGCAATCTCTTGCCCCGCCCTTTTCTGAAAATTGAAACAAGAGATTGCCACGTCGCGACCCTGACGGGTCGCTCCTCGCAATGACGGATCAGGGCGGTATGGCTTGGCTGTTAGATGATCTTTCGGCCGTCTAGCAGATGCGCGGCAGCGGCTCGCCGGTGAGCATGTCCAGGATGCGCCCGCCGCCCACGGCGGTCTTGAGCCACACCCGGCCGGCCGGTTGGTCCAGCACCCGGCCGATGACGGCCGCGCCCCGGCCCAGGGGATGGCCGCGCATGGCCTTGAGCGCCGCCTCGGCCTGCTCGCCGGTCACGATGCAGATCAGCTTGCCCTCGTTGGCCAGGTAGAGCGGGTCCAGGCCCAAGAGCTCGCAGACGCCGGCCACGGCCGGGCTGACCGGGATGGAGCCTTCGTTCAGCTCCAGGGCCACCCGGCTGGTCCGGGCGATCTCGTTGAGCGTCGTGGCCAGGCCGCCGCGGGTGGGGTCGCGCAAGACGTGCACGCCGGGGCAGGCGGCCAGGAGCGCGGCGGTCAGTCCGTTCAGGGAGGCCGAGTCGCTCTTAAGCGGCGCGTCCAGGTTCAGGCCCTGGCGCTGGGCCATGATGGTCACGCCGTGGTCGCCCATGCTGCCCGACACCAGCACCGCGTCGCCGGGCGCGGCCAGGTGGGCGCCCACCTCCACGCCGTCGGGAATGACGCCCACGCCGGTGGTGTTGATGAAGAGCTTGTCCGCCTGGCCCCGGCCCACGACCTTGGTGTCGCCGGCCACGATGACCACCCCGGCCTCGACCGCCGCGGCGGCCATGGCGGTGACGATTTCCTCCAAGAGCGGGATGGACAGGCCCTCCTCCAGCACGAAGCCCACGGTGAGCCACAGGGGCCTGGCCCCGCGCATGGCCACGTCGTTGACCGTGCCGTGCACGGCCAGGGAGCCGATGTTGCCGCCGGGGAAGACCACCGGGTCCACCACGAAGGTGTCGGTGCTGATGGCCAGGCGGCCGGCCGGGGGCGCCAGCACCGCCGCGTCGTCCATGGGGTCCAGCAGCGGATTGGCCAGGCGGCCGGCGAAGACGCGGCTGACCAGGTCGTGGCTGGCCTTGCCGCCCGCGCCGTGATCCAGCAGGATGGTGTCCTTGGGCATGCTACTGCTCCCGCCGGTACTTGTACCAGGCCGCGCAGGTGCCCTCCATGGAGACCATGCAGGGCCCCAGGGGCTCGGTGGGCGTGCAGACCGCGCCAAAAAGCTTGCAGTCTGGCGGACGCACCAGGCCGCGCAGCACGTCGCCGCAGCGGCAGCCGGGGTGGTCCTTGGCCGGCGGGACTTCCAGGTCGAAGCGCCGGCGGGCGTCGAACCGGGCGTAGTCGTCGTTGGGCTCCAGGCCGCTCTGGGGGATCATGCCCAGCCCGCGCCAGGGCGCGTCGGCCGGGGCGAAGACCTCGTTCATGAGCGCGCGGGCCTGGGGGTTGCCGGCCGGGCTCACCGCGCGGCCGTACTGGATCTCCACCGCGCTGCGGCCTTCCTCCACCTGGCTGACCAGCATCAGGATGGCGGCCAGCACGTCGGCCGGCTCGAAACCGGCCACCACGCAGGCCAGGCCGTGGTCCCTGGCCACGCTCTCATAGGGATCGGTGCCGATGACCGTGGTGACGTGGCCGGGGCAGAGAAAGCCGCTCAGGCCCAGGGCCGGGCCATTGAGCAACGCGGCCAGGGCCGGGGGCAAGAGCTTGTGGGCGCTGAGCACGCTGAAGTTGGCGAGATTCTTCATGCGGGCCATGCGCATGGCCGCGGCCACGGTGGGCGCGGTGGTCTCGAAGCCGATGCCCAGGAAGACCACCTGGCTCTCGGGCTCGGCGATGGCCAGCTCGATGGCGTCCAGGGGGGAATACACCACCCGGACCGCGGCCCCGGCGGCGCGCTCCCTGGCCAGCGAGCTATGGCTGCCCGGCACCCGCACCAGGTCGCCGAAGGTGGCGACCACCACGCCGGGAGTCCGGGCCAGCTTCACGGCGCGGTCGATCTCCTCGGTGGCGGTGACGCAGACCGGGCATCCCGGCCCGCTGACCAGCTCCACCGTGGGCGGCAGCATCTGGCCGAGCCCGTGGCGGGCGATGGCCATGGTGTGGGTGCCGCACAGCTCCATGAAGCGCGCCGGCCGGGCGCTCTTCTTGGCGATGGCCGCGGCCAGACTCTGGGCCAGGGCGGGATCGCGGAATTCGTCCACGTATTTCAAGGCGTCGCCTCCGGGGCGGTTTCGCTAAGGTCCAGGCGGCGGCCGGTCACCAGGCCCCGCCCCCAGGCCGCCGCCGCGGCCACGGCCTGGCCCAGGCTCAGCCCGCCGTCGCCGGCCGGCACCAGGGCTGGAGTGTATTCGCTGAGGCCCTGCCAGCGCAACAGCAGGGGCAGGCCGGCCAGCAAAAAGGCGTTCATGAAGCAGCCCCCGCCCAGGCAGATCTGGGCCACGCCGGTCTGGTCGGCGCCCTCGCGCGCCAACTGGGCCAGGCCCTCCAGGAGTCCCTGGTGGAAGCGGGCCGAGATGACGCCGGTGGCCACATCCCTAAGGCGGTCGGCCACCACCTCGCGCACGGCCAGCCGCCAGTCCAGCACCAGAAGGCCCTGCTCGCGCACCACCGGGAAGCTGTAGGCCCCGTGCTCGCCGGGGGTCATGGCCTGCTCCAGCTCCACCGCCGCCTGGCCCTCATAGGCCACCGTGTGGCGCAGGCCGCAGACCGCGGCCACGCCGTCAAAGAGCCGGCCCAGGCTGGAGGCGGCCGGGGTGTTGAGCCCCTTGGCCTTCATCTGCTCGATGATCTCAAGGCGGTCGCCGAACTCGCCCACCAGGTCCAGGCCCAGGCGGGCGGCGTCCTCGCCGAAGGCGTCGATCAAAAGCGCCAGGCCCACCCGCCAGGGCTCGCGCACCGCCGCCTCGCCGCCGGGCAGGCTCAAAGTGCGCAGGCGGCCCAGCCGCCGCCAGGCGTGGGGCTCGGCCAATAGCAGCTCACCGCCCCAGACGGTCTGGTCCGGGCCATGGCCGGTGCCGTCCAGGCTGAGAGCCAGGCAGGGGCCTTTCAGGCCGTGCTCGGCCATCACCGCCACCGCGTGGGCGTGGTGATGCTGCACGCTGACCACCGGCAGGTCCTGCTCCAGCGCCCAGCGGGTGGATAGATAATCCGGATGCTGGTCGCAGGCGATGAGCCCCGGCCGGGCGTCCAGGATGCGCCCCAGGTGATCGGCGGTGAGCTCGAAGAAGCCCAGGGTCTCCAGGTTCTCCAGGTCGCCCACGTGCTGGCTGAGGAAGGCCTCGTCCCCGCGCAGCAGGCACAGGGTGTTCTTCAACAAGCCCCCCACCGCCAGCACCGGCGGACAGCCGGGCGGGGTGGCGCCGGGCTTGAGCAACACCGGGGCCGGGGCGAAGCCGCGCGAGCGGCGCACCTGGCGCAGCCGGCCGCCCACCGGCCGCACCACCGAGTCGTCGCCGCGCAGATATATCTCGCGGTCGTGCAACAAGAACAGGTCGGCGATGGCCCCGCGCGCCGCCTTGCCGCCGATGCGGCAGACGGCCTCGTCGTTGTCCAGGCAGATGGGTTCGTCGCTGACGTTGCCGGAGGTCATGACCAGGGCCGCGAAGCCCTCGTCCATGAGCAGATGGTGCAGGGGCGTGTAGGGCAGCATCACGCCCAGCAGGCGGTTGTTGGGGTTGACCGCCGGGGCCACCCCGGCGTCGGGGCGCATGGGGGCCAGGACGATGGGCCGCTCGCGGCTGGTCAGCGCCTCCTCGGCCACGGGGTCCAGCTCGACCAGGCGGCGGGCGGCGGCCAAGTCGGGCGCCATCAGGGCCAGCGGCTTTTCCTCGCGGTGCTTGCGCGCCCGCAGGCGCGCCACCGCCGCCTGGTCGAAGGCGTCGGCGGCCAGGTGGAACCCGCCCAGGCCCTTGATGGCCACGATCTGGCCGGCGCGCAGGGCCAGGGCCGCGTCGTGGACAGGATCGGCGCTGCCCAGCTCCACGCCGTCGGGCCCGGCCAGCCAGAGCCGGGGGCCGCAATCGGGGCAGGCGTTGGGCTGGGCGTGGAAGCGCCGGCTCTGGGGGTCGTCGTACTCGGCCTGGCAGGTCGGGCACATGGTGAAGCCGGCCATGGTGGTCTGGGGCCGGTCGTAGGGCAGGTCCTTGATGATGGTGTAGCGGGGGCCGCAGTGGGTGCAGTTGATGAAGGGATAGCGGTGGCGGCGGTCATGGGGATCGCGCAGCTCGGCCAAGCACTGATCGCAGACCGCCGCGTCCGGGCTGATCAGCGCCCGGCGCAGGCCGGGGGCCGAGGCCGCGATGGCGAAATCCGCCTCGTCGGGCTCCACCGGCTCGTCGCGCCGCTCCATGGCCAGGATGCGGGCCAGGGGCGGGGCCTCGGCCATGAGGCGGCGGAAAAATTCCTCGACCGCCGCCGGCTGGCCCTGCACCGCCAGCTCCACCCCGGCGGCGGTGTTGGCCACCCGGCCGGTCAGCCCCAGGCCCACGGCCAGGTTGTGGACAAAGGGCCGAAAGCCCACCCCCTGCACCACCCCGCGCACGCTGGCGGCCTGGCGGAGCGGCTTGGCCGGCTGGGGAGCCTCCTCCGCCGGCATGGCTAGCCGCGCGCCCAGGCCACGAGCCAGTCGGTCCAGGCGTCCAGGCCCTGGCCGCTGCGGCAGGAGAGGTCGAAGACCTTCTGGCCGGGGTTGAGCCGGCGGCAGGTGGCGTGGATGCGCTCCAGGTCGCAGTCGATGAAGGGCAGCAGGTCGATCTTGTTGACCACCAGCACCCCGGCCTCCTTGAACAGCAGGGGGTACTTGCTGGGCTTGTCGTCGCCCTCGGCCACCGATAGCACCGCCACCTTCAGGTCCTCGCCCAGGTCGAACTCCACCGGGCAGACCAGGTTGCCCACGTTCTCGATGATGAGCAGGTCCAGTTCGGCCAGGTCGAAGGCCCCCACGGCCTGGGCGATCATGGCTCCGTCCAGGTGGCAGCCGCCGCGGGTCTCGATCTGCACCGCCCGCACCCCGCAGGCCGCCACCCGGCGGGCGTCCTCGTCGGTCTGCACGTCGCCCTCGATCACCGCGACGCGCAGCCTGCCGGCCAGGCGCTTCAAAGTCTGCTCCAACAGCGAGGTCTTGCCCGCGCCGGGGCTGCTGATGAGGTTGAGCACCTTGACTCCGGCGGCCTGGAAACGCTCGCGGTTGGCCTGGGCCAGGCGCTGGTTGGCGTCCAGAATGGGGCGGTTCACGTCGATCTCGGCCATGGCGTGCTTCCCGAAAGGTTGCGGGGTTAACGGATCGGGCCTGGGTTGGCGGGCTGGTCCGGGCCGGCCGGGGCGGCCGGTTCGGCGCTCTCGATGTAATCCACGCACAGCTCCTGCCCCTGGTTCAGGCGCACCTTGGCCGAGCCGCACTCCGGGCAGGGCGAGAAGGGATCGGCCAACACCACCGCCGCCCCGCAGTCGGCGCAGTCTCCGGCCAGGGGCACCGGGGTGATGACCAGCTCCGCCCCGAAGGCGGCGGTGCCTTCCTTGATCAGGTCGAAGCAGAAGGTGAGCGAGTCGGCCACCACGTTGGTGAAGGCTCCGATCTTGACGCCCACCCGCGTCACCTGGGCGACGCCGTGGCGGGCCGCCTCCTCCAGCACGATGTCCAGGAGGGACTGGGCAATGGCAAGTTCATGCACGCGATGTCGCCCCGGTGGGAAAAGTTCAACTAAGTTGGAACATTAACACGCCCACCCCCGGCGGTCAAGGACGGCGGGCTTCCTTGGCGGGCCACCGGCCCTCTGATATGATATGAGCATGCCGCACCCACCCAGCCGGCCGGCGCGAGTCCACGCCGGGGGGTGGGCTATTGGCCGGCCCCGCCGGCCGGGAGACGTCCAGCTTGCCCAAACCGCCGAGTCAGATTACCATCCCGCCCCCGGAGCCCCGGCCCGCCGCCCGGCGCCAGCCGGCAGCCAGGCCCAAGCGCCGTTCGTGGTTCGTGCGCCTGCTGCTGTGGTCCAGCCTGCTGGCGCTGGTGCTGCTGCTGTGCGTGTCGGCCGGTCTTTTCGGGGCCTGGATGTGGATCAGTCAGGACCTGCCGCGCATCGAGCGCCTGGCCGACTACCGCCCCCCGGCCGTGACCCAGGTGCTGGCCAAGAACGGCGAGCTCATGGCGGAATTCTACCGCGAGCGCCGCTACGTGGCGCCCTTGAGCGAAATGTCCAAGTGGACGGTGCTGGCCTTCGTGGCGGCCGAGGACGGCGGCTTCTTCACCCACCCCGGCATCGACCTCCTGGGCATCCTGCGCGCGGCGGTGGTCAACCTCAAGGCCGGCAAGGTGGTCCAGGGCGGCAGCACCATCACCCAGCAGGTGGCCAAGGCCCTGCTGCTCACCCCCCAGCGCACCCTGGTGCGCAAGGCCAAGGAGGCCATCCTGGCCTGGCGCATCGAGCGCTACCTCAACAAGGACGAGATTCTCTTTCTCTACCTGAACCAGATCTACCTGGGCCACGGCGCCTACGGGGTGGAGGCGGCGGCCCAGGTGTACTTTGGCAAGCACGCCAGCGAGCTGGACATCGCCGAGTCGGCCCTCTTGGCCGGACTGGTCCAGGCCCCCAGCCGCTACAGCCCCATCCGCCACCCCCGCCGCGCCCGCGCCCGCCAGGTCTACGTGCTGGAACGCATGCTGGCCGACGGCCACATCAGCCCCGCCCAGGCCGAATCGGCCCTGAAGCAGCCCCTGGACATCCGGGTGCATCAAAAGGAGACCGTGGCCGCCGCCTATTACGAGGAGACGGTGCGCCAGTGGCTGGAGGAGCGCTTCGGCGCGCCGACCCTCTACGAGGGCGGGCTCACCGTGCACACCGCCTGCGACCCCCAGCTTTCGCGCCAGGCGGCCCAGGCCATCGAGCAGGGCCTGGCCGAGCTGACCAAGCGCCAGGGCTTCCAGGGGCCCATCGCCAAGGCCAGCCCGGCCGAGGTGCAGGCCGCCCTGGACCGGCCGGTGGCCAAGAGCGGGCTGGAGCCGGGACAGACCGTGCGCGGTCTGGTGGTGCAGGGCGTCAAGCCCAACGCGCTCCTGCTCAGCCTGGGCAGCGAGCGCGGCCGGCTCACCCTGGCCGATTTGCAGGCCTGGCGCTCCTGGATCAAGGAGCCGGGGCAGATGCTCTCGGTGGGTGACGTGGTGATGGTGCGCACGGTGGAGTTCGACGCCAAGGCCCAGCTCTGGAATCTGGCCTTGGTGCAGGAGCCGGTGGCCCAGGCCGGCCTGCTGGCCATGGAGACGGCCAGCGGCCGGGTGCGGGCCATGATCGGCGGCCGCGATTTCAGCCAGAGCCAGTACAACCGAGCCATCCAGGCCCACCGCCAGCCCGGCAGCTCCTTCAAGCCCTTCATCTACGCCGCGGCCCTGGACCGGCCCGCCCATCCCTACACCCCGGCCAGCATACTCCTGGACGCGCCGGTGGTCTTCGACGACCCCAGCCAGCCCGGCGGGCTGTGGAAGCCCAAGAATTACGACGGCCACTTCAACGGCCCCACCAGCGTGCGCGTCTCCATCGAGCAATCGCGCAACGTGCCCACGGTCAAGCTCCTGGCCGACCTGGGCCTGGACTACGCCATCGCCTACGCCCGGCGCTTCGGCATCGAGAGCGAACTGGCTCCCAACCTCTCCCTGGCCCTGGGCTCGGCCGGCCTGAGCCTTTTGGAGATGACCCGCGCCTATTCGGTCTTCGCCAACGGCGGGCAGCTCATCGAGCCGGTCTTCGTGGAGCGGGTGTTGGACCGCGAGGGCAACCCAATCTATCAGGCCAAGCCGGAGGCGCGGGAGGTGATCTCGCCCCAGACCGCCTTTGTCATGACCAATCTGCTCCGGGGCGTGGTGGAGCACGGCACCGGCCGGGGGGTGCAGATTCCGCCCCACATCCTGGCCGGCAAGACCGGCACCACCAACGACCTGCGCGACGCCTGGTTCATCGGCTACTCGGCCCACCTGGTCTGCGGGGTGTGGGTGGGGCGCGACGACAACGAGCCCCTGGGGCGCAAGGAAACCGGCGGCCGGGCGGCCGGACCCATCTGGAAGCATTTCATGGTCCAGGCCCTGGCCGAGCGCCAGCCCCAGGACTTCCCGGTTCCGCCGGGGGTGGTTTTCGCCCGGATCAACCCCCAGGGCGGCGGGGCCGGATCCTACTTCGAGGCCTTCAAGGAAGGCACCCAGCCCGGCGAGGACCAGCCGGCGGGATCCTACCCCTCCCCTCCCAGCGAAGCCGACAGTCAGAATTTCCTTGAAAACCAGACTTTTGCCGACGAAAGCCGCTAGGCGGGCGACGCGGCGGAAAATGCGGACGCGCAGACGGCCCAGGCCGGGCCGTCCCCGCGTTCACCTGGACTGGAAAAGGTTAGATGTTGGACAGCTCGTCGTGGGTGACGTAGAGCACGGTGAACTCGCGCTCCAGCTCCTCCTGCAACGCCTTGAGCTTGTCCGGGGCCATGTCCGCGATGCGGATGAATACGTTGCGGGTGTTCTCTTCGCACATGTCGTAGGAGCTCAGGATGCTGACCATGCGGCCGCCGTGCTTGCGGATGACGTCGGCCACCTCCTTGATGGAGCCGGGGCGGTCGGCCAGGGTGAAGGCGAACTGGGTGCCGCCGCGGTAGATGCCGGTGATGGAGGTGAGCACCCTAAAGACGTCGCCCTGGCTCAGGATGCCGGTCAGCTTGCCGTCCTCGACCACCGGCAGTCCGGTGACCTTGTGCTCCAGCATGATCACGGCCGCCTTCTCCACCGTCTCCTCAGGGGTGATGGTGATGACCTTGCGGCTCATGATGTCCTTGACCTTGAGCTCGCTGAGCAGGTAGTACAACTCGTGCACGTCCAGGGTGGTGGCCTTGCTGGGGCTGGCCTCCTTGAGGTCGCGGTCGGTGACGATGCCCACCACCTCGCCCTTGTCGTTGATGACCGGCAACCGGCGGACGTTGTTCTCCTTCATGATCTGGGAGGCCTTCATCACCGAGGTGTCCGGAGTCACCGTAATGGGGTCGGTGGTCATCCAATCCTTGACCAGCATCGCCTACTCCTCTGTGTTGGTGCCCGCTTACGCTCCTGGCCCCGCCCGAACCGGCCCCGCTCCGGGCCTTGCGCGGCCAACGGAGCCCCGGTCCAATTGGGCAGCATGTGGGCTTAAAGATACAATTGTCCACCGGTGGCTTGTCAAGGAATTTCGTGGATAACCCCATGGGCTAACTCTGTGAAGGCCGACACAAAAAGCTATCCGGAGCCGGTCGGGGCGGCCTTGTGGCTGGGGGAGCAGAGCCCCCTGGCCGGAGTGCTGCCCGGCTTTTCCCCGCGTCCCGGCCAGTTGGAGCTGGCCCAGGCCGTGGAGCGGTGCTATCGCCAGCAGCTACCGCTCATCGCCGAGGCCGGCACCGGCACCGGCAAGACCCTGGCCTATCTCATCCCGGCGGTCTTGAGCGGGCTCAAGACCGTGGTCAGCACCGGCACCCGCACCTTGCAGGACCAGGTGAGCGGCAAGGAGCTGCCCCTGCTCAAGGCCGCCCTGGCCCCGGAGCTGCGCTGGGCGGTGCTCAAGGGCCGGGCCAACTATCTTTGCCTGCGGCGTTACGAGGATTTCGCCCGCCAGCCCGACCTGGGCCTGCCCGGCGCGCCCGGAGCGTTGGCGTATTTGGGCGCATGGGCGCGGAGCACCCCGGACGGCGACCTGGACCAGGTGCGCGGCCAGGCCGTGGCCCCGGCGGTGCTGGCCGAGGTGACCGCCAGCGCGGAGCAGTGCCTGGCCGGCCGCTGCCCGCGGCGGGACGAATGCTGGCTGATGGAGGCCCGCCGCCGGGCGGCCGAGGCCGAGATCGTGGTGGTCAACCACCACCTGTTCCTGGCCGACCTGGCCTTGAAGGCCGCCGGCCACGGCGAGGCCCTGCCCCGCTACCAGGCGGTGATCTTCGACGAGGCCCACCTGGTGGCCGAGGTGGCCACCCAGGTCTTCGGGGTCAGCGTCTCCAGCCTGCGCCTGCTGAGCCTCGTCAAGGACGTGCTGCGCGAGGCCCCGGCCACCCCGGCCGAGGCCATGGCGGCCTGCCGCCAGGCCGCCGATGCGTTCTTCGCCGCCGCCGCCCGCCTGGCCGGCCCCGGAGCCAGCGCCGCCTTGGGGCCGGAGCAGCTCAAGCGCCTGGCCCCGGCCGGCCGCGCCCTGGCCGAGGCCCTGGACGGCCTGGCCGCGGCCCTGGGGGCGGGCGACGCCAATGAGGCCCTGGCCGCCCGCGCCCTGGCCATAGGCCTGGATCTCAGCGCCGTGGCCCAGCCGGTGGCCGGCCAGAGCGTGGCCTGGGCCGCGGTCAAGGGCCGCGCGGTGGCGGTGAATCTCTCGCCGGTGGAGGTGGCCCCCCACCTGCAACACGCGCTCTACGACCACCTGGGCCGGCTGGTCTTCACCAGCGCCACCCTGGCCGCCCTGGGCGACCTGGAGCCCGCCCGCCAGCGACTGGGCCTGCCCCCGGAGTCGAGCAAGCTCAGCCTGGCCTCGCCCTTCGACCAGACCCG
Organism: Thermodesulfobacteriota bacterium; assembly: GCA_049322275.1. Lineage (GTDB taxonomy): Bacteria > Desulfobacterota > Desulfarculia > Desulfarculales > Desulfarculaceae > JACRDC01. The sequence continues at coordinate 93,726 of JBMORH010000080.1, forward strand.
CCAGGCCCTGCTCTACGTGCCCAAGGCCATGCCCCCGCCCCAGGCGGCCGAGTTCCCGGCCGCGGTGGCCGAGCAGGTGGAACGGCTCCTGAAATGCAGCCGGGGCCGGGCCTTCGTGCTTTTCACCACCCACCGCAACCTGGAGACGGTCAGCCGGCTCCTGGCCCCGCGCCTGCCCTACCCCTGCCTGGTGCAGGGCCAGGCCCCGCGCATGGAGCTGCTCAAGCGCTTCGTGGCCGAGAGCCCCAGCGTGCTGTTCGCCACCGCCAGCTTCTGGCAGGGGGTGGACGTGCCCGGTCCGGCGCTGTCGGCGGTGATCGTGGACAAGCTGCCCTTCGCCCCGCCCGACGACCCCCTGCTGGCCGCGCGGGCGGCCAAGCTGGAGGCCGAGGGGCTCTCCAGCTTCGCCCACCTGACCCTGCCGGAGGCCATCCTGACCCTGAAGCAGGGCCTGGGCCGGCTCCTGCGCACCCCGGAGGACCGGGGGGTGCTGGCGGTCTTGGACGTGCGCCTGGTCAGCAAGGGCTACGGCCGCCAGTTCCTCAAGGCCCTGGCCCCGGCGCCGGTCACCCACGACCTGGCCGACGTGGCCCGGTTTTTCGGAGATGACGGCGAAGGCCGCGCGGCCGCCGGAGATTAGGGGCGCATTGCCGGCAGGTTGGCCCGCAGCCGGCTATAAACGCTCCAGCCGGCGCTGCTTGCGCCGCCTTGCCTTGGGCTCGCGGTGGCTGGGGCCTTTCTTGCGGGTGGTGAAATCCCAGCCCTCGCCATCGTCCTCGGCCGCCGGCAGCCAGCCCTGGGCGGTGTCCATCAGGCGGGCGGCGAATTCCCGCGCCGCGATGACCTCGGCCCCGCCGGACCGGCAGCGTCCGGCCAGCTCGCGGTCGTCGGTGATGACCGTGGCCCCGGCCCCCTGCTGGCCGGCCAGCCGCGCGATGACGTCGTCGGCCTTCTGGTCGCGGCCGGAATAGACCACCGGCACCCCGCACAGGCTCGTCCGGGCCGGCGCGGGCTCCTCGCCTCCGTCGAAGACCACCGTGAGCCTGTGGCCTTTTTTCTTGCGGTAGATGTGCAGGGCGGTGCAGAGGGCCTCGCGGCCGCGGCCCAGGTCGGCGGCCAGGAACAGCTCCGGGGCCTGGTGGATGAGGTTGTAGCCGTCGATGATCAGATGCATGGGGCGGGTCAGCGCCGCAGGAGCTCCAGCAACCGCTCCAGCTCCTGGTCGGAGAAGTAGTGGACCACGATCTGCCCCTTCTTGGCCCGGCCCTTGATCTCCACCTTGGTGCCCATGCGCTGGCGCAGGTCGTCGGCCAGGCTGTCCAGGTAGGCTTGGTCGGGCACCGCCTTGCGGGGCTTGGGGGCCTTCAAGAGCTGCTTGACCAGGCGCTCGGTGGCCCGCACCGACAGGCCCTGGCGCAAAATCTGGTCGCGGGCCTGGCGGATCAAGGGCGCCGAACCCAGGGCCAGAAGCGCCCGGCCGTGGCCAGCGCTCAGCGCCCCGGTGGCCAGGTCGTCCAGGACCAGGTCCGGCAGTTTCAGCAGACGCAGGGTGTTGGCCACGGTGGAGCGGTCCTTGCCCACCCCGGCGGCGATGTCCTCGTGGGTGAGGCTGAACTCCTCCACCAGGCGGTTGAAGGCCCGCGCCTCCTCCAGGGGGTTCAGGTCCTCGCGCTGGAGGTTTTCCAGCAGCGCCAGCAGCAGGGCCTGCTCGTCGCTGGCCTGGCGCACCACCACCGGCACGGCGGCGAGGCCGGCCATCTGGCTGGCCCGAAGCCGGCGCTCGCCGGCGATGAGCTGGTAGCCGCGCGCCACCGGCCGCACCACCAGGGGCTGGAGCACGCCGTGCTGGCGGATGGACAGCGCCAGGGCTTCCAGGGCGGCCTGGTCATAGCTCCGCCGGGGCTGGAAGGGGTTGGGCTCGACGCTCTCCAGGGGCAATTCGACGATGCGGTCGCCGGGCCTGGCCTCGGTGGGCCGCTGGCTGGGCAGCAGATCGTCGCCCAAAAGCGCGGCCAGGCCGCGGCCCAGGGCCGGCGGCTTCTTGCGGCCGGCCTTGCTCTTGTCCTCGGCCTCGCTCATGCCGCCTCCCCCTTGCTGTCCAGGCCGGGACCGCCGGCCATGACCTCGCGCGCCACCTCCAGATAGGCCTGGGCCCCGCTGCTCTTGGCGTCGTAGAGCAGGGCCGGCTTGCCATGGCTGGGCGCCTCCGACAGCCGCACGTTGCGCGGCACCACGGCGCGGAAGACCAGCTTGCCGAAATGCCCGCGCACGTCTTCCGCCACCTGCCGGCTCAGGTTGTTGCGCCCGTCGTACATGGTCAGCAGGATGCCCATGAGCGCCAGGCCGGGGTTCAAGGTGCGCCGCACGCGGGCCACGGTGTGCAAAAGCTGGGTGAGGCCCTCCAGGGCGTAATACTCGCATTGCAGGGGGATCAGCACCGTCTGGCAGGCGGTGAGCGCGTTGAGGGTCAGAAGCCCCAGCGAGGGCGGGCAGTCCAGGATGATGAAGTTGAAGCGGTTGGACAGCTCGGCCAGGGCCTTGGCCAGCAGATGCTCGCGCTCCGGCGCGGGGGCCAGCTCCATCTCGGCCCCGAACAAATTGGGATCGCTGCCGATGAGCTTCAAGGAGGCCAGCTCGGTGTCCAAAATGGCTTCTCGCGGGGCGCAGGCCCCGATGAGCACCTGATAGAGGGTGGGCACCCCGGAGCCGAGCTTGACCCCCAGGCCGCTGGTGGCGTTGCCCTGGGGGTCGCAGTCCACCAGCAGGGTGGGCTGCTCGGCGGCGGCCAGCCCGGCGGCCAGGTTGACGGCGGTGGTGGTCTTGCCCACCCCGCCCTTCTGGTTGGCGATGGTGATGATGCTGCCCATAGGGCTAAACCTTAACCAGCCCGCGCGGCCGGTGGCAAGGGAAAAGGCCGCGCCGTCGGCGGCGATGCCCCGGCGGCGCGGTCTTGGCTTGGTCGGCCCGGCGTCGGCAAGCGCCTATCGCTTCTTGCGCTTGGCGCGGCTGGTCCCGGTGGCCCGGCCGCGCACCTGGCGCGCGCCGGCCGCCCGCGGGGCCGCGGCCGGGGTCGCCTCGGCCGGCTCGGCCGCCCGGCGCGGGGCGGGCCGCGCGGCCGGCTTGGCCGCGGGGCCGGGCTGGGGCAGGTTAAGCTTCAGCCCGCCGCTTTCGGGCATCAGCAGCAGCATGGGGCTGGCCACGTAGACCGAGGAGTAGGTGCCCACCAGCACGCCGATGAGCAGGATCAGGGCGAAGTCCTCCAGCACGCCGCCGCCCAGCAGGTAGAGCACTATCAGCACGATGATGGTGGTGCCGCCGGTCAGGATGGTGCGCCCCAGGGTCTGGTTGACCGACTGGTTGGTGATCTCGATCATGCCCTTGCGGCCGCCCTTGCGCAGGTTTTCGCGGATGCGGTCGTAGACGATGATGGTGTCGTTGAGCGAATAGCCGATGATGGTCAGGATGGCGGCCACGGTGGCCAGGTTGAACTCCTTGTTCAGCAGGCTGAAAAGGCCCACCGTGATGAGCACGTCGTGGGACAGGCTGACCACCGCGCCCATGGCGTAGCGCAGTCTAAGCACCCAACAGGCGGCCATGGTCACGCCCAGGGCCACCACGATCAGCAGCACGATGACGGTGGTGTCGCCCAGGCCCAATAGCGAGGCCAACACCCAATGGGCCACCAGAGTGGTGGCGATGAGCACGCCGGCCATGACCGCGCTCAAGACCCATTTGGCCTCGAAGCGCCCGGATATGTAGACGGCCATCAAGAGCAGGGCGAAGAAGATGGCCAGCAAGGCCTGTTGGCGCAGGTCCTTGCCCACCTTGGGCCCCACCGTCTCCAGGCGGCGCACCTCGAACTCGTCGGCGTACTTGACCTTGAGCGCCTGGGCCACCTGTTCGCCCAGGCCGTCCAGGTTCAGCTCCTGCTTCTCGGCCCGGATCAGGTATTCGTTGTCCTCGTCGTGGCCGAAGGGCTGCACCATCGAGTCGTCCATGCCCAGGGGCTTCAAGGCCTCCCGGATGTCGGCCGGGGTGGTGGGCTGGGCGAACTTCACCTGGACCAGGATGCCGCCCGCGAAGTCGATGCCGTAGTTGGGGCCGCCGCGCAGCACCAGCGGCAGCAGGCAAATCAGCAGCATCACGGCCGAGACCACCAGCAGGAGGTTGCGTTTGCCCATGAAATCTATGTTGATGTCGGGCTTGATAATCTGCATGTCAACTCCGAGTTTGCCTGGCGATTGTCACCCTGGCGCGGATCGCTTGGTCCCCTCGCCTCGTCGTCAGATGCTTAGGCTCTTGGGCCGGTAACGCTGGATCACGTAGTCGAAGATCAAGCGGGTGATGACGATGGCGGTGAACATGCTGCTGGCCAGGCCGATGGTCAAGGTCACCGCGAAGCCCTTGATGGGGCCGGTGCCGAACTGGAACAGCACCAGGGCCGCGATCAGGGTGGTGATGTTGGAATCCAGGATGGTCACCGTGGCCCGCGCGTAGCCAGCCTCCACCGCGGCCGCCGGCGTCTTGCCCAGGGCGAGCTCCTCGCGAATGCGCTCGTTTATGAGCACGTTGGCGTCCACGGCCATGCCTATGGTCAGGATGATGCCGGCGATGCCGGGCAGGGTCAGGGTAGCCTGGAAGGCGGCCAGGGCGGAGAGCATGAACAAGAGGTTCAGCACCAGGGCTAGGTTCGCCGCCAGGCCGGCCAGCTTGTAGTAGATGGCCACGCAGACCAGCACCAACAGGCCGCCCACCAGGGCCGAGAGCACGCCCTGGTTGATGGAGTCGCGGCCCAGGCTGGGGCCCACCGTGCGCTCTTCCAGAATCCTGACCGGGGCCGGCAGGGCGCCGGAGCGCAGCACCACCGCCAGGTCGCGGGCTTCTTCCAGGGTGAAGTCGCCGGAGATGCGGGCCTCGCCGCCGGTGATGGCCTCCTGGATGACCGGGGCCGACTGCACCTTGCCGTCGAGCACGATGGCCAGCTTCTTCTTGACGTTGCGGGTGGTCAGGTCGGCGAACTGGCGGGCGCCCATGCTGTTGAAGGCCACCGAGACATAAGGCTCGTTGTTCTGGCCGTCGAACTGCACCCGCGCGTCGGTGATGGTCTCGCCGGTCATGCTGGCCCGCGAGCGGATGACAATGGGCTCCTTGCTCACCCGGCCGGTGGCGCGGTCGCGGGGTTGCAGATAGTTCAGCTCGCTGCCGGGGGGGAGGTTGGCCTTGCTGGCGCTGCGGGGATCGACCGTGTCGTCCACCAGCTTGAACTCCAACTGCGCGGTCTTGCCGATCAGGGCGATGGCGCGCTGCGGGTCCTTGACGCCGGGCAGTTGCACCAGGATGCGCCCCTCGGACTGGGGGACGATCTCCGGCTCGCTGACGCCGAACTGGTCGATGCGGTTGCGGATCGTCTCCAGGGCCTGGACGGCGGCCTGCTCCTTGATCTGCTTGGCGGCTTCGGGCTTGAGCGCCAGGGTCACCGCCACCTGGCCGTCGGCCTCGGATCGGGAGCCGGCCAGCTTGTAGTCCGGGAATCCGCGCTGAATCAGATCGTCGAACTTGGCCCGTTCGGATTCGGCCAGCAGGTTGAGCTTGATGGCGTGCAGGCCCTCGGCCTCCGGGCGGGTGGCGCGAATCTTGTCGTCCTTGAGCTTGCGCTGCAGCTCCTGGCTGGCCCGCTCCACCGCCGAGGCCACCGCCTTGTCCACCTCCACCTCCAGGATGAGGTGCATGCCGCCCTGGAGGTCCAGCCCCAGCTTGATCTTGTCGGTGGGCAGAAAGCTGCCCCACCAGGAGGGCAGGGCCGGTCCCAGGCTGGGGATGAGGAAGAAGACGGCCGCCAGCAGCAGGGCCGCCACCAACAGCAGCTTGTAGGTGAAGTTCCTAGGCAAGGTCCACTCCTGGCCCCCGGCCGCCGGACGCGGCCGGGCCTGGGGTTATGCGGGCAAGGCGCGGCCCCCGGCCGGGCCGCCAGGGGCCGCGGCCGGAGAAAGGAGCCGGCAACGCCGGCTTCCTATTTTTTCTCGGTTTTTTCCGCCGGCGCCGGGGCCGCGGCCGGGGCCTCGCCGCCGCCCACGCCGGCGATATGTCCGCGGCTGACCTTGACCCGCACCTGGGGCGCGATCTCCAGCACCACCACGCTGTCGGTCAGGCCGGTGATCTTGCCGTAGAGGCCGCCGGAGGTGAGCACGGTGTCGCCCTTGCGCAGGTTGCCCAGCATCTCCTTGTGGGCCTTGGCCTTTTTCTGCTGGGGCCGGATGAGCAGGAAATAGAAGACCGCGAACATCAGCACCAGCATGGGCAGCGGGCCGGAGAGCAGTCCGCCCAGGCCGCCGCCGCCGGCTTCGCCCTCGGCCCAAGCCGAGGTGGCCGTCAACAGATCAAACATGGTTTCCTCCCTGGTTCATGCCATCTCCGCCGCCGGCTCGGCCGACAGGCCGGCCAGCACCTCGCGGGCGAAGGCTTGGTAACTTCCCTGGGCGATGGCTCGGCGCAGGCCGGCCATCAGGTCCAGGATGTAGTGCAGGTTGTGGATGGTGTTGAGCCGGTAGCTAAGAAGCTCCTTGGCCATGAACAAATGGCGCAGGTAGGCCCGGCCGTAGCGCCGGCAGGTCAGGCACTGGCAGCCGTCCTCGATGGGGTCGGGGTCCTGGGCGTGACGCGCGTTGCGAATGTTGAGCCGGCCGCGCCTGGTGAGCAGGGTGCCGTTGCGGGCCATGCGGGTGGGCAGCACGCAGTCGAAGAGATCCACCCCCAGCCCGGCGCAGGCCACCAGATCGGCCGGCTCGCCCACCCCCATCAGGTAGACGGGCTTGCCCTCCGGCAGCATCGGCACCGTGGCCGCGATCACCTCCATCATGGCTTCCTTCGGCTCTCCCACGCTCAGACCGCCCAAGGCGTAGCCGTCCAGATCCAGCTCGCCCAGAAGCTCCACGCTGCGCCGGCGCAGATCCAGGTGGACCCCGCCCTGCACGATGCCCATCAGCGCGCCACCGGTCTCGCCGCGGGCGGCCAGTGCCCGGCCGGCCCAGCGGGCGTCGCGCATAAGCGCCCGCTCCAGGTAGGCCCGGTCGGCCCCGGCCGGGGGGCATTCGTCCAGCATCATCATCACGTCCGCGCCCAGGTGCTCCTGGGCCTTGACCGCCGACTCCGGCGTCAGCCGCATCAGGCTGCCGTCCAGATGGGAGCGGAAGCTGACGCCCTCCTCATCGACCTTGCGCAGGGCGGCCAGGCTGAAGACCTGGAAGCCGCCGCTGTCGGTGAGGATCGGGCCGTCCCAGCCCATGAAGCGGTGCAGCCCCCCCAGGCGGGCCACCACCTCGGCTCCCGGCCGCAAGGCCAGGTGGTAGGTGTTGGCCAGGATCATCGCCGCGCCCAGGCCGGCCACCTCCTCCGGCAGCAGGGACTTGACCGTGCCCTGGGTGCCCACCGGCATGAAGGCGGGCGTGGACACCGGCCCCCGGCGCGTCTCCAGCACCCCGCAGCGGGCCGGGCCATCCTGGGCCTGGGCCTGATATGCCAGCCGGGACGCGCTCACAGCACCAGCATGGCGTCGCCGAAGCTGTAGAAGCGGTAGCCCCGCGCCACCGCCTCGGCATAGGCCATGAGCACCCTCTCGCGGCCGGCCAGGGCCGCCACCAGCATCAGGAGCGTGGTGCGCGGCAGATGAAAATTGGTCAGCAGGCCGTCGGCCACGCGAAACCTGAACCCCGGCCCGATCAAGAGGTCGCACCAGCCGCTTCCGGCCGTCAGACCCCCGCCGGCCGCGCGCCATTCCAGGGCGCGCAGGCTGGTGGTGCCCACCGCCACCACCCGGCCGCCCTGGGCCTTGGCCCGCCCCACCGCCGCGGTGGTCTCCGGCGGCACCTCCACCCACTCGGCGTGCAGGCGGCCGGCGGCCAGGTCGGCCGGATCGGGCTCGGCAAAGGTGCCATAACCCACATGCAAGGTCAAGCGGGCCAGCCCCACCCCGCGCCGCAACAGCGCGGCGAGGAGCTCCGGGCTCAGGTGCAGCCCGGCGGTGGGCGCGGCCACGGCCCCCTCGCGGGCGGCGTAGACCGTCTGGTAGCGCGCGGCGTCATCCGGCCGGGGGCCGTCGGGGCGCTTGATGTAGGGCGGCAGGGGCGCCTGGCCCCAGCGCCGGGCGATCTCCAGACCCGGCCGGGGCAGCGCCACCAAGGCGCGGCCACGCTCGCCGCGCTCCAGCACCCGCGCCAGCAGACTGGGCTCGGCCTCCAGGCGCAATTCCTGGCCCGGGGCCAGGGAGCGGTGTCCGCGCAGCAGGGCCTGGTGGACCTCGCCGCCCCCCGGCAGGCGCCGCGCCGGGGCGGCCGGAGCCAAGAGCAGCATCTCCACCCGCCCGCCGCTGGGCTTGCGCCAAAACAGGCGGGCCGGCACCACCTTGGTGTCGTTGACCACCAGGAGATCGCCCGGCCGCAGCAGGCGGGCCAGCCAGCCCACCCGGCGGTGGCCGAACCCGCCGCCGGCCAGGGGCAGGTGGAGCAGTCGCGCCTGGACCCGGCGCCTGGCCGGCGCCTGGGCGATGCGCTCCGGGGGCAAGTCGTAATCGTAGCCGGCCAGAGGGTCGCCCCCCCGGCCTGGCGCAGGGCTGGCTGGGGGCATGTAACGCATCCTCCGCCCCGGCGGACGGCCAGGCCGCGCCGGCTTTTTGCCTGTCAGGCCCGATGCCTATGAAGATTGACATATTATGCCCTGACCCCTGCCTTGTCAAGCTGGGCCGGGCCGGTTGCACTTTCATCTTGACAGGCAAGGCCGATCAAACGACGATAGGAGCCCGCGACATTTCCATTAACACCTTAGGCGGCATTCCTTGCCAGGCTGGGGGATTCAAGATGGCCCAGGTATTCGTGACGTGCAAGACCGAGGGCTGCGGGGCGGAGGTGTTGGCTCCGGAGTCGGTTCAGGTGCCGGAGGACCAGCTTCAGGCGCTGCTGCACAAGAAAAATTACTATCTCTGCAACAAGTGCGGCAAGGTGGGGGCCTACACCAAGGAAGACCATCACTTCGCCTAAATTTCTGGCCCGTAAAAACCTGGCCGCCGGCCCGGAGCCGGCGGCCAGGTTTTTTCTATTTCCGGCCCCTGGAGCGCAGGGAAAGGGTACGCACCCCCAACTGGACCACCAGGCGCAGGAACTCGACCAGGAGCAGCCCGCCGATCACCAGTCCGGACAAGGTGAGGATGCGGGGCAGGAAGTTGTCCCAGTCCCAGGGGCGGCCGGAGAAAATACCCTCCTCGGCGAAGAGGAAGTCCAGGGCCAGGAAAGAGCCGACCTCGCGCTCCAGGGGCGCCTCGGAGATGGGTCCGATCTGCTTCTGGGGAGCGAACAGGGCGAAGACCCTTTCCACCAGCTCGTCTTCCTTGTCCGCCACCACCACCGCGTTGCGCACCTCCGGCATGCGCGCCATGCGCACCAGCAATCTTTTTTCCACCGGCCCCAGGCGGCTCATGCTGCGGATGACCTGCTGGCTGGCGGCCAGCGGTATCCTGGCCTCGGTGTCGGCGTGGTAGACCTGCCATTCGCTCCAGTTCTCATCCCGGATGATGCGGTCCAGGAGAATGTTCACCATGTCATCGTCGCCCCAGTAATAGGGGTCGATCCAGCGGGTGACGAGCTCCTGCTCCGGCGCGGACAGGTCTTGCTGCTTCTCCGGCCTGTAGTCGATGTCCATCAGGTAGTCGAACGGGATGGGCAAGGCCATGACGGATGAGGCCGAACCCGCCAGGCATCCCAACAGCACCCATGCCACGGCCCAGCGCGCCCAGCGCCGGCGGCGCCCTCCGCAACGTCTCCTGTCGCGCTCGCTCATGGTTTTGAACATAGCACGCCCCCCCTGGCCGGGGCCAGCCCATGTATTTGGGGTTCAGCCCCTATTGACTTTCGGGCTTGGCTAACCTAACGTGCCTCTTATATTTACTAAATCGTTCCCGCCCCTCCGGCGGGACGCTTCATGGCCCTATGTTGAAGATAACCACGGAAACGATCTCCCGCATTCCAAACCTTGTATCGGGGGGTTGCGCCCTCAACCCTGGAGGTGGCCCTTGGCGACCGCCGCACCCGTGCTGGAATTCGACTGGCGCCGGCCGCAGACTTTCCTTGGCCTGGCCATGGCCGCCACGACCAGCCCCCGCGCCTTTTTCACGGCCATGCCCACCGGCGGCAGCCTGATCCCCCCCTTGGCCTTCCTGGTCCTGGCCCAACTCATCCCGGCCCTGGTCCAAGCTTTGGCCCAATTGCCCCAGCACGGCCCGGCCGCCCTGGCCGGCATGCTGGTCTTCCTGCTTAAACGCTTGATCTATTTCCTGATATTCGCCGACTTGATCTGGCTGATGGCCCGCTTCGTCTCGCGGGCTCAGCTAGCCTTCACCGACGCCCTGAAGATTTTTTGCTACTCGTCTGGGCTCTGGGTGGTTTCGGCCGCGGTTTCGGTGCTTTCCCTGGCCCCGGCGGCGCTCGTCATCGTGCTGCTGGTGCTCTATCACCTGTATCTTATCCAGGTCGGTTTGCAGGTGGTGGCCAAGCTGCCCACCTTCCAGGCCATGCTGGCGGTTTTGCTTGCCATTGTTGGCTTCATGGTGCTTTGGGTGTTCCTGGCGCCCATGCTGGGGCTGATGCCGGAGGGGGCCATGCCGGCCGGGACCGGGCCCGACGCCGCGCCGGGCGGCCCTCGACCCTGAGCGCGGCTGCCGGCCTGTCGTCAACCAGGCATCCATCCTGCATAATTGCGGTGGCCGCGCGGATAGCGGCGGCTGGCTCCGGCCGCGCGCCAGAGCGAACCCTAACCGCCGGCGGGGGATGGCAGCGGATGAAGAAAGCCTTCAAGGTCATCCTGATCCTGGCCCTGCTGGCCGCGGCCGGCTGGGGCGGCTGGCGCTACTGGCGCCAGGAGCAAAGGGACGAGCCCGCCGTCAGCGGGCCTGAGGTCCAGGTCAAGCGGGGCGTGATCCGCCGCCTGGTCACCAGCACCGGCACGGTCAAGCCCCAGGTGGGGGCCCAGGTGAACGTCAGCACCAGGGTCAGCGGCAAGGTGGAGAGCCTGGCCGTAGCCATCGGCCAGGAGGTCGCCGCCGGCCAGGTGGTGGCCGTGATCGAGCACAAGGATTTGCAGGCCAAGCTGGAACAGGCCAAGGCCCAGCTCAACGAAGTGAGGGTGCAGCTCAAGCAGGCCCAGGTGGACCTGAAGCGCCTGGAGGCGCTCAAGGCCGAGGACCTGGTGAGTCAGGACGCGGTGGACAAGGCCCGCCAGCAGGTGGAGGTCCTGGCCGCCAGGCTGCAGTCCAACCAGGCCCAGGTGACCACCGCCCAGGTCAACCTGGACTTCGCCACCATCCGCTCCCCCATCGGCGGAGTGGTGGCCACCATCGCCACCCAGCAGGGCGAGACCGTGGCCGCCAGCCTCAATGCGCCCGTCTTCATGACCGTGGTGGATCTGGGCCGGCTGTTGGTCGAGGACTACGTGGACGAGACCGACATCGGCCTGGTCAAGCTGGGACAGCAGGCCTATTTCACGGTGGAAGCCTATAGCGGCCGCCGTTTCCGGGCCGAGGTCCAGGCCATCCGGCCGGCGGCCAAGCTGGTGGACGACGTGGTCTACTACACCGTGGACCTAAAGATCACCGACGACTACGCCGGTCTGCTCAAGCCGGAGATGACCGCCAACGTCTCCATCGTGGTGGATCGGCGCGACAACGTGCTCCTGGTGCCGTCGGCCGCCCTGCGCCGCCGGGGCAACGACAACCTGTTGTTTATAAAGGAAAACGGCATGGTGCGCCAAACGGTGGTGAAGGTGGGCTGGAGCGAGGGCGAACACAGCGAGGTGAGCGCCGGCCTCGCGGAGGGCCAGACCATCATCGTGCCCCGGCCGGCCCTGGGCGGGGCCGGCGGCGGCCCCCGGCCGGGCCGCTGAGGCCGGCCTTGATCCAACTGCGCGGCATCACCAAGGTCTATGAATCCGGCCAGGTGGCCACCCCCGCCCTCTTGGGCGTCGACCTGGACATGGCCCGGGGCGACTTCGCGGCCATCATGGGCCCCTCCGGTTCGGGCAAGTCCACCGTGATGCACATCATGGGCCTTTTGGACCGGCCCACCTCCGGCAGCTACGTCTTCGACGGCCAGGAGGTGACCGGGCTCAATGACGACGGCCTGAGCGGATTGCGCAACGAACGCATGGGCTTCGTTTTCCAGGCCTTCCACCTGCTGCCCTCGGCCACGGCGCTCAAGAACGTCCTGCTGCCCTTTGTCTACGCCCCGCGCTACCCCGCCGACGCGGCCGAACGGGGCCGGCGGGCGCTGACGGCGGTGGGCCTGGCCCACCGCCTGCACCACCGCCCCGGCGAGCTTTCCGGCGGCGAATGCCAGCGGGTGGCCATCGCCAGGGCGCTGGTCACCGACCCGGAGGTCATTTTCGCCGACGAGCCCACCGGCAACCTGGACCGCCGCGCCTCCTACGAGGTCATGGCCATCCTGCAGCGGCTCAACCGCGAGGAGGGCAAGACCGTGATCCTGGTCACCCACGACAACCACGTGGGCGAGATGTGCAAGCGGGTGGTGCGCCTGGTCTACGGCCGCATCGAGACCGACACCGCCACCCAGGTCCCCCTGGACGCCGCCCAGCTCCTGGCCACGCTGCCCCCCCCGGAGCAGGACCGGCGGTGAGGCGGCTCATGCGCCTCATGGGCGAGGCCCTGCGCTCGCTCTGGGCCGAGCGCGGCTACGCCGCCCTGATGATGATCGGCCTGGTGATCGGCATCAGCTCGGTCACGGTCATTTATGAGATGGGCGAGGGCGTGCGCGAACGCGTGGTGGGCATGATGTCGTCCATGGGCTTCGGCGCCGACGCCTTTTTCCTGGCCTCCGGCGGCAGCCGGGCCGGTTTCCGGCGCGGCCCCGGCGGCGGCGCGGGCAGGGTGATCACCGCCAAGGACGTGGAGGACATCTCCCGCCTGGTCAACGTGAACCTGGTGGTGCCCCAGCTCAACATCGACCAGGACCGCGTCAGCGCCGGGGCGCGCCACATAACCAGCCGGGTGCGGGGGGTTCACGCCAAGTATGCCGAGTCCCGGCGCTGGGACGTGGCCCAAGGCCGCTTCGTCGCCCCCGACGACGACCGCCACAAGCGCCGGGTGGCGGTGCTGGGGGCCACCACCGCCCGTGAGCTGTTTCCCGACGGCCAGGCGGTGGGCCGGGCCATCCGCATCGGCAACACTCCGTTCATCGTCATCGGCGTGCTGGCCAGCAAGGGCGCCAGCCCCTCCGGCCACGACCGGGACGACGTGGTGCTGGTGCCCATCACCACCGCCCAGCGCCGCCTGAGCAAGGAGGACAAATTCAGCGCCGCGCGCGTGAACATGGCCGACCCCGCCCAGGCGGCCGCCACCGTGGAGGACGTGCGCCAGATACTGCGCGCCAATCACCACCTGGCCCCGGAGGTGCCCGACGACTTCACCATCGTCACCCCGGAGACCCTGCTGCAGCGGGTCACCCAGCAGAGCCAGGCCATGGTGGCCATGCTCACCTTCATCGCGGCCGTGAGCCTCTTTGTCAGCGGCATCGTCATCATGAACATCATGCTGGTGGCGGTGAGCGAACGGGCGCACGAGATCGGGGTGCGCCGGGCGGTGGGGGCCACCCGCGGCGACGTGCTCGCGCAGGTGCTGTGCGAATCGCTGTTGGTGGCCCTGATCGGCGGCGTCTGCGGCCTGGGCCTGGGCATGTTGCTCTCCCGCGCCATCGGGGCCAGCCTGGATCTGCCGGTGGCCTTCAGCCTGCCCGGCTTCCTGCTCTCCTTCCTGTTCAGCGCCGGGGTGGGGCTGGTCTTCGGCCTTTTCCCGGCCCGCCGGGCCGCGGCCCTGGAGCCGGTGGAATGCCTGCGCTGAGCCCCCGCTCCCTGCGCCTGGTCGCCGCGGCCTGGGAGGGCGTGGCCAGCCGCCGCCTGCGCTCGGCCCTGGCCGCCCTGGGGCTCATGGTGGGCGTGGCGGCGGTGGTGCTGATGGTGGCCATCGGCCACGGCACCCGCAACAAGGTGCTGGACCAGGTCACCGCCCTGGGCAGCGACCTGATCACCGTGCGCGCGGCCAAGAGCGCCCCCACCGGGGCCCGCGCCAGGACCACCAAGGAGCGGGCCAGCCTGACCCCGGCCGACGCCGTGGCCCTGGGCCGCCTGGACGGCATCCTCCACGCGGTGCCCCAGGCCTCCCTGGCCCCGCGCGTCACCAGCCTGGGCGTCACCACCGACACCGTGCTCATCGCCGCCCCGGCCGAGATTTTCGCGGTGGAGGGGCACCAGGCCGCCGAGGGGCAGTTCTACGGCGATCGGGAGGAGCGCCTGGCCCAGCGGGTGGCGGTGGTGGGCCCCAGCCTGCGCCAGAAGCTGGCCGGCGAAGCCAGCCTGGTTGGCCAGACCATCGAGATCAAGAAGCAGCCCTTCCTGGTGGTGGCCGAGCTCACGCCCAAGGGGCTTGACGCCAACGGCGTGGACCTGGACGACCGCATCTACGTGCCCCTGCGCACCGGCCTGAGCCGGCTCCTGGGCGGCCGGCGGCACATCGCCTACATCGTGGTGCAGGGCGACGGCAGCCAGGGCCTGGAGGAGATACAGGAAGCCGTGCGCCGCCTCTTGCGCCAGCGCCACCGCCTGACCGAGCCCAGCCAGCGCGACGACTTCAACCTATCCACCCAGTTGGAGGTCATCAAGACCCAGGAGGAGTCCAGCCGGTTGTTCAGCTCGCTCATCACCGGCGTGGCCGCCATCAGCCTCCTGGTGGCCGGCATCGGCATCATGGCGGTGATGCTCATCGGCGTGCGCGAGCGCACCCCGGAGATCGGCGTGCGCCGGGCGGTGGGCGCTCGCCGCCGCGACATCCTGCTGCATTTTTTGCTGGAGGCCCTGATCCTGGGCCTGGGCGGCGGCCTGGCCGGGGCCGGCCTGGGGCTGGGCCTGGCCGAGGGCGTGCGGCGCTTCAGCGAACTTCGCTACGACCTGCCCTGGGAGGCGGCCGGGATGGCCATGCTGATCAGCCTGGCCATCGCGGTGGTCTTCGGATTGTGGCCGGCCCGGCGCGCCGCCGCCCTGACTCCGGTGGAGGCGGTGCGCGACGCCTGAGCCGACGCCAGTTCGGAATCGTTTTCCGTGTTGGCCGTGGGCCGGGTGTTTGTTATCATTGGTCGGACCAGCCTGTCCCCCAATAACCCACATCACCCCCGCCGGGGCCTGGAGCAGGGAACGACATGCCCTTGCGCAACCTGCGTGGCATCGACATATATTATGAAATTAGCGGGGTTGGCCCCAAGGTGTTGTTCCTGAACATCACCGGCGGCGACCTGCGTCAGCGGCCCAACATCTTCGACTCCCCCCTGGCCGCCCGCCACACGGTCCTGGCCCTGGACCAGCGCGGCCTGGGCCAGAGCGGCCGGCCCGACATCCCCTACACCATGGCCGACTATGCCGACGACGCCGCGGCCTTGCTTGAAGCCCTGGACTGGGGTCCCACGCCGGTGGTGGGAGTCTCCTTTGGCGGCATGGTGGCCCAGGAGCTGGCCCTGCGCCACCCCGGCCTGGTCACCCGGCTGGTTTTGGCCTGCACCACCAGCGGCGGCGCGGGGGGCTCGTCCTATCCCCTGCACGAGCTGGCCGCCCTGCCGGCCGAGCAGAAGGCCGCCCGCATGGTGGAACTTGGCGATCTGCGGCGCGACGCGGCCTGGCGACAGGCCCACCCGGAGGAATTCGGCGCCCTGGTGGAGCAGGCCCTGGCCCGGCTGCGCCTGGGCGCGGACGAACCCAACCGCGCGCTGGGCGCCCGCCGGCAGCTTGAGGCCCGCATCGGCCACGACACCCACGACCGCCTGAAAGGCGTCCAGGCCCCCACACTGGTCTGCGGCGGCCTGTTTGACGGCGTGGCCCGGCCCCCGGCCCTCGCGGCCCTGGCCGCGGCCATCCCCGGCGCCCGCCTGGAGCTTTTCCAGGGCGGCCACCAGTTCCTGGACCAGGATCCGCGCGCCTGGGAGCGGGTGCTGGATTTCCTGGCCCAGGGCCAGGGCCTGGCCGCGGGCATGGCCTGGAGCGCGGGTCTGCCGGCCGGCTGGAGCCCGCCGGCCCTGGCGCTGGCGGCCATGGGGGCCTCGCCGGTCTGCATCACGGTGCTGGACCTGGAGGGCCGGCTGCTCTTCTACAGCCGCTACGGCCCCAAGATACTGGACCGCCGACCCGAATATCTGGGCCGCGACGTGCGCGGGCTGCACACGCCGGCCAGCGCCGACAAGATCAGCGCCATCCTGGACGCCTATCGCGCCGGCGGGCGCGATGAGCACACCTGGCAATTGCACCGAGCCGGCAAGGTGTTCACGGTGCGGGTGACGCCCTTGGTCCTGGCCGAAAACAACCGGGGCCTGGTCCACGTGGTGATGCTCATGCCTCCTGCGGCGGCCTAGGCATTTTCGTGGTGAATCCGGGGCGAGCCGAGGGTTACGGCCTTGTGTTCGGCCCGTGAAGTAGGCTAATAGAAATAAGCGATGAAAAACGGAATCGTGTTCCGGCCAGGGGGGCCATCCCTGGGCGTTTGTGTGTGAGCAACCAGGAGTACGCATGAAAAACCTGGACAACCTAGTGAAGGTCATCGACGCCGTCAATGAAGGTGTGGGACGCTTCGTTTCGGTGATCACCGCCGTATTGGTGCTGGTGATCTTCAACGACGTGGTGATGCGCTACGTCTTCAAGAAAAGCTTCGTCTTCACCCAGGAGCTGGAGTGGCACCTGTTCGCCTTCATCTTCCTGATGGGGGCCGGCTACACCCTGCTGCACAACGGCCATGTGCGGGTGGACATCGTCTACGCCCGCCTGAGCCCCCGGACCCAGGCCTGGATCGACGCGGTCTGCTGCCTGCTCTTTCTCTTCCCCGGCTGCTGGCTGGTGCTCACCACCACCATCCCCTTCGTGGAAAACGCCTATAACACCATGGAAGGCTCGCCCGATCCCGGCGGCATACCCTACCGTTGGGTGCTCAAGGCCTGCATCCCCCTGGGTTTCGCCCTGATGACCCTGCAGGGCGTCTCCTTGTTCATCAAGAGCCTGCTGGTGGCCCTGGGCCTGAAGCCCGCGGCCAGGGAGGCCGAGTGATGTTCGAGGAATACCTGGCCGGTTGGATGTTCCTGGCCCTGTCGGTCCTGCTGATGGTGGGCTTCCCCGTCACCTTCACCCTGTTGGGCGTGTCGCTCTTCTTCGCCTGGATCGGCCCCGGCGTGGAGTTCCTGGATCTGCTGCCCATGCGCATCTGGGGCGTGATGGACAACGTGGTCTTGATCGCCGTGCCGTTGTTCATCTTCATGGGCGTCACCCTGGAGCGCTCCGGCATGGCCGAGGAGCTGCTGGAGACCATGGGCATGCTTTTTGGCCGCCTGCGCGGCGGCCTGGCCATCTCGGTGGTGGCGGTGGGCGCGCTGCTGGGCGCCAGCACCGGCATCGTGGGGGCCACGGTGGTCACCATGGGCCTGTTGTCGGTGCCCACCATGCTGCGCTACGGCTATGACAAGCGCCTGGCCACCGGCACCGTGGCGGCGTCCGGCACCCTGGGCCAGATCATCCCGCCCTCGGTGGTGCTGGTGCTCTTGGGCACCATCATCCAGGTGCCGGTGGGCGATCTTTTCATCGGCGCGGTGCTGCCGGGCATGCTGCTGGTGGGGCTCTACTGCGTCTACATCCTGGTGCTGGTGTGGTTCAAGCCCCACATGGGGCCGGCCATCAGCCTGGACGACGCCGGCATCGACCGGCGGCAATTCATCGTCCGGGTGACCCGCGCCCTGGTGCCGCCAATGATCCTGATCCTGGCGGTGCTGGGCTCGATCTTCGCCGGCGTGGCCTCGCCCACCGAGGCGGCGGCGGTGGGGGCGGTGGGCGCGGTGCTGCTGACCATGCTCAACCACAAGTTCAACTGGCGCATGCAATTCGATGTGATGAAGACCACCACCCGGCTCACCTGCATGGTCTTCATCATCCTGGTGGGGGCGGCCGCCTTCGGCCTGGTCTTCCGCGAGCTGGACGGCGACGACCTGGTGCGCAACTTCCTCACCTGGGTCTCGGAGCACTATTCCAAGTGGACGGTGCTGTTCATCGTCATGGCCCTCATCTTCCTGATCGGCTTCCTGCTGGACTTCATCGAGATTTGCTTCATCCACGTGCCGGTGCTGGCCCCGATCATGGTTGAGTTCGGCTTCGATCCGCTCTGGTTCGCCATCCTGCTGGCGGTCAACCTCCAAACCTCGTTCCTGACCCCGCCCTTCGGCTTCTCGTTGTTCTATCTCAAGGCGGTCACGCCGCCGGGCGTGAGCAGCGGCGACATCTACCGGGGCATCATCCCCTTCGTCATCCTGCAATTGATCGGACTGACCATTTGCGTTTTCTGGCCCCAGCTTGTCACCTGGCTGCCTGGAATCATGTACGCCAAGTAGGCGTGGCCGCCGAGACCGCGGTGGGAGGCGTTTTGGACGGTTGACCCAACGCCAGGCGATCAGGCATAAACAAAGGATCATAGACGATAACCGCCTGGTCCGGCGGCCTTGATCCGGGCCTGGCCAAAGGCAAAAGGGAGGAAAGCCAGAGATGAAAAGACGCGACTTCCTGAAGAAGGCCGGCCTGGGCGCCGCCGCGGCCGCCGCGGCCACGGTGGTGAGCGCGCCCAAAGCCCGCGCCGCCAAGGCCGAAGTGAACTGGAAGATGGTCACCACCTGGCCGCCCAAGCTGCCCTATCTCCAGACCGGCGTGGAGCGTTTCGCCAAGCGGGTCGAGGAGCTCAGCGGCGGGCGCATGAAGATCCGGGTCTACGCCGCCGGCGAGCTGGTCCCGGCCATGGGCATCTTCGAGGCGGTGGGCAACGGCACCGTGGAGGCCGGCTCCGGCGCGGCCTATTACTGGGCCGGCAAGAGCCAGGCCGCCCAGTGGTTCGCGGCGGTGCCGTTTGGCCTCAACGCACAGGGCATGAGCTCGTGGTTCTGGGGCGGCAACGGCCTGAAACTGTGGGAGGAGGTCTACGCCCCCTTCGGCCTGGTTCCGCGCCCCCTGGGCAGCACCGGCGTGCAGATGGGCGGCTGGTTCAACAAAAAGATCAACACCATCGAAGACTTCAACGGCCTGAAGATGCGCATTCCCGGCCTGGGCGGCAAGGTGCTGGCCAAGGCCGGCGTGGCCGTGCAGCTCACCGCGGGCGGCGAGATCTTCACCAACCTGGAGCGCGGCGTCATCGACGCCACCGAGTGGGTCGGCCCGCTGCACGACAAGATCATGGGCTTCCACAAGGTCGCCAAGTATTACTACTATCCCGGTTGGCACGAGCCGGGCACGGTGCTGGAAGGCTTCTTCAACAAGAAGGCCTACGACGCCCTGCCCAAGGACCTCAAGGCCATCCTGGACGTGGCCTGCACCGAGACCTACACCTGGATGCTCTCCTGCCACGACGCCGAGAACGCCGCGGCCCTGATGGAGCTGATCGAAAAGCACAACGTGGAGCTGCTGGCCTTCCCGCAGCCGGTGATGGACCAGCTGAAGGTCTACTCCAAGGAAGTTTTGGAGGAGATCACCGCCAAGGATCCCATCGCCAAAAAGGTCCACGACGACTTCACCGCGTTCCAGAAGCAGGTGGGCACCTGGGGCACCGTCTCCGAAAAGGCCTACTACGACCTCATCGCCGGCAAGTTCCCGCTTAAAAAGGGCTAGTCCGGACAAACGCCGCAGCCAAAGGCAAAAGGCCGCGGGCCCCAAAACGGGGCCCGCGGCCTTTTTTCGGCGCGGCTGGGTCGAGCGGAGACCCGGCCCAGGATCGGCTGCTCAAAAAAAACACGGGCGGAGATAAACCCCGCCCGCCAGTCTTCGCGCCCGTAACAGCGCCTCAGCCCGCGAACTTCACCCCGCACCACGGGCAGTAGTGGTAGGCGGAATCGGCGATGGTCTCGCCGCAGGCCGAGCAGCGGGTGACCATCTCGCCGGCGCAGAAGGGGCAATAGACGAAATTGTCGCACTGCTGGCGCAGATCGGGGGCAAGGGCTTCCCACTGCTCCCGGCAGTCATCCTCGCGGCAGACCTTTTCCTTGCTGGCGATGTCGTTCATGGCTCACCTTTCGCTTGGGGCCGGGCCGGCCTCAACCCTGGCCGGAGACCTTTTCCACCAGCTCGCGCAGCAGGGCGATGGAGGCCTGGGCGTCCGCCTCCTCCACCTTGTGCAGGGCGAATCCGGCGTGGGTGATGACGTAGTCGCCGACCTGAAGGTCGGGCACCAGCATCAGGCTGGCCACGCGCTGCACCCCGCCCACCTCGATTTTGGCCATCTCGCCGTTGATCTCAACGATCCGGGCCGGCACCGCCAAACACATTGCCCACCTCGCGCGGGGTGTCCAGGGCGCGGGCCGGGGCGCCCAGCGCCGCCAGCTCCTTGAGCGCCAATTCTACCAAAGGCATGACCGCCTGCTCCACCTTGGGAGTCAGGGTCAGGCCCCAGTTGTCGATGTCCTCGTATTCCACGCCCAGCACCACCACCTGGGGCGGATCGCCCACCAGGGGCAGCAGGGCCATGGTCTCCATCAGGTCGATCTGGTGCAGGCTGTCCTTGTATTGCACGTGCTCCGGCTTGGCCTGCCAGGGGAAGCGGTAGACCGTGCCCGGCTCCAGGCCGCCGCGCACCGCGTCGATGACGATGACGTGGTCGGCGTCCATGAAGGTGCCGGTGAGGGACAAACCCAGCACGCCGCCGTCGACCAGCTTGACGTTGGCCGGGAACTCGTAGCGGGCCATGAGCTCGCGCAATACGCGGATGCCCACGCCCTCGTCGCTGAGCAGCACGTTGCCCACGCCCAGGACCACGATGCGCTGGGAGTTGGATTCATTCACGGCCGCGGGCTCTTTCGGGTTTGTGGGCTGCACGGGCGAAAGTATAGCAGAAATGCCACTGCCAGGCGACGCCGGCCGCCAGGCGGCCGGGGCGGCGGGAGAGCCCCGCCGCCCCGGTTGGGAGTCTGCCTATGCGTCCAGGCCTAGAGAACCTTGAACTTGTGGATCTCGTTGGTCTGGGGATCGATGACGTGCACGCCGCAGGCGATGCAGGGGTCGAAGGAGTGCACGGTGCGCACGATCTCCAGCGGCCGCTTGGGATCGGCCACCGGGGTGCCCACCAGGGCCTCCTCCACCGGACCGAGCTGGCCCTTGGCGTCGCGGGGGCCCAGGTTCCAGGTCGAGGGAACCACCAACTGGTAGTTCTTGATCTTGTTCTTGCCGTCGATGTGGATCCAGTGGCCCAGGGCGCCGCGGGGCACGTCGATCAGGCCGGCGCCCATGGCCTCGCCCGGCCACTTCCACTCGGCGGCGGTGGCCAGGTTGCCCTTCTTCACCTCCTCGATGACCTCCATCACCCAGCCGGCCATGGCGTCGGCGATGACCTTGGTCTCCACGCAGCGGGCGGCGGCGCGGCCCAGGGTGGAGAACAGGGCGGTGGCCGGCACGCCGAGGTGCTTGAGCACCGCGTCCACCAGGGCCTTGGTCTGGGCGTGGCCCTTGCCGTAGGCCACCAGGACCTGGGCCAGGGGGCCCACCTCGGTGGACATGCCGTCGTAGCGCGGGGCCTTGAAGTAGCTGTACTTGCCGTCGTAGTTGTAATCGGGCTTGATGAACTTGGTCTCGCCCTTGCTGGGGTGCAGGGCGGGGCCGTCGGTGTACCAGGCGCGCTTGACTTCCTCGGTGATCTTGGCCGGATCCATGGCCATGACCTTGGCCAGGTCGCGCTTGGCGATGACGCCGCTGGGCAGGAACATCTTCTCGCTGGCCCAGGCGCCGCTGTTCATCGGGAAGTTGCCGTAGGCCATGAAGTTGGTGGTGCCGCCGATGTTCTTGGCGCCCCAGTCCTTGTAGAAGCTGGCCACCGCCAGCAGGTCGGGCAGGTACACGTTGTCGATGAAGGCCTGCATCTCCTTGAGGTAGTACAGGAACTCGGCCAGGCGATCCACCGAGAGGATGTCCTGCACGCAGGAGACGCCGCCGGCCACGTAGCTCTGCACGTGGGGGTTCTTGCCGCCGAACATGGCCATCATGCGGGCGGCCTTGACCTGCAGGCGCAGCCACTCCAGGTAGTGGGCGGTGGCCATCAGGTTGGCCTCCGGGGGCAGCCGGTAGTCCGGGTGGCCCCAGTAGCCGTTGGCGAAGGGGCCGAGCTGGCCGCTCTCCACAAAGGCCTTGAGCCGGTCCTGCACCGCCTTGAAATCGGCGACGCCGCTCTTGGGATAGTTGCCCAGGCTTTCGGCCAGGGCGGCGGTCTTCTTGGGGTCGGCCTTGAGCGCGCTGACCACGTCCACGAAGTCCAGCGCGTGCAGGGCGTAGAAGTGGGTGACGTGGTCGTGGACGAACTGGGCGCCGTGGACCAGGTTGCGGGTCAGGCGGCCCAGGGCCGGGGGATAGGCCTTCAGGGCGTCGTCGATGGCGCGGATGGAGGCCAGGGCGTGCACCTCGGTGCACACGCCGCAGGCGCGCTGGGTGATGTGGGGCGCGTCGCGGGGGTCGCGGCCCTGCAGGATGAGCTCCAGGCCGCGGAACAGCTGCGCGGAACTCCAGGCGTTGGTTACCTTGCCGCCCTCGATCTCCACATCGATGCGCAGGTGGCCCTCGATGCGGGTAATGGGATCGATGGTGTATTTAGCCATCTTATCGGACCTCCTTCATGGAGCTTGGGTCAAATTCCTTTCGCCTATTGCCTGGGAGCCTGCACCGCCCTAGATGGGCTGATAGAAGGGGGCCTGCTCGTCCCAGAAGTTGGGCTCGGAGCAGCCGATGCAGGGATGACCCGCCCCGATGGGCCAGTTGGTGCCGTCGTTGAACATGATCTGGGGGCAGTTGTTGAAGGTGTTGGGGCCCTTGCAGCCGACCTCGGCCAGGCACCAGCCCTTCATCGCGCCCTCGTCGCCGAACTTCTTCACGAAGTTGCCGGCCTCGTAGTGGGCGCGGCGCGGGCAGTTGTCGTGGATGTTCTTGCCATAGGCGAACAACGGCCGGCCGTGGTCGTCCAGCGCCGGCAGCTTGCCCAAGAGGAGGTAATGCACCACCGTGGCGATGAAGTTGATCGGGTTGGGCGGACAGCCGTTGATGTTGATGGTCTTGACCCCGGTGGCCTTCTGCACGCTCACCGCGCCGGTGGGGTTGGGCTTGGCCGCCTGCACGCCGCCGGAGCAGGCGCAGTTGCCGATGCAGATGGTGGCCAGGGCGTCCTTGGTGGCCTTCTTGGCGATGTCCAGCATGGTGTGGCCGGCGACCTTGCCGTAGACGCCGCCGTCCTTCATGGGGATGCCGCCCTCGCAAACCAGGATGTACTTGCCCTTGTACTGCGTCATGGCGTCGGTCAGCGACTTCTCGGCCGCCTCGCCCGAAGGCGCCATGATCGTCTCGTGGTAGGCGACGTTGAGGACGTCCAGCACCACCTCGTCGATCCAGGGATAGGTGGTGCGCAGCAGGGCCTCGCTGCAACCGGTGCACTCGGCGAAGTGCAGCCAGATCACCGTCGGGCGCTGCTTGGCGGTCATGGCCTCGGCCACCCTCGGAATCATGCTGGGGGCCAACCCCAAGACCGAGGTGACCAGCGTGCAGTATTTTACGAAATCACGCCGGTTTATCCCCTTGGCCTCAATGCGCTCCAACACCTCTTCTTTATGCTCCATTCCCAAAACCTCCTTCGCCCCTCGCCTTCCTGGTCGAGGATGCCTCATGCGAACCCGTTGACGTTCGCCGACTGTACGGGAACCGGGCGACCGCCGGCCGGACAACCTCCCCAGCTGGTCGCAAGTTGGCCGCAGGGCCCGGAACCCTTTTCAACTGCACTTTCTGCGCAAATCAGAAACCCGGCCCCACCCGGGCGGCAGGCGATGGCCCGAAGCCCCAACCTCGCGCCAAACCTGCCTGAATTGAAGGCATCATGCCTAATCCCCACCTGACAGGTCAAATAGGTAATTACTATCGTTCATCATCACGTTAATTTATGAGTTGCCGCGCAGCCAGGCGCGGCGCGGGTTTACACCCGGCGGCCCCGCCCCTATACTTCAGGTGCCCGCAACCCTCGCCCCATGGTGGCGCATGACCTTTGTCTCGCGGCCCGATCGCCTGTATCCCTTCGCCGCCCTGGTCGGCCAGGTCTGGATGAAACGGGCGCTCATGCTCCTGGGGGTGGACCCCGGCCTGGGCGGGGTGCTTCTGCGGGGTGAAAAGGGCGCCGCCAAGTCCACCGCCGCCCGCGGCCTGGCCCGCCTGCTGCCGCCGCTCGCCAGCGTGGCCGGTTGCGCCCTGGGCTGCGACCCGTCCGGGCCTTTTTGCCCGGATTGCCAGGGGCGGCCCCGCCCTCTGGCCAGCGTCCAGCGCCCCACGCCCTTCGTGGACCTGCCCCTGGGGGCCAGCGAGGACCGCCTGGCCGGCTCCCTGGACATCGCCGAGGCCATCGCCCGCGGCCGGGCGCGCCTGCGGCCGGGGCTCTTGGCCCAGGCCCACCGCGGGGTGCTCTATGTGGACGAGGTCAATCTGCTGCCGCCCCACCTGGTCCACCTGATCCTGGACGCGGCCGCCAGCGGCGTCAACCGGGTGGAGCGCGAGGGGCTCAGCGCCGAGCATCCGGCCAGCTTCGCCCTGGTGGCCTCCATGAACCCGGAGGAGGGACCGCTGGGTCCGCAACTGATGGACCGCTTCGGACTGTGCGTGGAAGTGACCGCCGAGCCCGACCCGGCCCTGCGGGTGGAGATATTGCGCCGCCGCCTGGCCTTCGAGGCCGACCCCGACGCCTTCTGCGCCGCCTGGGCCCCGGCCCAGGCCGAGATCGCCCGCCGCCTGGCCGCCGCCCGCCAGGCCCTGGCCAAGGTCCGGGTCTCGCCGGCCGCCGTGGCCCTGGCCGCCGAGCTGGCCGAAAACGCGGCCTGCCAGGGCCAGCGCGGGGAGTTGGCCGCCCTGCGCGCGGCCCGCGCCCTGGCCGCCTGGCGCGGGCTGGGCCTGGCCGGGCCGGAGCTGGTGGTGGAGGCGGCCCCCCTGGCCCTGGCCCACCGCGCCGGCGGCGTCCAGACCGCCGCGCCGGAGCTTAAATTGCGCTTCAAGCCCGGCCACCAACCCCCGGCCGAGCCCGAAGCCGAGCCCGAAGCCCGGCCCGCGCGCGTGGACCGCATCCAGAATCAGACCGGCTCCGGCGACCAGGCCGGGGGCGAGCGCAGCCTGCTCATCCTCACGCCAGGGGCGGTCAAGCCCATCGCCACCCGCCTGCCGGCCCGCGAAGGGGCCAGCCGCAAGCAGGCCGGCCGCCGCGCCGCCCGCCAGAGCGCCGACAACCGCGGTCGCTACCTGCGGGCCGAGGCCCGCCGCCTGGGCCGGGCCATCGCCTTTGACGCCACCCTGCGCGCGGCCGCCCCCCACCAACTGGCCCGCCGCACCCCCGGCGGCCCGGCCCTGGTGGTGCTGAAACCCGACCTGCGCGAGAAGGTCCGCGCCGCCAAGCGCGGCCGGCTGCTCATCTTCTGCGTGGACGCCAGCGGCTCCATGAACGCCGCCGCCCGCATGCGCGAGACCAAGGCCGCGGTGCTGGGGCTGCTCACCGAGGCCTACCAGAAGCGCGACCGGGTGGGCGTCATCAGCTTCGGCGGCCTGGCCGCCCGCGAGCTCCTGCCCCCCACCGCCAGCGTGGAGGTGGCCCGGCGCATGCTGGCCGATCTCCCCACCGGCGGCAAGACCCCGCTGGCCGCCGGCCTGCTCCTGGTGGGCCGGGCCCTCATGCGCGAGCTGGCCCAGGACCCCAAGCTCACGCCCCTGGTGGTGATCCTCACCGACGGCCGGCCCAACGTGCCCTTGCGCGTCAGCCTGGGCGAGGCCGAGCTTTCGGCCATCGCCGGCAACAAGGGCGGCGGCTGGGGCGACGGCTGGGGCGACGGCGGCTATGCCGACCGCGAGGCGCTGAACCTGGCCCGCCGCCTGGCCCTGGACCCCCGGCCCCGCTTCGTGGTGGTGGACACCGACGTGGGCCACCACCACGAGATAAACCTCTGCCGGCCCCTGGCCGACTACCTGCGCGCGCCCTGCGTGCCGCTGCGCACCGTCACCGCCGACCAGGTTTTATGCCTGGTGCGCCAGAACTGGACTTGAAGCCATGACCGACGCCACGCCCTTAAACCGCTACATCGACCTGGCCCGCGAACTGGGCATGACCAACGCCGTGCTCATCACCCCGCAGCAGATGCTGTTTGACCGCCGCGCGGTGCTGAAATGCCTCTGGGGCTGCGACGACATGTACGCGCCCAGCCTGAAATGCAGCCAGCGCGGCACGACCTATGAGGAGCGGGTGGCCATGGCCATGAGCTACCGGAACGTGCTCCTGGTCCACGCCCACGACGCCCGCCAGCTCAGCCAGGCCGTCTTGGAGATCGAGCGCCAGGCCTTCCTGGACGGCAACCCCTTCGCCTTCGCCCTGCGCTGCTGCAACCTTTGCCCCACCTGCAACGTGCTGAACGGCGGCCCCTGCCCCACGCCGGACAAGATCCGGCCCTGCGACCAGGGCTTTGGCATCGACGTCTACGGCACCGCGGCCAAACTGGGCCTGCCCATCGCGCCGCTCAGGGCCAAGGACGACCTGCAAAACCGCTACGGCTTCGTGCTGATAAACTGACCCCCGGAGGCCACGCGCCCCGGTTTTTCACGAAAGGTCGAACCCGGTGAGCCAGAAGCCAGACCCCCTCAAGCCGCCGCTCTATCCCTTCGCCGCCCTGGTGGGCCAGGACCAGATGAAGCTGGCGCTGATCATCAACGTGGTCAATCCCCGCGTGGGCGGGGTGCTGATCCGGGGCGAGAAGGGTACCGCCAAGTCCACCGCCGTGCGCGCCCTGGCCGAGCTGTTGCCCTCGCAGACCGTGGTGGCCGACTGCGCCTACGCCTGCGACCCGACCGACCCGGCCGGCCTGTGCGCCGCCTGCGCCGAGCGCCTGGCCGCCGGCGAGAAGCTTATGCGCGAAAAGCGCCGGGTGCGGGTGGTGGAGCTGCCGGTGGGGGCCACCGAGGATCGGCTATTGGGCACCCTGGACCTGGAAAGCGCCCTCACCCAGGGCCAGGCCCGCTTCCTGCCCGGCATCCTGGCCGCGGCCAACCGCCAGGTGCTCTACGTGGACGAGGTGAATCTCCTTGACGACCACCTGGTGGACGCGCTGCTGGACGCGGCCGCCATGGGGGTGAACACCGTGGAGCGCGAATCCATCAGCCTCAGCCACCCGGCCCGCTTCACCCTGGTGGGCACCATGAACCCGGAGGAGGGCGAGCTGCGCCCCCAGCTCACCGACCGCTTCGGTCTCTGCGTGCAGGTGGCCGGGCTGAACGACCCGGCCCAACGCCAGGAGGTCATCCTGCGCCGCCTGGATTTCGAGCGCGATCCCGTGCGCTTCGCCAAGAAGTTCGCCGCCCAGGGCCGGGGGCTGACCAAGGCCATCGCCAGCGCCCGCCGGCTGCTGCCCAGAGTGCAGGCCGGCCAGGAGGTCCTGGAGCGGGTGGTGAAGGTGGTGCTGGGCCTGGGCGTGGACGGCCACCGCGGCGACCTGACGCTCTTGAAAACCGCCATCACCCTGGCCGCCCTGGCGGGGCGCAAGGCCGCCACTCCGGCGGACGTGGACGCCGCCGCGCTCCTGGCCCTGCCCCACCGCCTGCGCCGCCGCCCCTTGGCCGAGATGGAGTTCGACATCGCCGAGCGGGTCAGGCGCATCGCCTGAGGGCTGGCGAGGCCGCATGGAGGCCTGGCCGCGGTCCGGCGCGGCGGGGCCGCCCTCAGGCCTTGGTCTTGGCCGCGATGGCCTGGCGCATGGCCGCCACCGCCCGGCGGTGTTCGTCCGTGGCCATGGCGGTTTTGAACAGCTCGATCTCGTGCAGCATGGTCTGCTCCAGGGGGCTCTGGGCGCCGAGCTGCATCACCGACTTGGCCATGGCGATGGCCGGCCGGGGGAAGGCCGCCAAGGCGCTCGCCAGCTCCAGGGCCGCCGGCAGCAGTTCATCGGGCTCAACCACCCGGTTGACCAGGCCCATGGCCAGGGCCTCCTCCGCGCCGAACTGGCGCGCGGTCAGCACCAGCTCCATGGCCCGTCCCAGGCCAATGAGGCGCGAAAGGAAGTAGGCCGAGCCGAACTCCGGCGTGACGCCCACCCGCACGAAGCCGAAGGCGAAGCTGGCCGCCCGGCTGGCCAGGCGCAGGTCGCAGATCAGGGGCATGGTGGCCCCCCAGCCCACGCAGACGCCGTTGATGGCCGCGATGAGCGGCTTGGGGAAGCTGGTGAAGGCGCGGGGGAAGGCCAGGTCGGTGAAGCGCTCGCGGGCCGCCCAGTCGTTATTTTGGGCCATGGCCTCGAAGCGGGCCAGGTCGGCCCCGGCGCTGAAGGCCCGGCCCGACCCGGTGATGACCAGGGCGGCCACGCTCTGGTCGGCCTTGGCCGCGGCCAGCGCGGCCATCATGGCGTCCTTGAGCGTCTCGTCCAGCACATTGAGCCGCTCCGGGCGGTTTAGAGTGAGCACCCGCACCGGGCCATGATCCTGGCTCAGCACCACGTCTGTTGCTTGCGATTCCATGCTATGCCTCCAGCATCCAGCCCAGCCGCGCGCTGGCGGCGCGGGCCTCCTCCATGGTGCGGGCGATGATTTCGGCCGCCGGCATCACCCGATCGACCAGCCCCACGCCCTGGCCCAGGCTGAGCAGCCCGCCCTCGTGGTCGCCGGCCATGAGCGCGGCCAGGCCGCGCCGACCGCTGATGAGCGGCCTGAGCTCCTCGATGCCGGCCCCGGCCGCCTCCAGGTTCTGCACCTGGCGGGCGGTCGCGTTGTCCAGCACCCGCGCGGTGTTTTTAAGCGACTGCATGACCAGGGTGGTGGCGCGCTCGTCGGCGGCCATCAGCCGCCGGCGCACCGGATCGGGCAGGGCGACTTCCTCGGCGAACAGGAAGCGGGTGCCCATGACCGCGCCCTCGGCCCCCAGGGCCAGGGCGGCGGCCAGCCCGTGGCCGTCGGCCACCCCCCCGCCGGCCACCACCGGCACGGCCAGGGCGCGGGCGGCCTTGGGCGCCAGGACCATGGTGGTCACCTGGTCCAGGCCCGGATGCCCGCCGCACTCGAACCCCACCACCGTCACCGCATCCACCCCGATCCTATGGGCGCTCAGGCCGAAGCGCACCGCCGGGACCTTGTGGATCACGAGGATGCCGGCGTCCTTGAGCCGGGCGATGAAGTCGGCCGGCGAGCGGCCGGCCGTCTCCACCACCGGCACCTTTTCGGCGATGCAGGCGTCCAGCCAGGCGTCCACCGGGTCCGGGCCGGCCAGCTCCGGCAGCAGGCTCAGGTTGACGGCGAAGGGCCGGTGACTGAGCCGGCGCAGGTGGTCGATCTCGCAACGCAGCTCGCCGGCGTCGGCGAAGCTCTTGGCGTTGATGACCCCCAGGCCGCCGGCGTTGCTCACCGCGGCGGCCAGGGGCGCGCGGGCCAGCCACTGCATGGCCCCCTGGATGATGGGGTGCTGGATGCCCAGCAGCTTGGTCAGTCGGGTCGGCATGGCGTGGTTTCCTGTCTGGCCCTGGGGTTGGCGGGGGCCGGCTGGGAGGCCTGGGCCAGCGCGCCGGCCAGTTCGCCGCGGCAGGCCATGAGCGCCCGCACCACCTGGGGGTCGTACTGCGCCCCGGCCAGGCCGGCGATCTCGGCCACGGCCTCGTCCAGGGCGCGGGGGGGCTTGTAGGGCCGCCGTTGCAACATGGCCGAGAGGCTGTCGGCCACGGCGATGATCCGCGCCCCCAGGGGGATGGCCGCGCCGGCCAGGCCGTGGGGATAGCCGGCGCCGTCGAAGCGCTCGTGGTGGTGCAGGATCATGTCGGCGATGCCGCCGGGGCCGGTCAGGGCCGCCACCGGCCGCACTATATCGGCTCCAATCACCGGATGCAACTTCACCATTTCCCATTCCGCCGGGGTCAGGGGGCCGGGCTTGCCCAAGACGGCGTCGGGCACCCCGATCTTGCCGATGTCGTGCAGGTGGCCGGCGATGTGAATGATTTCGGCCTGATGGGCCCCCAGGTCCATCCGCAGGGCCAACAACCGCCCCAACCCGGCCACCTCCTCGGAGTGCGAACGGGTGCAGTGGTCCTTGGCGTCCACCGCGTTGCCCAGCGATTCGGCTAGCTGGTGCAGGCTCAGCGTCAGCTCCGGGCAAGAGGCATGGCAGACGCAAACGCAGTGGCCGGCGGTGGCGGAGCCGAGGGGAGCGGGGGCGGCTGGGTTCATAATCTGCCAGCTTTCCGGTGTCAATTCGAGATGCAACTCCGGTGGTTGGACGCCTGCCATCTATTTATTGCAACATAGACTCAGTGTCAATGGCTGCCAGAAGAAATGTGGCCGACGCCCCGCGCCGACGCGCTTTTATGTTGACAAGCGCGGCGGATTTCTATCAAATAGTTACAACATAGCTATATTGAAGTCACAACACAACTGCCGCGCCGCTGCAAAGTAGGCCGGCGCGGCACGCGAGGGAGCAGCTATGCGCCTGAAAGGCAAAAAAGCCATCGTCACCGGGGCCTCCCGTGGCGTGGGCGCGGCCGTGGCCTTGGCCTATGGCCGCGAGGGGGCCGACGTGGTGGTCAACTACTCGTCCTCCGAGGGTCCGGCCCTGGAGGTCGTGCGCCAGATCCAGGGCTTCGGCGGCAAGGCCGTGGCGGTCAAGGCCGACGTGGCCACCGCCGAGGGCTGTCAGGCCCTGGTGGAGGCGGCGGTGAACGAGCTGGGCGGCCTGCACATCATCGTCAACAACGCCGGCTTCACCCGGCCGGCCATGCTGCACAAGATGAGCGAGCAGCAGTGGGACGAGGTGTTGGGCATCCACCTGAAGGCGGTGTGGCTTTTGACCAAGGCGGCCCATCCCCACCTGAGCGCCCAGAACTCCGGCAAGATCATCAACGTCACCAGCGTGGCCGGCGTGGTGGGCACGGTGGGCCAGGTCAACTACTCGGCGGCCAAGGGCGGGGTGATCAGCTTGACCAAGTCCATCGCCCGCGAGATGGCCCGCTTCAACGTCTGCTGCAACGTGCTCTCCCTGGGCATCGTGGCCACGGACATGACCGAGAAGATCCGCAGCGACGAGAAGCTCAAAGAGATCTACATGAACCGCATCCTGCTTAAAAGGTTCGCCGAGGCCGACGACATCACCCCCAGCTTCGTCTTCCTGGCCAGCGACGAGGCCGACTACATCACCGGCCAGCTCATCTGCGTGGATGGCGGCTACGGCATGATCTAAAGGGCGGCGCCCCGACCGGGGCCCTCGCCGACACGATTTGAGCGAAAAACACGCCCAACCCCGGAGGTTAGCGATGGCGGGCATTCCGAGCAAGATCGAGACCTGGCAGATGGTGGCCCCGACCACCTACAAGAAAGACGAAAACGGCAAGTTCGTGGTGGATGCGCCCGGCAAGCTGGAGCGCACCAGCATCCCGGCACCAGAGCTGGGCGCGGACGAGGCCCTGGTGGAGGTGGCCGGCTGCGGCGTCTGCCACACCGACCTGAGCTATTTCTACGACGGCGTGCCCACCGTGAGCAAGCCGCCGCTGACCTTGGGCCACGAGATATCCGGCACCGTGGTGGCCGGACCGGCCGGGCTGGTGGGCAAGAACGTCATCATCCCGGCGGTCATGCCCTGCAACAACTGCGCGATCTGCGCCGACGGCCGCGGCAACCGCTGCCTGGCCCAGAAGATGCCCGGCAACTCGCTGGGCGTCTACGGCGGCTTCAGCAGCCACATCCCGGTGCCGGCCGGCGACCTGTGCGTGATCGACGAGCTGAAGTTCCCGCTCAGCCACTACGCGGTGGTGGCCGACGCCGCCACCACGCCCTATCAGGCGGCCATGCGCGCCGACCTGAAGGCCGGCGACCTGTGCGTCATCACCGGCGTCACCGGCGGCGTAGGCGTGTACATGGCCCAGGTGGCCAAGGCCCTGGGGGCCAAGGTCGTGGTGGGCATCGCCCGCAACCAACCCAAGCTGGAGCGCGCCCTCAACTTCGGCGCCGACTACGTCATCAACTCCAAGGGCAAGGACTTCAAGGCCCTGCGCGAGGAGTTCTACGGCATCGCCAAGCAGGCCGGGGTGCCCAAGAACGTGGGTTGGAAGATTTTCGAGTGCACCGGCACCGCCGGCGGCCAGGACATCGCCCTGGGCCTGCTGTCGTTCCTGGGCAAGATGATCGTGGTGGGCTTCGGCATGCAGGCCAACAGCTACATGCTCAGCAAGCTCATGGCCTTCGACGCCGAGATCATCGGCACCTGGGGCTGCCTGCCCAAGTACTACAAGAACGTGCTGGAGATGGTCCAGGATGGCCGGGTGCAGATCGAGCCCTTCCTGGAGGTCAAGCCCATGAGCCAGATCCGGGAGGTTTTCGAGCAGCAGCACAGCGGCCTGTTCGACAAGCGCCAGGTGTTGACCCCGGATTTCTAGCCCAGAGAACGCCGGCCCGACGCCGGCGCCCAAGGCGACTGCGATGCGGACCGGCCGCGGCCGGCCCAGGCAGAACGAATCGGTCAATAAGCGAGGAGGAGAATTCATGGCCCTTGATTGGATGCCCAGAGACAACAAACTGCGCGACCACAACCTGTTCAAGGACGGCTACTGGGGCGGCGACGCTGACGCGCCCTGCGTGGTCTACACCAAGAAACCGCTGACCAACCCGGCCACCGGCGAGGTGATCCCCGATCTGTATTGGGCCGAGATCCGCCTCAACAACCCCAAGCAGTACAACTCCTACACCACCGAGATGGTCAAGGGCGTCATCGCCGGCTTCGGCTCGGCCTCCGGCGACCGCTCCGTGGTGGCCGCGGTCTTCACCGGCACCGGCTTCGACGCCTTCTGCACCGGCGGCAACACCAAGGAGTACAGCGAGTACTACAGCAAGCGCCCGCACGAGTACGGCGAGTACATGGACCTTTTCAACGGGATGGTCGACGCCATCCTGATGTGCAAGAAGCCGGTCATCTGCCGGGCCAACGGCATGCGCGTGGCCGGCGGCCAGGAGATCGGCCTGGCCTGCGACCTGACCGTCAGCAGCGACCTGGCCATCTACGGCCAGGCCGGCGCGCGCCACGGCTCGGCCCCGGACGGCGGCTCCACCGACTTCCTGCCCTGGTACCTGAGCATGGAAGACGCCATGTGGAACTGCGTCTCCTGCGAGCTCTGGTCGGCCTACAAGATGCGGGCCAAGAACCTCATCTCCAAGGTGGTGCCGGTGCTGAAAGACGGCGACAAGTGGGTGCGCAACCCGCTGATCGTCACCGACAAGTACGTGGACAACGGCGAGATCGTCTACGGCGAGTTCGTCAAGGGTCCGGCCGCCCAGGAGGCCAAGGCCAAGATCAAGGATCTGCCCAAGAGCTTCGAGTTGGTGGACAAAGAAGTGGAGAAGATCATCTGGACCTTCGCCACCCTGTTCCCCGGCTGCGCCATGAAGTCCATCGACGGCATCCGGGCCAAGAAGAAGTACTTCTGGGACCAGATGAAGCTGCCCAACCGGCATTGGCTCATGGCCAACATGAACTACGAGGCCTTCCTGGGCTTCGGCGCCTTCAACACCAAGAAGATCACCGGCAAGGACGTCATCGACTTCATCAAGTTCCGCCAGCTCATCGCCCAGGGCGCGGCGGCCGACGAGGAGACTTTCGAGGCGGTGCTGGGCAAGCCCCAGGCCTAGCCGGCCGGAGCACGTATACAGACGCGGGGGAGGCCGTTTCCCAGCAGGAGACGGGCTCCCCCGCCCCCCATTTTCGGCAGGACCGCCTGCGCGCCAACCGGAGGACCGCCATGGCCTATCAGTTCGTCACCCTGAGCCTGGAAAACGGGCTGGCCACGCTGACCCTGAACCGCGAGCCCCTGAACGTGCTCAACATCGCCATGATGAAGGAGATGAACCAGGCCCTGGACAGCCTGGCCGGGGCTCCGCTCAAGGTGCTGCTGGTCAAGGCCGCGGGCAAGGCCTTCAGCGCCGGGGTGGACGTGGGCGAGCACCTGGGCGACCAGGTCAACGAGATGATCGCGGTCTTCCACGGCATCTTCCGGCGCATGGAGGCCCTGGGCGTGCCCACGGTGGCCTGCGTGCAGGGCGCGGCCCTGGGCGGCGGCTGCGAGCTGGCCGCCTTCTGCGACTTCGTAATCGCCAGCCAGAAGGCCAAGTTCGGCCAGCCGGAGATCGTGGTGGGCGTCTTCCCGCCCATCGCCGCCCTGGTCTTCCCCCGCCAGATGGGCTACAAGAAGGCCCTGGAGCTGATCCTGACCGGCGACACCATCGCCGCCGAGGAGGCCAAGGCCGTCGGCCTGGTCAACCACGTGGTGGCGCCCGAAGACCTGGAGGCCTTCACCGCCCAGTTCGTGGGCAAGCTGCTGGGGCTATCGGGCCTGGTGCTCCGGCTGACCAAAAAGGCCGTGGTGGGCGGGCTTCTGGAGGACAAGGACCAGGCGCTCGGCCTGATCGAGAAGGTCTACCTGGACGAGCTGATGGTCAGCGCCGACGCCGAGGAGGGGCTCCGGGCCTTCCTGGACAAGCGCAAGCCGGTCTGGCGGGAAAAATAACACCGTCCCCCGCCGGCGCGGGCAAGGCCCTCCCGACCCCGGCCGGGAGGGCCGCCGCTTTCCACGGCTGGAATTACGCCTTGCCCTCCAGATCCTTCACCTGCAACCTGATCCTGGCCAGGTTCAGGCGGTGGGTCTCGGCTTCCGCCTCGGCCCTGCTCAAGTCCAGGCGGCGGGCCTCCTTGATCTTGGTCAGCATGCCCAGAGTCTGGTTCCAGAAATCCGAGCCCGCGCTGGAGAGCAGGCCCACCAGGACGCAGCCCAACCAGCGCCCATAGCCTTCGGCGGGGAGCAGGGAAGGCAGGTAGGGCCGCAACTGCTCCTGGGCGGCGGCCACTATCCCAATGGCGGCCAGGATGGTGATGATCCGGAGCCAGAACTTGCGGGTGCGCTCCTTCTGCGGGTCGGGGTTTTGGCTGTCCAACCAGGCGAAGCGGTTCTTGATCACCTCCACCAACCGCTCGGCCGACATGCCCACGGCGGCGAAGACCGCCAACCAAACCGGGATGCTAACCTGCTCCAGATTCATGACAACCCCCTGCTTACGAGTTGGGCGCCAACGCTGCGGCCACGGGCCGCGGGCGTGATCGAAACCGCAGGTTGCCGATGGGGTCGCCGCGGGTCGCGGACGCTGGGCTCAGGATGGGGCGGCGGCCGGGCGGCCAGCCTGTCGGGACAAATCATCTAAAATAACTAGTAATAAGTCAATTTAAATTGTCGCTGGCCCCTCGCGGACCTGGGTTGGCAGGGGGGTTGCATAAACCTGGCGAGGCCCCCAAGGCCGACAAACCTGGCGCGGCGCGGGGTTAGGGCTTAACATAACTAATATGCGACTTGCCGGAGCGCCCCGGCGGGCGTAAACCGCTGTTAATCGTTAAGGAGCTGAACATGGAAACCAAGACCGTCAACATCCCCAAGATGTCCTGTGGCCACTGCCTGATGACCATCAAGCGCGAGGTGAGCGAGTTGCCCGGCGTGCAGTCGGTGGAGGGCGACGTGGCCGGCAAGCAGGTCACCATCTCTTGGGAGGCCCCGGCCGACTGGGACAAGATCGCCGCCGTGCTGGCCGACGCCGGCTACCCCGCCGCCTAGGCCGGTTTCCAATCCTCGCCAGCGGGCCAGGAGATCAACCGCCCGGCCCGCGCCCGCGAAAGCCCAGGTCCGCCGTTGGCGCGGGCCTTGGTCTTGTCCACCGCCGCCATGCGCGGCGCAGCCAGATCGGGGGTGGTCTTTTGGCCGAGACGCGCAAGCTGGAACTGCCGGTGCTGGGCATGACCTGCGCCGCCTGCGCCAACACCGTGGAGCGGGTATTGGGCAAAAAGGTGCCTGGCGTGCTCAAGGCCAACGTCAACATCGCCGCCGAAACCGCCAGCGTGGAGTACGACCCGACCCAGACCGACCCCCAGGCCATGGCCGCGGCGGTGGAGAGGGCCGGCTACAAGCTGGTGCTGCCGGCCATGCAGACCGCCCAGTTCCCGGTGGTGGGCATGACCTGCGCCAATTGCGCGGCGGCGGTTGAGCGCACCCTGGCGCGCAAGGTGCCCGGCGTGGCCAAGGCCGACGTGAACTTCGCCGCCGAGACGGTGACGGTGAACTACGATCCCAGCCTCGCCAGCCCCCAGGCCATGGCCGAGGCGGTGAAGAAGGCCGGCTACGAGCTGGTGCTGCCGGCCGGCGGCGATGAACAGGCCGGCGGGATGGAGGACGCCGAGCAACTGGCGCGCACGGCCGAACTCAAGGCCCAGCGGCGGGCCTTCGCCGTGGGCCTGGCCTTCACCCTGCCGCTTTTCGCGCTCAGCATGGGCCGCGACTTCGGCCTGACCGGCGAGTGGTCCCACGCCCCCTGGGTGAATTGGCTCTTCCTGGCCCTGGCCACGCCGGTGCAGTTCTACACCGGCTGGGGCTATTACGAGGGCGGCTACAAGAGCGTGAGGAACGGCAGCGCCAACATGGACGTGCTGGTGGCCCTGGGCTCCTCCACGGCTTACCTCTACTCCCTGGCCGTGCTCTTGATCCCCGGCCTGGGCCACCACGTCTACTTCGAGACCTCGGCCGTCATCATCACCCTGATCAAGCTGGGCAAGCTGTTGGAGGCCAGGGCCAAGGGCCAGGCCTCCTCGGCCATCCGCGCCCTGATGGACCTGGCCCCCAAGCTGGCCCACCTGGAGGAGGACGGCGCGGAGCGCGACGTGCCGGCCGGCCAGGTTCGCCCCGGCCAAGTGGTGGTGGTGCGCCCCGGCGAGGCCATCCCGGTGGACGGCGTGGTGGTGGCCGGCCGCTCGGCGGTCAATGAATCCATGCTCACCGGCGAATCCATCCCGGTGGACAAGGCCGAAGGCGACCAGGTCTTCGGCAGCACGGTCAACCAGTCGGGCCGGCTCAAGGTGCGGGCCACCGGCGTGGGCGCGGACACCGCGCTCAGCCAGATCATCCGCCTGGTGCGCCAGGCCCAGGGCTCCAAGGCCCCCATCCAGCGCCTGGCCGACCAGGTTTCGGCGGTCTTCGTTCCGGCCATCATCGTCATCGCGCTCGCCACCCTGGGCCTGTGGTGGGCCATCGGCGGCGAGTTCGTGCCGGCGCTCATCCGCATGGTGGCGGTGCTGGTCATCGCCTGCCCCTGCGCCCTGGGCCTGGCCACGCCCACGGCGATCATGGTTGGCACCGGCAAGGGGGCCACCATGGGCATCCTGTTCAAGAACAGCGAGGCCCTGGAGACCGCCCAGCGCCTGACCACGGTGGTGCTGGACAAGACCGGCACCATCACCCAGGGCCGACCCCAGCTCACCGACTGGCTGCCCATCGCGGGCCAGGGCGACGCGGCCCTGGGCCTGGCGGCCGCGGCCGAGAGCGCCAGCGAGCACCCCGTGGCCCGCGCGGTGGTGGAAGGCGCCAGGGCGCGGGGCGCGGCGGTGGGCCAGGTCGAGGATTTCGAGGCCCTGAGCGGCTTCGGGGTGCGGGCGCGGGTGGACGGCCGCGCGGTCAGGGTGGGCAAGCCCGACTGGTTCCGCGCCGAGGGATTGCTGGACGCCGACCTGGAGCGCCGGGTGGAGGCGCTGGCCGGCCAGGGCAAGACGGTGATGCTGGCGGTGGTGGACGGCGCACCGGCCGGGGTGCTGGCCGTGGCCGACCAGGAGAAGCCCGGCGCGGCCGCGGCCATCGCCGAGCTGAAGCGCCTGGGGCTCACCCCGGTGATGCTCACCGGCGACAACCGCCAGGCGGCGGCGGCCATCGCCCAGCGGGTGGGCGTCGCCGAGGTGGAGGCCGAGGTGCTGCCGGACCAGAAGGAGGCCAAGGTCCGCCAGCGCCAGGAGCGGGGCGGCGTGGTGGGCATGGTGGGCGACGGCATCAACGACGCCCCGGCCCTGGCCCGGGCCGACGTGGGCATCGCCATCGGCACCGGCGCCGACGTGGCCATGGAAGCCGGCGACGTGACCCTGGTGGGTGGCGACCTGCGGGGCGTGGCCAGGGCGGTGCGGCTGTCGCGCGCCACCATGCGCACCATCCGCCAGAACCTGTTCTGGGCCTTTTTCTACAACCTGGCCTTGGTGCCGGTGGCGGCCGGGGCGCTGCACGCGGTGCAGTGGCTGCCGGTCTTCATCCGCGACCTGCATCCGGTCATGGCCGCCGGGGCCATGGCCATGTCCAGCGTGACCGTGGTGATGAACAGCCTGCGCCTGGGGCGCGCGCGGGTCGATTAGCCGCGGGCCGGCGGCAAGTGAAGGGGGCATTGCGGGGAGCAATCCGAAGGGGTGCGACGCGGCAATGTTCCGTTGTCTTCAACGTCGGGGAGTGGAAAAAGAAATTGCTGCGCTGCGCTCGCAATTACAGTTAATGCAAGGCATCGATGCAGTTTTCTTGATTATTCCCCGTTTCAGCCCCCGGCCGTGAACACCCCCGCGAACTCCGTGGCCGCGCGCTCGAACCCGCCCGTGAAGTCCCGCTGCAGGGCCCACTGCGCACCCCGGCCGGCCCACTGGCCGATGGCCAGGCCCAGGCGGGCCATGGCCTGGCAGAACGGCGCGCGGGGGTCGATCTCCAGGGCCGGAGCGCCGGCCGCAGCCGCGGCGGCGTTGATGGCGTCCTCCGGCAAAAAACCCAGCACCTCCGCCATCAGGCCCAGCTCGGCCGCAGCCCAATCGGCCAACTGGCGGGCGTGGGCGAAGTCGTCCAGCCTGCGGGCGCGGTTGAGCACCAGCTTGGGACGCACCCGCTCCAGGGCGCGGCGCGCCCGCAGGCCGCCGCCGGGGTGGGCGGCCTCCAATTCGGCCGCCAGCTCGGCCATTTGCATGGCCTCCGGCCCCCGGCCGCGGGCCTGATACCCGGCCAGGATCCGATCGCAGGCGCTGTTGCCGCCCAAGGCGCGCTCCAGGGCGCGAAAAGCGGCGTTTTTCAGGAAATTGCGGGCGTTGTCCATGGCGATGCGCTCTGGCGGCAGCACCACCAGGCCCAGGGGGCTGGCCAGAAAGAAATCCATCACCGTGATGCTGGCGCCGGCCCCCAGGTCCAGAAGCACGAAATCGGCGTCCAGGTGGGCGATGGCGTGCAGGAGCTTGCGCTTTTTCTGGAACCCTGGGTTGGCCGCGGCCGGCACCATGGCGTCGCCGGGGCAGAAGGCCAGGCGGGGCTCGGCCAGGGGCGCGACGACCTCGCCGACGGCCAGGCCACGGCCGGTGAGCACCTCGCCCAGGCCGGGTCGGTCGTTGGCCAGGCCCAGGAGGTTGTGCAGGTCAGCGCCGCCCAGGTCGGCGTCGATGAGGATGACCCGGTGGTCCAGGCGGGCCAGGGCCAGGGCCAGGTTGGCCGCCACCACGCTCCGGCCGACCCCGCCCTTGCCGCCGGCGATGGGCAGCACCACCGGCTGGGGCGCGAACCTGGAAACCCTGGGGCTCATGGCCTTGGGTTTAGCACAGCCGCCGCCGGCCGGTCAAAGCCCATGCTAATCCGGGTCGGGGGCGTCGAAGCGCAACAGCACCCGGCCGCCGCCGGGCCGGGGCGCGGCGCGCAAAAGCTCCATGTGGCGCAGCGCGGCGAACTCGCGTTGCAGGCTCACCTCGTCCAGGCCGGTGCACTCCATCACCTGGGCCGGGGTGGGCGCGCCCAGGCGGTCGATGCAGGCCAGGATTTTCTCCTGGGCCGGGTTCAGGGCGGGCGCCTGCTCCTTGAGCCGGGTGGCGGTGTAGACCGCCCAGGGGTCGCAACTGCGCGCCGGGCTCAGGGCGTCCATGTAGCAGTCCTCGCAGAGCAGGCGTCCGGCGTGCTCGCGGGCCTCGTCGGGCTCCATGCTCCCGCCGCATCGCTGGCATTGCATGGTTGGTCCTCCTTCGGTTGCCTTAGATTAACTGATACCATGCCCGGCCCGGTTCACAAACCCCTTGGCCGCCGCGCCCGGCGACGGCATAATTGAAGGGCGAGTTGCACCCGCCTGCCCGCCGGGGAGCCCATGACCTTTGCCAACGCCGACAGAAACGCCGAAACCGTCGTCCGCGGCGGCTGGCGACCCAGCGTCCTGGTGCTGGACGACGAATGGTCCATCCTGGAGCGCATCAAGAGCTCGCTCAGCGATGGTTTCGAGGTGGTCACCACCAGCCGGGCCGAGGAGGCCCTGGAGATCATGGCCGCCCGGCCCTTCGACGTGGTGCTGACCGACCTGCGCATGCCGGGCATGGACGGCCTGAGCCTGGTCAGCCAGCTCAAAAGCCGTTTCCCGGAAACCCAGTACATCCTCATGACCGCCTTCAGCGACATCGAGGACACCATCAGCGCCATTCGCCTGGGCGTGGCCGACTACCTGCGCAAGCCCTTCACCATGAGCGAGGTGCGCCACGCCCTGGGCCGCTGCCTGGAGCAGCGCCGCCTGCGCCGCGAGGTGGCCAGCCTGCGCGCCGGCGGGCGCATCGACCTGGCCGACTTGGTCACCCGCAACGGGCGCATGCGCGCGGTGCTGCACCTGGCCGAGACCGTGGCCGGCACCGACGTGACCCTGTTGATCAACGGCGAGACCGGCACCGGCAAGGGCATCTTGGCCAGGGCCATCCACAATTCCAGCCACCGCCGCGACCACCCCTTCGTCGACATCAACTGCGCCGCCATCCCGGCCGCCCTGATCGAGAGCGAACTCTTCGGCCACGAGCGCGGCTCCTTCACCGGGGCGGTGGCGCGCAAGCTGGGCCGGGTGGAGATGGCCGACCATGGCACCTTGCTGCTGGACGAAGTGGGGGAGATGTCCCTGGACATGCAGACCAAGCTCCTGCGCTTCTTGCAGGAGTTCAGCTTCGAGCGCGTGGGCGGCACCAAGAAGCTCCAGGCCGACGTGCGGCTCATCGCCGCCACCAACCGCGACCTGAAGGAGGCGGTGAACCAGGGCGTCTTCCGCCAGGACCTGTTCTACCGCCTGTACGTGATCCACCTGGACCTGCCCCCCCTGCGCGAGCGCCGCGAGGACATCCTGCTGCTCGCCCAGCATTTCGCGCAGCGTTTCGCCATCAAATACGGCAAGAAGGTCGATGGCTTCACCGCCGCGGTGGAAGCCCAGTTGCTGGGCTACCCCTGGCCGGGCAACGTCCGCGAGCTGGAGCACGCCCTGGAGCGGGCGGTGATCCTGAACCGCGGCAACCTCATCCAGCGCCTGGACCTGGAGCAGGACGACGGCAAGCCCCTGGAGCCCGCGCCAGCGCCCATCCCGGAGGCCCCGGCCGCGTTCGCGCCGACAGACCAGGAGGACGGCCCCGGCCTGCCCCTGCAGGATTACATCGCCCAGTGCGAACGGCGATACTTGCACAGCCTGCTCAGCGCCAAAAGGGGCAGCATCAAGGCCGCGGCCAGCGCCGCCGGGGTCGACCCCAAGACCCTCTACCTCAAGATGAGCCGCCACGGCCTGGACAAGAAGGCCTTCAAGCGCCCCGCGCGCCCCAAGACGGACAAGCAAGGCTAACCGGCCCGCGTGACGCTGGGCATATCCGCCGCCTTTGGCGGCAGCCAGGGTGTGACCCCGGTCGACGCTTGCGGTATGCTTAGCGCGGCCGGAGGCGTCATCGGCCCCCTGGCGGCGCACTCAAGACGGGAATTGGCCCTCATGCTCAACTTCGACCGCGACGTGGATCTTTTGGCCGGCGGAGAAGGCCGCCACGGGGGCGACGTCTGGGGGGCCGCCCGCAGCCTGGGCGCGAAACCCGGTGACATCCTGGACTTGAGCGCCTCGCTCAACCCCCTGGGGCCGCCGCCTGGCCTGGCCGATAAGCTCACCGAGGCCCTGGGCCTCATCTGCCACTATCCCGACCGCTCGGTCTGGGAGCTGCGCCGGGCCCTGGCCGCCGATCTGGGCCTGGAGCCGGCCAACATCCTGCCCGGCAACGGCTCCACGGCCCTGATCCGGCTGTTGGCCAGGGCCATGGACCTGCGCTCGGTGGCGCTAATCGCACCGGCCTTCGGCGAGTTCGCCCGCTCCCTGGCCATCACCGGCCGTCACTTTCACTACGTGATAATGCAGGAGAAGAACGGCTACCTGCCCACCCAGGCCGACCTTGAGCGGGCCTGGCGCGACAACCCGGCCTGCGTCATCCTCAGCAACCCCGGCACCCCCGCCGGCGGCCTGGCCGATCCGGCCATCCTGGACGCCCTGGTCTTGCAGGCCTCGCGGCGCCGCGCCTGGCTCATCGTGGACGAGGCCTTCATCGACTTCGCCCCGGAGGAGGCCCGGCGCTGGTCGCCGCCGGTGATCCAGCGCTATCGCCGGGTGGTGGTGCTGCGCTCGCTCACCAAGTTCTACTGCCTGGCCGGGCTTCGCCTGGGCTTCGCCATGGGCCACTCCGACACCCTGGCCGAGCTGGCCCCCCTGGGCGAGCCCTGGTCGGTGAACACCCTGGCCCAGGCGGCCGGCGTCTACTGCCTGGGGCAGCAGGACTACGCCCAGAAAACCCGCGAACTGATGTCCCGGTGGCGGTCGGAGCTGGTGCAGGGCCTGACCGGGCTGGGGCTCAAGATCATTCCGGGCCAGGTGAACTACGTGCTGGCCAAGCTGCCCGAAGACGGCCCCACCGCCGAGCTGGTGGCCGACGCCTGCGCCTGCCAGGGGGTGCTGGTGCGCCCTTGCGCCAACTTCGTGGGCTGCTCGCCCTTCCACCTGCGGGTGGCGGTCTGCCCGCCCCAGGAGCAGGAGCGCCTGCTGGCGGTGCTCAAGCCCGCCCTGGGCCAGTGGCTCTTCGGCGGCTCGCCCAAGTGAGTCACCCGCCAGCGGTTTGGCCGCCGGGGCCGAAGATGGCATAATGTAGGCCAACCCCCAGCGGCCGGCGCGAAACCGAACCAGGAAGGACGCCCACCGGATGCCACGCAAGCAACCCCCTTCGCCTCCGCCGTCTCCGCCCTCACCACCCGCCTGGCAGGTGCGCCACGACGTCACCCGCTTCAGCGAGCAGGACCTCTACCTGTTCAACGAAGGCACCCATTTCCAGCTCCACCACAGGCTGGGCTCCCACGTCATGACCCACCAGGGCCAATCCGGGGTCTACTTCGCGGTCTGGGCCCCCAACGCCGACCGGGTCTTCGTCTGCGGCGATTTCAACCACTGGCGCCAGGAGGAGCTGGAGCTGTGGCAGCGCGGGCTCTCCGGCATCTGGGAGGGCTTCGTCCCCGGCCTGGGCGCGGGCGCGCTCTACAAATACCGCATCCACAGCCGCGTAGGCGGCCATCGCTCGGAAAAGGCCGACCCCTTCGCGGCGCGCCACGAGGTGCCGCCCCTGACCGCCAGCGTGGTCTGGCCCCTGGACTACGAATGGGGCGACGACGCCTGGCTGGAGTCCCGGCGGCGGCGCGACGCCATGAAGGAGCCCATGAGCATCTACGAGGTGCACCTGGGCTCCTGGATGCGCGACCCGGCCGACCCCGACCGCTTCCTGTCCTACCGCGAGCTGGCCCCGCGCCTGGCCGAGTACGCCACCCGCCTGGGCTTCACCCATGTCGAGTTGCTGCCGGTGATGGAGCACCCCTTCTACGCCTCCTGGGGCTACCAGACCACCGGCTATTTCGCCCCCACCAGCCGCTACGGCCCGCCTGAGGACTTCATGCTCCTGGTGGACACCCTGCACCAGGCCGGCGTGGCCGTGATCCTGGACTGGGTGCCCAGCCATTTCCCCAGCGACCACCATGGCCTGGCCTATTTCGACGGCACCCATCTTTTCGAGCACGCCGACCCCCGCCAGGGCTTCCACCCCGACTGGCGGAGCTTCATCTTCAACTACGGCCGCAACGAGGTGCGGGCCTTT
This sequence comes from Thermodesulfobacteriota bacterium, assembly GCA_049322275.1. GTDB lineage: Bacteria > Desulfobacterota > Desulfarculia > Desulfarculales > Desulfarculaceae > JACRDC01. The sequence goes on from JBMORH010000080.1 coordinate 137,587, forward strand.
TTGCTGAGCAGCGCGTATTTCTGGCTGGACGTGATGCACGTGGACGGGCTGAGGGTGGACGCGGTGGCCTCCATGCTCTACCTGGACTACTCGCGCAAACCCGGCGAGTGGATTCCCAACCGTTTCGGCGGCAACGAGAACCTCGATGCGGTGGAGTTCCTGCGCCGCTTCAACGCCGAGGTCTACCAGGGCTTCCCCGGCTGCCAGACCATCGCCGAGGAGTCCACCGCCTGGCCCATGGTCAGCCGGCCCACCTACCTGGGCGGCCTGGGCTTCGGCTTCAAGTGGGACATGGGCTGGATGCACGACACCCTGTTCTACTTCAGCCGCGACCCCATCTACCGCCGCTTCCACCACGGCCAGCTCACCTTCCGCATGCTCTACGCCTTCACCGAGAACTTCGTGCTGCCGCTCAGTCATGACGAGGTGGTGCACGGCAAGGGTTCGCTGATCGGCAAGCTGCCGGGCGACATGTGGCAGAAGTTCGCCAACCTGCGCCTGTTGCTGGGCTACATGTGGGCCCAGCCGGGCAAGAAGCTCCTGTTCATGGGTGGGGAAATCGGCCAGTGGCGGGAGTGGAACCACGACGCCAGCCTGGATTGGCACCTGCTGGACCATCCCTCCCACGCCGGGGTGCAGCGCTGGGTGGCCGACCTCAACCGGGCCTATCGCGCGGAGCCGGCCCTGCACCGCCACGACTGCGCCTGGGACGGCTTCGAGTGGATCGACTGCAACGACAGCGACGCCAGCGTGCTCACCTTCATCCGCCGGGGCGGCGGCCAGACCGTGCTGGCGGCCTGCAACTTCACCCCGGTGCCCCGCCACGGCTACCGGGTGGGCGCGCCCCTGGGCGGGTTCTGGCGCGAGATGCTCAACAGCGACGCCAGCGACTACGCGGGCAGCGGGGTGGGCAACGCCGGCGGGGTCATGGCCGACGACCGGCCCCTGCACGGCCGGCCCCACAGCCTGTCCCTGACCCTGCCGCCCCTGGCCATCGTCATGCTCCGGCACGAAGGCTAGGCGCCCAGGACTCCGCCTTGACCATAGCCATCAGGCCCGGCCCAGCAGCGCGGCCAGGGGCCGGCCGCAGGCCAGCTCCACCCGGGCCGCGACGGCCCGCGCCGCCCGCCAGCGCCGTTCGATGGCCGCGGCCGCGCCGGGCTCCTGGCCATGGCGGGCCAGCTTGGCCCTGAAGCGCTGGTCCAGGTCCACCGGCGCCGCCCCCTCCACCAGCTTGTCGGCCAGATACAAGACCTCCTCCGCCCCCACCGGCCCGCCGGCCGGCGGAGCAAGGTCGGCGTGGGCCGCCACCAGGGCGGCCGCCGCCGGCCAGCCCCAATGGCGCAGAATCCCGGCCCCGGCCGCCGCGTGGCTGGGCCGGCCCTTGGCCAGGTCGTGGACCAGGGCCGCGGCCTCCAGACAGGCCAGATCCAGGGGGTTGCCGGCCGCCACCAGCGCCCGGCCCAGGGCCAGGGCCGCCTCCGCCACGGCCCGGCAATGGGCGCGCACGGACGCGGCCACCCCCAGCACCGGCCCCAGCAGGGCCTCCACCTCGTCCGGGCCGGGGTGGCCCCCGGCGGCCAGGCGCGCCCGCAGGGCGGCGTATGCCTCCGGCGTGTCCATGTCCAGAAGCACGCCCTGGTCGCAGACCGGAACCCAAACGGCCCGGTCGGCGTGGCCGGCCAGCAGGCCCCGCAGGCCGCCCCGCCCCTCCCAGGCCAGGATTTCCGGGATCAGTCCGGCCGCGATCAGGGGGGGATGTCCGGCCACGCCCAGGAAATCCGGATAGGCCGCCGCCGGCCGCTTCTGGGCGAAGGCCTCGGCCAGGGCCAGCAGGCTGGACGGCCTGACCAGGGGGATGTCCACCGGCAGCAGGAAAAACGCGTCGATCCCGCCCGGCAGCGCGGCCGCGCCGGCGCGCACCGAGGTGTACATGTCCTGGGCATAGGCGGGATTGTGGACCTCGGCCGCGCCCAGGCCGGCCAGGGGCGGGCGCAGCGCCTCGGCCTGGTGGCCGCTGACCACCAGGACCGGATCGGCCCCGGCCGCGCGCATGAGATTCACCGCCCGCGCCAGCGGGCTCGCCCCGCCCAGCTCCAGCAGGGGCTTGAAGCGGCCCATGCGCCGGGAAAACCCGGCGGCCAGGATCAGGCCGGCCGTCTTGAGGGGGGGCATGCCGCGCTCCGTTGGCCAGACAGGCAAGGGCCGCCCCGCGCGGGACGGGCCCTACACCTATAGCAGATTTGGCCAGACCTGAACAGGCCTTAACCAGGCGTTAAGCCGCTCACCCCGCCCTCTCACGCCCCAGTCGGGGCGGGAGCGAAGCGTCGCCGTCTGGATCACGGGGCGTCAGCCCCTAACCCAACCCCTTTTCACGCGGCTTTTCTGTTATCGTAACGTCAGGATGTCAATTGCCACGCAAGGATTCATCCATGCAACCCGGCGACAAGCTCCCCGCCAAGCTCAGCCTGCCCGACCAGACCGGCGCGCCCAAATCCTTCGGCGACCTGAGCCTGGGCCAGGGCTTGGTGATTTTCGTCTACGCCAGGGATAACACCAGCGGGTGCGGCGCCGAGGCCGGGGAGTTTCAGGCGAAACTCGCGGATTTCGTGAAGCTGGGCTATGGCGTGGCCGGGCTGAGCAGGGATTCGGCGAAAAGCCACGCCGGCTTCGCCCAAAAGCTGGGCCTGGGCTACAGCCTGCTTTCCGACCCCGACCTGGACCTCATCAAGCTCCTTGGCGCCTGGGGGGTCAAGAAAATGTACGGCAAGGAGTCCGAGGGCGTGGTGCGCAGCAGCTACGTCTTCGACGCCGCCGGCAGGCTGGTCAAGGCCTATCCCAAGGTCAAGGCCCAGGGCCACGCCGCCCAGGTGCTGGCCGATCTGGCAGGATCGGGAGCCTGAGCCATGGCCAACCACTGGCTGCTCAAGAGCGACCCGGCGGCTTATGGTTGGGACGACCTGGCGGCCGACGGCGGCACCCTCTGGGACGGAGTGCGAAACCACCAGGCCCGCAACAACATCAACCAGATGCGACCCGGCGACCTGTGCCTGCTCTATCACTCGGTGCAGTCCACGGCGGTGGTGGGCGTGGCCAGGGTGACGGGGTCCCCGGTCCCGGACCCCACGGCCGCGGACCCCCGTTGGCTGGCGGTGGCCATCGCGCCGGAATACGCCCTAGCCCGTCCCGTCACCCTGGCGGCCATCAAGGCCGACCCGGCGCTCAAGGACATGGCCCTGGTGCGCCAGACGCGCCTGTCGGTGATGCCGGTGAGCCCGGCCCAGTTCAGGCGCGCCCTGGACCTGGGCGGTGGCCGCGCCCCGGCCTGAGGCCAGCGCGGGTGACAAAGCCGCGGCGGACCTTGCGCTCGGTTGTCGGGGCCTTATACTTGGGTAAACCCTAACCGGCCGCCCCAAGCGCGCGGCCAGATGGATTGTCGCAGGCCCCCCATGGAAGAAGCCGCCGAAGACCGACCTAGGAAGCGCCTTTATCTGAACATCCGCCAGATGGAGATTGACGACATCGCCGAGGTGTTCCACCTGGGCGAGGAGTTGTTCACCGCCAGCGAATGGCCCACCCTCTACCGCACCTGGGACGAGTACGAGGTCATCACTCTGTTCCAAAGCGACCCGGAGTTGTGCCTGGTGGCCGAATTGGGCGACGAACTGGTGGGCTTCGCCCTGGGCACCACCATCGAGAAAAGCCATTCGGCCTGGAAATACGGCTACTTGGTCTGGCTGGGCGTGCGGCCGGGCCTCCAGCGCCAGGGGGTGGCCGCTCGTCTGTTCCGGGCCCTGCGCGAGCTGATGATCGAGCAGGGGGCGCGCATCCTGATGGTGGACACCGAGGCCGACAACCTGCCCGCCCTGCACTTTTTCCGCAAGCAGGGCTTCGGCAGCCCCCAGGAGCACATCTTCCTGTCGCAGAACCTGGACCAGCGCCGGCGCAAAAACGGCGAGCGCAAGGGAGCGGCCAAGGCCGCCGAGCTTGCCCCGGCCGGCAACGGCCATGACGACCCCACCCCGGAGGTGGACTAGGCCATGGCCGCCGCCCCGCCGCCGGTGGACGCCGGCCGCCTGCGCCGCCTGCTGCGCCGCCTGGTGGATATCTACAGCCCCTCCGGCAAGGAGGAGGAGATACTGGAGTTCTGCCAGGGCTACCTAAAGCGGCGGGGGCTCAAGGCCGTGCGTCAGGAGGTGGACGAATACCGCTATAACCTGCTGGTGCTGCCCGAATCCGGTCAAGCCCGCCTGGCCTTCGTGGGCCACCTGGACACGGTGGTGGCCTACGACCTGGAGAACCTGGGCGTGGAGGACGAGGGCGAGCGGGTGGTCGGCCTGGGTGCGGCGGACATGAAGGCCGGCTGCGCGGCCATGATCGAGGCCATGGTCTGTTTGCACGAGCGCCGGCCCGGCCTGCCCCTGGCCCTGTGCCTGGTGGTGGGCGAGGAAGAAGACGGCGACGGGGCCCAGGCCCTGGCCGACGCGCACCGTTTCCCCTGGGCGGTCATCGGCGAGCCCACCGAGTTGCGACCCTGCACCGGCCACTACGGCTACGTGGAGGCCCAGGTGGTCACCCGCGGCCGCCGCCGCCACGCCAGCCTGGCCAACTCCCAGCAGAACCCCATCCAGGCCATGCTGGACCTGTTGCTGCGCCTGAGCCGCCACATGGCCTGCCGGCCGGAGATGGCCTACAACATCCGCGATCTTCGCAGCGCGCCCGAAGGCTTCGTGGTGCCGGAGCTCTGCGAGGCCTGGTTGGACGTGCACCTGCCGCCCGCCAGCCCCCTGGGCGAGCTGACCCGCGAGCTGGAGGAGGTGGTGGCCGCCGCCCGGCGCGAGAACGCCAGCCTGGAAGCCGAGCTGAAGCTGTTCGGCTTGTTCGCCGGCTACCAGCTTTCGGAAAAGGAGCCCCTGCTCCAAGAACTGGCCCGCATCTGCCAACATCGCGGATTGGCCCACGCCCCCCGCGCCTTCCAGAGCCACTCCGACGCCAACCTGCTCTGGGCCGCGGGCATCAAGCCCCTGCTCATGGGGCCGGGCAGCCTGGAGCAGGCCCACGCCCCCAACGAATGGGTGGAGTTCGAGCAGGTGCGTCAGGCGGCCGAACTGTACCAAGAGCTGGCCCTGGCCGCCCTGGCCTAAATCTCCTGCTTCCGTCTTTAATTACGTGTATAGTGAGGTCATCTCCCGCCGGCCGGCGGGCGCTGTGGTGGAGCGTGGCCAGTGCAGACCCGCAAGTACGTCACCGTCCCCTGCGACGACCTCGACCTGGGCAAGCGCAACCGCGAGCTGGCCGTGCTGCTGGAGCTTTCCAACCTGCTGGCCTGGTCGGCGGACTCCAAGGACCTGCTTTACAACGCCCTGTCCTACGTGCTCAAGCACCTTGATCTGGACGCCGGCCGCCTCTATCTGATGGACGACGGCGGCCAGATCCTGCGCCTGGCCGCCTCCCTGGGCGTGAACACCACCGGTTTAAAGAAGGTCAGCATCCACGAAGGCTTCACCGGCCGGGCCGTCAGCACCCGTCAGTTCATCGCCCAGCACGTCACCGAGCTGCCGGACCGGGCCAGGGTGCGGCTGCTGCGCAAAAAAGGCTTCGTGGTCGTTATCTGCGTCCCGCTGATCGTGCTGGACCAGGTGGTGGGGGTGCTAAACCTGGCCGCTCGGCGGGTGGTCCGGCTGGCCCCCCAGACCATCGACCTGCTCATCGTCATGGGCAACCTCATCGCGGTGGCGGTGAACAACGCCAAGCTCAACGACGAGCTGCGCGACAAGGCCCGGCAGCTTGAGGAGCAAAAAAGCGCGGTGCAGTATTTCGCCGTCACCGCCAGCCACGACCTCAAGTCCCCGGCCGTGGGCATTTACGCCCTCACCCAGCGGCTGATGAAACTGGCCGGACCGGCCCTGGGGGTCAAGGGCGAGGAATGCTGCCGCCAGATACAGAAGGCGGCCAGCCGCATCGAGACCCTGGCGCGGGAGATCAGCGCCTTCATGGCCGCGCGCGGGGCGCCGCTCAGGCTGGAGCTGGTCAACCTCAAGGAGGTGCTGGAGGTGGTGCGCTCCGAGCAGGCCGCGCGCATGGCCGAGATGGACGTGGCCTGGGAGGCGCCCGACGACCTGCCCACCCTCATGGCCGACCGGCTGGGGCTGACCCGCGCCTTCCAGAACCTGGTGGACAACGCCCTCAAATATGGCGGCCGCGGCCTGACCCGTCTCAGGGTGATCCACCGCGAAGAGGAGCAGCAGCACGTCCTGGGCCTGGCCGACGACGGGGCCGGCCTGGACCCGGCCGAGGCCGAACGCCTGTTCCAGGCCTTCCAGCGCGGCTCCACCAGCCAGGGCACCGAGGGCACCGGCCTGGGCCTGGCCATCGTGCGCGAGGTGGCCGAGCGTCACGGCGGCCGGGCCTGGCTGGAAACCGCCCCCGGCCAGGGGGCGGCCTTCTACCTCAGCCTGGCCAAGGGCCTGGAGAACGACTAGCCCCGCGCGGGGCCATGCCCGGCGCTCCCCCCGCCCGACCCGTCTCGGCGATAAGCCTTTCAGTTCAGCCAGATAGACTAAACGCGGCCTCAAGTGAACGCTTGACCGGGCTCCCGCCGCCTGATAGATTAGGCGATAAACAAGAGCAGATCACGTAATTTCAGGCAGTTCGCCAACCCACCCCTCAGCCGCGAGGCCGAAAGTGGCAAAGCAGAGCATAGAGCTTATAGTGAACGGAGACCGCTACCAGGTGGCGGTGGACCCCTGGCGCACCCTGGCCGAGGTCTTGCGCGAGGACCTGAACCTCACCGGCACCAAGATCGGCTGCAACCAGGGCGACTGCGGGGCCTGCACGGTGCTCATAGAGGGCCGCTCGGTCAGCAGTTGCCTCACCCTGGCCGTGGAGGCCCACCAGCGCGAGGTCACCACCATCGAGGGCCTGGCCCCCAATCCCCAGGAGCTTCACCCGCTCCAGCAGGCCTTCATGGACAAGGGCGCGGTGCAATGCGGGTTCTGCACCGGCGGCATGATCATGAGCGCCAAGTTCCTCTTGGACCGGGCGCCGGAGCCCAGCGAGCTTGAGATCCGCCAGGGTCTTTCCGGCAATCTCTGCCGCTGCACCGGCTACAACAAGATCGTGGACGCCATCGCCAGCGCGGCCCAGGTCATGCGCGGCGCAAAGGAGGAGCGCTAGCCATGGCCATGCCCCACTTCGCCGTGCACCAGCCCGCCAGCCTGGAGGAGGCCCTGGACCTGGTGGCGCGCCACCGCACCAGCGTCAAGCTTTTGGCCGGCGGCACCGACCTGGTGATGAAGCTCCGGGCCGGGGCCTTGCGGCCCGAAAACCTGGTCAGCCTCAACCGGGTGGCCGGCCTTAACCGCATCAACTACCGCGACGACGACGGCTTGGTCATCGGGGCCGGGGCGCGCATCAGCGACGTGGCCGCCCACCCCGACGTGCAGAGGCACTACCCGGCCCTGGCCCACGCCTGCCGGGTGATGGCCACCACCCAGATCCGCAACATGGGCACCGTGGCCGGCAACATCGTCAACGCCGCGCCCAGCGCCGACACCGCCGCGCCCTTGCTGGCCTACAAGGCCAGCGTGGTGCTGGTGGAGCGCGGCGGCCGCCGCCAGGTGGACCTCACCAAGTTTTTCCAGGGGCCGGGCCTCACCGCCATCGAGCCCCTGGAGATACTGGAGGCCATCCGGGTGCCCGCCCCGCCCCAGCGGGTGGGCAGCGCCTACCAGCGGCTTTCGGCCCGCAGCAAGGTGGACATCGCCGCGGTGGGCGTGGCCGGCTTCCTGGCCCTGGACCTACAGGGCGACATCATCGGCGCCCGCCTGGCCCTCTCGGCGGTGGCCCCCACCCCGGTGCGCTGCCCGGAGGCCGAACGGATGCTGGACGGACAAACCCCCAGCGCGGAGCTTTTCAGCCGGGCCGCGGCCGCCTGCGTGCGCGCCGCCCGGCCCATCGACGACGTGCGCGCCACGGCCAACTACCGCCGGGCCATGGTGGCCGTGCTGGCCCGCCGGGTGCTGAACGCCTGCCTGGCCATGGCCCAAGGAGGCGCCCGATGAACAACCCCGCCCTGATCGGCCAGAACCTCCCGCGCCTGGACGCCCGCGAGAAGGTCACCGGCCGGGCCATCTACACCGACGACCTCAAGCTCCCCGGCATGCTCCACGGCGCGCTGGTGCGCAGCCCGCTGCCCCACGCCCGCATCAAACGCATCGACGCGAGCCGGGCCAAGGCCCTGGCCGGGGTCAAGGACGTCATCATCGGCGCCGACACCCCCCAGGTGAAGTTCGGCAACTGGCGGCTGGTGCCCCAGAGCCAGGACGAGCTGCCCCTGGCGGTGGACAAGGTGCGCTTCGTGGGTGACGAGGTGGCCGCGGTCTGCGCCATCGACAAGGAGACCGCCGAGCGAGCGGCGGAGCTGGTCGAGGTCGAATACGAGGAGCTGCCCGGCCTCTACGGCGTGGAGGACGCCATGGCCGAGGGCGCGCCGCTCATCCACGCCGAAAGCCCCGGCAACGTCAGCCTGACCCGCAAGATCAAATACGGCGACCTGGAGGCCGGCTTCGCCAAGGCCCGCTATGTGCGCGAGGACGTGTTTCGGGTCCACGCCGTCAGCCACGCCTACCTGGAGCCTTGCTCCAGCGTGGCCGTGCCGGAGGAGGGCGGGCGCGTCACCCTCTACACCTCCACCCAGACCCCCTACATCGTGCAGTGCCTGTTGGCCAGCACCCTGGGCGTCCCGGAAAACTTCGTGCGGGTGGTCAAGATCAACACCGGCGGCGGCTTCGGCGGCAAGATGGAGCTGCGCAAGTGGGAGTTCGCCGCCGCCTTCATGGCCCTGCGCACCGGCCGGCCGGTCAAGTTCACCCTGACTCGCGCCGACGAGCTGGCCTATGGCCGCCGCCGCCACCCCATGGTCATCACCAGCAAGATCGGCCTGGACAAGGACGGCCGCTTCCTGGCCAAGACCTTCGACGTGCTCCTGGACGGCGGGGCCTACAACTCCATGGGCCCCACCGCCACCTTCCTGTGCGGCAACTTCGGGGCCATGCTCTACCGCATCCCGGCCTACGCCTATTTCGGCCGCCACGTCTACACCAACAAGCCCCCGGCCGGGGCCATGCGCGGCTTCGGCGCGCCCCAGGCCCTTTTCGCCAGCGAGACCCAGCTCAACATGGCCGCCCAGGAGCTGGGCATGGACCCCATCGACCTCAGGCTCATCAACGCCATGGAGCCTGGCGACGAGATACCGGAGGTGGCCACCGTCAGCTCCTGCGGCTTCAAGGAGTCGCTGGTCAAGGTGCGCCAGATGAGCGGCTGGGACGAAAAGCGCGCCATCAAAAAACCGGGCTACGGGATCGGGGTGGGCTGCTACAGCTTCATCAGCGGCGGCGTCTTCAACTGGTTCAACACCAAGTACAACTTCACCTCGGCCGAGGTGCGGGTGTTCGAGGACGGCACCGCCCATCTGTTGACCATGGCCTGCGACATCGGCCAGGGCAGCGACACCGTGCTGCGTCAGATACTGGCCGCCGAGTTGGGCATCGGGGTGGACAAGATCCGCCTGACCAGCGCCGACACCGCCATGACCCCCAAGGCCGACCTGGGCACCTGGGGCAGCCGGGTCACCCTCATGACCGGCAACGCGGTGGTGGAGGCGGCCCGCAAGATCAAGGACATGCTGGTGCCGGTGCTTTTTGCGCAATACGACCTCAACCAGATCCACGACGTGGGTTTCGCCGGCGACCGGGTCTTCGTCAAGGCCCGGCCGGACAAGGGCATGAGCTTCGGCGAATGCGTGTACAAGGCCCTGCGCGGCCGCCGGGGCGAACCCCTGACCGCCCAGGGCTTCTACACCCCGCGCAACAAGGGCCTGGTCAGCCCGGCCTTCAGCTTCGGGGCCCAGGTGGCCGAGATCGAGCTGGACCAGGAGACCGGGCTCATCCAGGTCAAGCAGATGTACACCGCCCACGACTGCGGCGTGCCCATCAACCAGATGGCGGTGGAGGGCCAGCTTGAGGGCTCCATCCACATGGGCCTGGGCTACGCGCTGATGGAAGATCTGGTGATGAAGGACGGGCGCACGCTCAACACCACCTTCCTGGACTACAAGATTCCCACCGCCGAGGACATGCCCCCCAGCCAGTCGGCGGAGGTGGAAACCTACGAGCCCGAAGGCCCCTTCGGGGCCAAGGAGGCCGGCGAAGGCCTGGTGAGCCCCACCGCCCCAGCCATCTGCGAGGCGGTGCACCATGCCACCGGCTGGCGCTGCACCGAGTTGCCCATCACCCCGCTCAAAGTGCTGGGGGGCCTGGGCCGGCTCAAGGGCTGAACCATGTTTGGCCGCAGGCGGCCGCGGCGGCCGGGGCCCTCCCCGGCCGCCGTCTTTTCTCGTGGCAGAACCATGCGTTCGATTGATCGGCGAGAGGGCGCGCGACCGACCATGCCGCCCCACAAGGTGAGGCGCGTTCGAACTATACGTTTCAAAGCAACTTGGTATAAGCTGGGTCTAGCACTCGTCTTGCCGCGGCCATCCGTCGCCCAGGAGGATTCCTTGACGCTCAGCCCGAAGGTCAAACTGCGCCTGAAGCTGGCCATCCTGGCGGGGTTGTTGGCGGGCGTCACCGCCCTGCACTATTCCCAAAAGCTGGACCAAGTGCTGCGCCAGATCGTCATACGCGATCTCTACCTGGTCCCCATGATGCTGTCCGCCTTCTGGTTCGGCCTGCGCGGCTCCTTGGCGGTGGGCCTGGTTCTTTTGGTGGTCTTCATGCCAATAGCCATCATGGATGGCGATCGCAACCCGCGCTGGCTGCTGGTGGACGCCCTGGATTTCGCCGTCTACCTGTCGGTGGGCGTGGCCTTGGGCTGGTTGCGCGACCGCGAACGGAGCCAGCAGCAGCGCGCCCGCGAGGCCGAATCCCTGGCCGCCATGGGCCGGGCCGTCTCGGCCGTGGCCCACGACATGCGCACTCCGCTGATCACCATCGGCGGCTTCAGCGCCCAACTGCGCCGTCAGGTTCCAGATGACGACCCCGCCGCCCACAAGCTGGACATCGTGGTCAACCAGGCCCGCCGGCTGGAGCACATGGTCCAGGAGATGCTGGACTTCGCCCGGCCCCTGGAGCTGCACCCGGCCCCGGTGGACCTCGCCCTGCTCCTGGAAGAGTGTCTGGCCATGGCCGAGCCCCTGGCCACCCGCGCCCAAGTGGGCCTGGACCTGCGCGGCCAGGGCCTGCCCCGGAGCCTAAGCCTGGACGGCGAGCGGGTGCAGCAGGCCCTGCTCAACCTCATCACCAACGCGGTGCAGGCCAGCCCGCCAGGCGCGCAAGTGACCGTGGCCATGACCCGCGGCCGCGCCGGCGAGTTGCGCCTGGAGGTGGCTGACCAGGGGGCGGGCATCCCCCCCGACCAGCGCCCCCTGGTCACGCAGCCCTTCTACACCACCAAACGCGAGGGCAACGGCCTGGGGTTGGCCATCGTGCGCAAGATCGTGGAAGCCCATGGCGGCCGGCTGGAGATGCGCGACAACCAGCCTCGCGGCATGGTCTTCAGCCTGGCGCTGCCCCTGCAAAACCCCGCCTTGCCCGGCGACCCGGCCAAACCACTGGCCACGCGCGGACAGCAGTCGGCCTAGGTCCCGGTTGGCGGCGGACGTGACCGACCAAGCGCCGTCCGGACCAGCCCCCCGCACGCGCGTGGGCCGCCTGGGCTCGGTGCGCGCCCGCATCCTGATGCTGGTGCTGGTGCTGGTGGTGCCCGCCCTGGTCTTGCAGTGCGTCTACTATTACAACCTCTACCACGACCAGATCCGCCAAGAGTTGCGATCCAACCTGGAGGTGGCCAGGGCCCTGGCCGAGGTTTTCGAACAGTTCGTGCGCAATCTGCAGCAGCACCAGGCCACCATCGCCATGGTGATGTCCCAGTATCCTGGCTTCACCACCGACCAGAAGCGCGCCTATCTCCAGGCCAGCCGCGGCGAGTTCGCCGCCGTCCTGAGCATGAGCTGGCTTTCTCCGCAAGGGGAGGTGCTGCTATCCACCACCCCCGGCGCCGAGGGACGCCGCCTGGCTCCGCCGGCCAACCACCCCCGGCCGGGCCAGGCGCGCGGGGGCATTCTAGGCAACCTCTACCAGGACGCGGAGACCGGCGATCCGGTTTTCGACTTCTGGCAACCCCAGGGCGACGGCGAGGGCCAGCCGCAGGGCTGGGTCCTGGCCGTGATTTCGGCCCGCAAGCTGGAGGCCACCCTGGCCTTCATCCGCTCCGAGGACGGCGGCCTTAGCCTGACCGACGCCACCGGCCGGCTGGTCTTCCGCGCCCCATCCCTGCCCTGGAAATGGGAGCAGCGCGATTGGCGGCGCCGCTTCCCGGAGGTCCTGGAGCCGGTTTTGGCCGGCCGGGAGCGGGCCATGGTGCTGCCGCAGGACCATGCCCTTGTAGCGCGCGTGGTGGCCTGGGTCCCGGCCGGAGCCACCGGCTGGGCCGCGGGGGCCGGGCGCCCGCTCTCCCAGGCCCTGGGCCCGTTCCACCGCAACCTGCTGTTGGGAGGGGGGCTCTTCATCCTTTCCCTGACGGTGGGCCTATTGCTGGCGGCGGCCATCGCCCGGCGCATCAGCCATCCCTTGCGCCAGTTGCGCGACTGGTCGCTCAACCTGGCCCAGGGGCAATTGCCCCCGGCCGCCTCGCCGGGCGGACTCAACGAAGTGGAAGACCTGGCCCGCGCCTTCAACCACACGGCCGACCAACTGCACCAGCGGCAGGAGCAGAACCGCCAGGAACGGGAGCGGGCCGAGGCCCTGGCCGAGGAGATGCGCGCGCTCGCCCAGGAGTTCGCCAGCCTCCTGGGCCGGATGAACGCCATGATCCAGGCCTCGGAGCAGCTCCTGGCCGAGACCACCAGCGCCGGCCTGATGAACCGGGTGGTGACGGCGGCCCGGCAGCTCACCGGCGCCCGCCTGGGCACCGCCGGACACGGCCACCAGAACGGCGTGTTCAAGGTCGGCGCGATATCGTGCGCCCATGACGCCCAGGCCTGCCCCTCCGGCGAAGATTTCAAGATGGAGCGGGGCGGGGTTTACATGGAGCTGATCAAGCGCCCCGGCTCTCTGCGCCTGAGCGACCAGGAGCTGCGCGCCCATCCGGCCTGGCGGGGCCTGCCGCCCGGTCACACCCCGTTGCGTGGGCTCCTGGGGGCCACCTTGGTGGACTGCGAGGGCCAATCAAACGGACTGATAATGGTTTCGGACAAGGAGGACGGCGGCGAGTTCGACGCCCAGGACGAGGCCCTGTTGGTCCAACTGGCCGCCCTGGTCTCCCTGGGCCTGCAGAACATCGAATCCCTGGAGCAGGCGCGGGCGCGCACGGCCCAGGTGGAGGAGGGCAGCCGCATCCTGCGGGCGGTGATGGAGCGCATCCCCGGCGGCCTGGCCTTGGTGGAGATGTCCGCGCCCCGACTGACCATGATCAGCCGCCACGGCCTGGAGATACTCGGCGTGGACGAAGGCTTCCTGGCTCTGCCCTGGCGGGAGCAGTTGGCCAAGGTCAGGCTGCACGAGGCCGAACTCCAACCCGGCGACAAGCCCAGGAAGCCGCCGTTGACCCGGGCCGCCCTGGAAGGCGAGATCGTATTGAACGAGGAGTGGATGCTAGAGCGCCCAGACGGGGGGCGGCTGCCGCTGTTGGTCAACGCCGGACCGGTGCGCGACGACGCCGGCCAGATCACCCACGTGGTCATCACCTTCAGCGACATCACCACCATCAAGGCCGCCCAGGAGGTGCTGCGCACCAGCCACCAGGAACTGGAGCAGCGAGTGCGCGAACGCACCGCCGAGCTGACCCTGGCCAATCAGCACCTGCGCCAGGAGGTGCAGGAGCGCCGGCTGGCCGAGGCGGCCTTGAGCAAGAGCGAGGAAAAATTCCGGCTGTTGGCCGAGAACGTGGAGGACGCGATCTGGATCGCCGAGCCGGATCTATCGCGTTTCACCTATGCCAGCCCGGCCCTGGAAAAGCTCTGCGGATGCAGCCGGGCCGAGCTTTACAGCGACCCCCGCCGCCTGCTCAGGGACGTGGCCGTCCAAGACCGCCCCAGGGTGCACAAGGTCTGGCGGGATCCCGAACGCCTCAACTGGAACCTGGAATACCGCCTGGAGCGCGACGACGGCAGCCAGGCCTGGGTCCAGGACCGGGGTTTCACCATCCTGGACGACCAGGGACGCATCCACAGCCGGGCCGGGCTGCTGACCGACATCACCCAGCGCAAGCAGGACGAGAAGGCCCTTCTGGCCTATCAGGAGCAATTGCGCAGCCTGGCCGCCGAGCTGCACAGCGCCGAGGAGCGCCTGCGCCGGCGCATCGCCCGCGACCTTCATGACAGCCTGGGCCAGGCCCTGGCCATGAGCAAGCTCAAGCTGGGGGCGCTCAAGACCAAGGCCGGCTGCGACGCACCAGCCCTTGATGATGTGATAAGCTTGATAGACAAAAGCATCGCCGGCACCCGCTCGCTGATCTCCGAGCTGAGCCCGCCGGTGCTCTATGAGATGGGCCTGGGCGAGGCCCTGGAATGGCTGGCCGAACGCACCGAGAAGCAGTTCGGCTTGCAGGTCGACGTGGAGCTGGCCCGCCTGCCAAAGCCCATTCCGGTCAAGCTGCAAGCCCTGATTTACCGCCTGGCGGCCGAGCTGGTCAACAACGTCATCAAGCACGCCCAGGCCGGTTGGATGCTCATCTCCCTGACCAGCGCCGGACACGACCTGGTGCTGGAGGTGGAGGACGACGGCCGGGGGTTCTCGCCCCAGCGGGAAAGCGGCGGTTTCGGCCTGTTCAGCATCCGCGAACGCCTGCGCCTGCTGGGCGGAAACCTCTATCTTGAATCGCAGCCCGGCCGCGGCGCCAGGGCCACGGTGAGCATTCCGTTCGAGCCCGATCTGGCCGATTTTGGAGAGGACTCGTGAGCACCACTTTGCTGCTGGTCGACGATCACCAGATGATGCGGGAGGGCCTGCGGCTCCTGCTGCAGAGCCAGGAAGGCGTGGAGGTGGTGGCCGAGGCCGAAAACGGCCACGAGGCCCTGAAGCTCGCCCGCCGGCACGCGCCGGAGGTGGTGGTCATGGACGTGGACATGCCCGACCTCAACGGCATCGAGGCCACCCGGCGCCTGATCCAGGAAATGCCCCGCACCAAGGTCATCGGCCTGTCCATGCACTCCGACCGCCAGTTCGTGCTGGGCATGCTCAAGGCCGGGGCCTCGGCCTACCTGCTCAAGGACTGCGCCTTCAGCGAGCTGATCGAGGCCATCCGGACCGTCTCCCGCGACGGCACCTACCTACCCCAGCAGATCGCCGACATCCTGGTGGAGGAGTTCCATCGCCCCAGCCATGGCGAGAACCGCACCACCAGCCAGCTCACCAGCCGCGAACGGGAAATACTCCAGCTCATCGCCGAGGCCAAGACATCCAAGGAGATCGCCGCCCAACTCAACCTGAGCGTCAAGACCGTCTTCGCCCACCGCCGCAACATCATGGAAAAGCTCAAGGCCAAGAACCTGGCCGAGCTCACCCGCATCGCCATCCGCGACGGCCTGACCTCGCTGGACGGCTGAGGCGGCCGGTTTGCCCCGCTGGATTCGCCCCATGCGCCGCGCCCTTCCCCGGCTGGCCGATTTGCCCCGCCTGGCCATCCTGTCCGGCATGTGCCTGATCCTGGCGGCGGCCGCCGCCCCGGCCGCCCCGTCCCGCCCGATACGGGAGGAGCCCCGCCTGGCTGTGAACGCCGCCATGGCCCACCGCCAACTGGTGCGCGCCGGCCAGGCCGAGGGCGAGGCCCAACTGGCCGCCCTGCTGGCCACGGCCGAGTTCGAGGAGCTGTGGGCGCACCTGCCCCAAAAGGGCGAATGGGTGGAGGTGGGCTGCTGCGAGCGCGGCACGCCCATGGGCAACTACGTCGGGGTGGAGGCCAATCTGCTGGAGCTGATGCGCCTGAACTCAGAGCTGGCGGTCTATCACATCCACCACCACACCCGGTTCGTGAAGGAGAACTACAGCCCCGCCAAGCGCAGGCAAAAGGTTCTGGAGGAGGCCCTGCCCTCCCCGGACGACATGGAGGCCATGCTCACTCTAACGCGGCATTTCCGCGCCGCGCAGCCGGGCGGCCGCCTGGCCTGGCGCATCGTCAGTCGCCACGGCGTCACCGACTACGGCCTGGCCGATCCGGCCGCACCCCCGCCCGGCGAGTTAGACCTCACGCCTTTTGCCTTCTCCCGTTTTTCGGCCGAGGAACTGGCCGAGGCCCCCGACGGCCAGGCCACCGACCGCGAACTGATCGCCAGGGCCTGCGCAGAGTTGAGCCGCCCGCCCTTCCGGGTCGTTTTTTCGCCGCGCTAGATTTCCTTGAAGACCTTGGCCAGGGAAGGCCCGGCCACGTGCAGCTTCCACTGGTTGAGATAGCCGAAGGGCGTGGCCTGGACCGTGTAGCCGGCGGCCTCCAGGCGCAGGGCGGCCTGGCCGGCGATGGCCTGGGCCAGCTCCGGCGGGGCCTTGCTGGCCGAAAGGTGGCCGAAGGAGTGCAGCACCACGTCGCGGGCGCCGAACTTGCCGGCCAGCCACTTGACGTTCTTGACCAGCTTGGCCAGCACCTGGGGCTCGCGCCCGGCGTCGGCGGCCTCGGCCTGATAGAAGACCACCACCGCGTTCTCCGCGCTCAGCTCGGCCGGGGCCTCCGGGGCTTCGGGCAGCACCTTCTCGTGGGTTTGCGACCAGAAGCTGGGCGCGTAGAACATCAACAGCTTCACGGCCGCGCCTTGCCCTTGGCTTGGTGGCTCTCGCGCTCGCGGACCTTCTCGGCCAGGCGCACCTGGCGCCGGTCCACGGCCTCGCGGTTGCGGCGACGCTCCTCGTCGGTCTCCAGGACCAGGGGCGGCACCGGCCGGGGCTTGCCGGTTTCGTCGATGGCCACGAAGGTCAGGTAGGCGCTGGCCGTGTGGCGCACCACCCCGGTGCGCGGGTTCTCGGCCTCCACCCGCACCCCGACCTCTATCGAGGTCCGGCCCACCAGGTTGATGCTGGCCTTCAGGATCAGCAAGTCGCCCACGTAGACCGGGTGGTGGAAGTCCAGGCGGTCCAGGCTGGCGGTGACGCAGGTGCCGCGGGCGTGGCGGATGGCCACCACCCCGGCCGCGTTGTCGATGAGCTTCATGATGACCCCGCCGTGGACGTTGCCCATGGGGTTGGCGTCGTGGGGCATCATCGACTGGGCCAGGACCATCCTGGTGTCGCCGACCGTGCGGCCTTCCATGTCTGCCTCCCTGTCTCGCTTGGCGCGGGTTTTACACCCGCTTATGTTATTTATGATACCGGCCGCCGGCGCTCCTGTCCCGGCCAGAAGGGAGAAGCTCCACGACCCGGCCCAACCCCTCCGATTTGGCCTTTTCCGGCTATTACCCCGGAGCCATCGGCAAATTACGGCCCTGCACGCCGCCTACTACGCCGAGTACTGGGGCTTCGACCTGTTTTTCGAGGCCCAGGTGGCCAGCGAGATCGGCCAATTCATGCTGGCCTTGGACCCGGCTCGCGACTATTTCCAAACCGCCCGCGCCGGTGAGCGCCTGGCCGGGGCGGTGGCCCTGGACGGGCATTCCACGCCCAACGAGGGGGCGCGCCCGCGTTGGTTCATCGTGCAACAAACCTGGCAGGGCCGGGGCCTGGGCGCGCGCCTGTTGGACCAGGCCCTGGCTTTCGCCCGCGCCGCCGGCCACCGCCGCCTCTACCTGTGGACCTTCGCCGCCTGGAGGCCGCGCGTCGCCTCTACGAGCGGGCCGGCTTCCGCCTGGCCGAGGAGGTGAAAATCCAGCCCTGGGGCGGGGTGATCCACGACCAGCGCTACGACCTGGAGTGCTGAGCCCGGTTACGGCCGGGTGACGGCCGGCCGAAGTTTCGCCGTCTTGCGCCGCCAGCCGCCGCCGCTCCCCGGCGTCTGGGGTATGATGTAGCCAAGCACCCAGACCCGGAGGAGCACGATGCCAGGCCCGGCCACCGCCCGCAAGACCAAGATCGTCTGCACCATCGGCCCGGCCACCGCCGAGCCGGCCACCCTGAAGGCCATGATCGCCGCCGGCATGGACGTGGCCAGACTCAACTTCAGCCACGGCGACCACGAGTCCCACCGCCGTCTCATCGCCGGCCTGCGCCGGGCCGCGGCCGAACTGGGCCGCGAGGTGGGCGTCCTCCAGGACCTGGCCGGCCCCAAGATCCGCCTGGGCCGGCTGGAAAACCCCCTGCGCCTGGTCTCCGGCCAGGCCGTGCGGCTCATCGCCGGCGAGGCCAGCGCCGAGGCGGGCGCGCTGCCGGTCAACTACCCCCACCTGCTGGAGGACGTCAACCCCGGCGACCGGATACTGCTGGCCGACGGCCTGGTGGAGCTGACCGCCACCGGCAAGGCGAGCCCCTACCTGGACTGCGAGGTGGTGGTGGGCGGCGAGCTGAGCAGCCACAAGGGCGTCAACCTGCCCACCAGCCGGCTTCGGGTGTCGTCTTTCACCGACAAGGACCAGGCCGACCTGATGATGGGCCTGGAGGCCGGAGTGGACTTCGTGGCCCTGTCCTTCGTGCGCCACGAACAGGACCTGATCCCCCTGCGCCGCATCCTCAACCAACAGGAGCAGCCGCCCCTGCTCATCGCCAAGATCGAGAAGCCCGAAGCGGTGGCCCGCTTCGCCGAGATACTGGAGCAGGTGGACGGCATCATGGTGGCCCGCGGCGACCTGGGGGTGGAGATGCCCCTGGAGGAGGTGCCGGTGATCCAGAAGCGCCTGATAAGCCAGGCGCGCCAGGCCGGCAAGGTGGTCATCACCGCCACCCAGATGCTGCGCTCGATGATGGATAGCCCGCGGCCCACCCGGGCCGAAGCCGCCGACGTGGCCAACGCGGTGCTGGACGGCACCGACGCGGTGATGCTCAGCGACGAGACCGCGGTGGGGCGCTATCCCCTGGAGGCGGTGGCGATGCTGGACCGCATCGCGCGGGCCACCGAGCCCAGCCTTGGGGGCCGGGGCTTCTTGCGCGAACCCCTGAGCCCGCTCTTGCCCGCCACCGAGGCGGCCATCAGCCGCGCCGCCTGCTACCTGGCCCAGGACATCGCCCCGGCGGCCATCGTGGCCTCCACCACCAGCGGCGGCACGGCCAGGCTCATCGCCCGCTTTCGCCCGGCGACGCCCCTGGTCGGGCTGACGCCCAATCCGGCCGCCTGCCGCCAGCTGCGCCTGTCCTGGGGGGTAATCCCGGCCCTGATCCCGACCCACGACGACGCCGAGCGGATGCTGGAACTGGCCCGGGCCTGGATACTGGAGCACGGCCTGGCCGGGGCCGGCCAGCGGGTAATCGTCACCGCCGGGGTGCCCTTGGGCCAGCCCGGCACCACCAACCTGCTCAAGGTGATGGATCTGGAGTGACCGCGAATTTGAGAGTACAAAAAGACGGGCGGGGATAAACCCCGCCCCTTGTATGTTAAAGGCAGCTACGGGAGCGAGCAGGGCTCGTTCCGAACGCGGGGCCGCCCGACCCGATTCGCCAGTCGCGGCATGCGACCCCACCCCTTGTATGTTAGTAGTTATGTGTCTCAGTGCGTGTCAGACCGTCCGCCCCTTGGGTTCGAGCCCGTTTTGTAGCGTGAGTCGTCACGCACTTCCCATCATAACCCGAACGGTTGCCAGGGCCAT
>JBMORH010000081.1:0-2247 GCA_049322275.1 Thermodesulfobacteriota bacterium
GGTCGTCACTTCTTCCCCCCTGTAGACCAGGACCTGCTTTTCGCCCGCGCGGGGGCTCATGAACTCAACGGCGCCCTCCTCACCTACCAGGCGGTAGCCGGTGGTAAAGGGGTAGGAGGCCGGCATGAGGTGACCGGCTTCCAGGCTGGCCATGGCGCCATTAGCATAAATGAGGTTGGAAACCACATGGGCCGGTCCCGGTCGCCCGGGGGCCATGACTTCCTGCATGTAAAAAGATAGCGGCTCTCCCAGCAGCCAGTTGCTGAGGTCGATGTCGTGGATCTGCAGGTCCATAATGGTGCCACCGCTCTGCCGGCGGTCCAGGAGCCAGTTGTTCCAGCTCCAGCCGGGGGTGGCGGATTCCCGCCAGGCGCCGAAGAAAAGGGGCCGGCCCAGTTTTCCTTCCACCACCAGGGACTTTGCCAGCATGTATTCGGGCATGAACCGGCACACGTGGGCCACCATCAAGCGCACGCCGCTAGCCGTGACGGCCGCGATCATGGCGTCGATATCTTCCAGGTTGATGGCAAAAGGTTTTTCCACCAGGATGTGCCGCCCGGCGGCGGCGGCTTTGACCACAGCTTCGCGGTGGCAGGGGGACGGCAGGCAGATATCGATAGCGTCCAGCTTTTCCGCGGCCAGCATCGCATCCAGGGTGGTGTAAGATTTTAGACCGTATGGCGCTGCCAGGGCGCCGGCTTTTTCCGGCCGGATATCCGCCACTGCTGTTAACCGCGCGCGGGGATTATGGGCGTAGCCGGCGGCGTGGATGGCGCCGATAAACCCGGCGCCGGCGATGCCGACACGGACGACTTCTCCATTGCTCACTTTAACTGGCCTCCACCAAACAAGATAAACGGTGCTTAGGCCTGACGCATCGAAAATCTTTATAACCCATGATTGCCGAGGCTTTGAGCCCGTCATTAGGATAATAAAAATTTTATTACGTGCCTCTCAATGCTTTATATAATGCCATATTCGTGAAGCATGCGTCAGGCCTGAACGGTGCTGCTCTGTAAATAAAGGTGAAAAGTGGAAATTTGAAGGTACTACAGGCCTGGCCTGAGCGTCTATCATGCAAGTAAGGGCAAGCAAGAACCGTCCCCGCTTGCCGCTTGCTCGCCTGCTACTGCCGGAGGGCCGGTTGCCGGGTATACAGGGCGAGGAGCAGGATCAGGACCAGGCCGTTGATGATCTGCCGCCCGGCTTCATCGGTGTGCAGCACCACCAGGAGGCTGGCCAGGGCGGTGAGGATGACCGAGCCGATCACGGTGCCGGTGTAGGAGCCTTCACCCCCGGCCAGGGAGGTGCCGCCGATGACCACTGCCGCTACCGATGGCAACACGTAGGCGGCGCCCATGTTGACGAAGACGAAGTTGTTGTAGGCAATGAGCCAGAAGCCGGCCAGGCTGCTTAAAATCCCGCTCAGGATATAGGCGATACCCTTGACCGTGCCGGCCCGCACCCCGGCCAGGTAAGCGGCGTTGTAGTTGCTGCCGATGGCGTAGACCTGCTGCCCGTAGGCGGTCCGGCGCAGGATAAACTGCATCAGGAATAACATGATGAGGCCCAGCACCACCAGCCAGGGCAGGAAGGGAAACAACCTGCGCGAGCCGATGAATGCAATGATGGGCGCCGGCATACCCACCGGCGAGCCGTGGGTGTAGATGAGCTGGATGGTGGTCACGACGTTGGCCATGGCCATGGTCATCACCAGGGGCGGCACCCGGGCGTAGAGGATGCCGGCGGCGTTAAACAGGCCGATGGTCGCCCCGGACAGGATCACCAGTAGCAGGGCCGGGACGATGGCGCTGTTCTGGCCGGCCATGGTCTGGGCGGCCAGCACCGCTCCCAGGGACATGACCGCCCCCACGGAGAGGTCGATCCCTTCCCCGCCGGCGATGACCACCAGGGTCTGGCCGGCGGCGGCGAACCCCAGCAGGACGGCCATGGAGAGGATGCTGCCGATATTGGCCGGCGATAAGAAGCTGGCGTTAATCAGGCCGCCGACGATAAAGAGGGCGACGGCGATGAGGCCGGCCATGAAAATCTGGTTGTGCCGCCAATTAAGGCTGGTTTTAGGCATGCTGCGTCCCTCCCCGGCGGCGCCGGCGTGGGCCGCCGCCGGCCTCGCCCCGCTGCGTCAGGGCGGCGCTGGCCAGGCCGAAGATCACAATCAGGTTGGCCAGGAGTTGCTGGTAGAATGAGGCCACGCTCGTCAGGCTCTGGATCTGGCTGACAAAGTTA
>JBMORH010000082.1:0-30525 GCA_049322275.1 Thermodesulfobacteriota bacterium
GCGCGCCTGGCGCGCGGCCTGGTGCGCGAGGCCCGGACCCGGCCCTACGTGCTGGGCGGCCGGGCGGCCGGGGTGGGCGGCTGGCGGCTCTTGCGGCGCTACATCCTGCCCCAGGTCTGGCCGCCGGTGGTCGTGGCCGCCGCGCTCAAGACCGGCTGGATGATCGTGGCGCTCTCCGGCCTGGGCTACCTGGGCCTGGCCGTGCCGGCCCCGGAGCCGGAGTGGGGAGCGATGCTCAACCAGTCGCGCCTCCACCTCAGCCGCGCGCCCTGGCTGATGCTGGCGCCGGGCGGGGCGGTCTTCCTCACCGTCCTGGCTTGCAACCTCATCGCCGAGGGCCTGCGCCGGCGTTGGCAGGTGAGGCCGCTGCAAAGTGAAGCATAAATCATTTGGAATAACTAAGCGGCAACTTGTGAAGCACGTACCAGATATTGCGGCGGCCGATGCGGGCCAGGGATGGCCCGCCAAATTGCGAGGCTCCCTGGGCGAGCAATTTGGGAGGCTTGGCAAAATCACACTTTTGCCAAGCCGAGGCTGCACGGGGCAGGACGCCCCGTGCAGCACTACCAAGCAGAGGCAAGTCAATGCCTGGTGATCGGCCAGTCCTGGAGCTGCGCGACCTGTGGGTGGAGGCTCCCGGCGGCCGGCCCCTGGTGGCCGGCGTGGATCTGGCCATGCACGCGGGCGAGGTGCTGGGCTTGGTGGGTTTGAGCGGGGCGGGCAAGAGCCTGACCGCCTGCGCCCTGGCCGGCCTATTGCCGCCGCCCCTGCGGGCCGTGCGCGGCGTCTTGCGCCTGGACGGCCGGGAGATCGGCCTCAACCATCCGGCCGCCTGGCGGAGGGTGCGGGGCGGTGAAGTCCTGCTGCTGATGCAGATGAGCGGGCTGGCGTTGAACCCGTTCTTGCGGGTGGGCGCGCAGATCGAGGAGGCGCTCCGGGCCGTGCGCGGCCTGGACCGGCGGGGGGCCAGGACCAGGGCCGGCCTGGCCCTGGAGCGGGTGGACCTGGGCGGGGAGCGGCGCAGGGCCTATCCCCACCAGCTCAGCGGCGGCATGCGCCGCCGGGTGCTCATCGCCCTGGCCTGGGCCCTGGCTCCGCGGGTGTTGGCGGCCGACGAGCCGCTCACCGGCCTGGACGAGGCCATGCAGGCCGAGATGCTGGAGCTGCTGACCGCCCTGGCCCAGGAAAGACGCGCCGCCGTCCTGCTCATCGGCCACGACCTGCGCCGGCTGGGCGCGGCCTGCCGGCGGATCATGGTCATGCAGGGCGGACGGGTGGTGGACCAGGGCGAGCCGGCCCAGCTCTGGTCCCGGCCCGGCCATCCCCTCACCCAGGCCCTGGTGGACAGCCTGGCCTTTTTAGAGGGCGGGGATGCCTGAGCCGTTGCTTCGCCTGGAAGGCGTCGGACACGCCTATCCGGCAGCCGGGGGCGCCGGAGAGCTCCGAGTGCTGGCCAGCGTGGACTTGGAGCTGCTGCCCGGCCAGGCCGTGGGACTGGTGGGGCCCAGCGGAGCCGGCAAGAGCACCCTGGCCCGGCTCTGCCTGGGCCTGGAGCGGCCCCGCCAGGGGCGGGTTATGTTTCACGGCGGCGACTTGGCCGGTTTCGGCCGAACGGCCTGGCGCGACTTCCGCCGCCGGGTGCAGATGGTCTGGCAGGAGCCGGGCCTGCACCTGAATCCTTTCTACCGCGTGGCCGAGCTGGTGGCCGAGCCGTTGGAGATTTTTGGTCTAGGCGACGCCGCCGGCCGACGAGCGCGGGTGGACGAACTGCTGGAATCGGTGGGCCTGGAACCGGCCCTGGCCGGCCGGCGCGCCCACCAGCTCAGCGGCGGCCAGTGCCAGCGGGTGGCCCTGGCGCGGGCCTTGGCCAGCGGGCCGGAGCTTCTGGTCTGCGACGAAGCCTTCAACGGCCTGGACACCATCAGCCAGGCCGACCTGGCCCGCCTGCTCATGGCCCAGGTGGCCGAGCGCGGCCTGGCATTGCTCTTCATCTCCCACGACATGCCCCTGGTCCGCCTCGTCTGCCCAAGGATCATCAGCCTGTCCGGCCCGCGGGCCAGCGATCAGGCCATGAACACGTAGTTTGGTCCGAATCCCGTTTGACCAACCACGCCCCCGCCCAAACCGGCTCTTTTATGCGACCATGCGCCTTGTGACCGGAAAACGTACAACCGGGGCTCCGCCACCCCGGCAAAGTGCGCTTCAACCGGATGAAACCGGAAATCGCCTAAAAAACCGGGCGTGAATGTTATGACAATTGAGCCTATCAACTGCTATTACCGGCAGTTATGGCAAGTTTGACTCCGGGCCGGTTATCGTCTACAATCCCTTGAATTTATTGAAAGTACGCAAAGGGCTGGCCTCGGCCCTATGGCGATAATCCTGTCGGGCCGGCGGCGCGGGGCGGCGATAATCGCGGCGCAGGCGGCCTGAGGCGCGGATGCGGCGCGGGCGGGACGCGCCCCCGAAGCGGGCGGTGGCGCCATCGGCCAACGCGCCCCGGAAGCGGAGCAGACGATGAAGTTCTGGCGGGAGCCCCTGGACAGCAAGGACGTCAAGGTCGCGCGCGGCCGGGTGGAGGTCATCAAGGACCGCTGCAAGGGCTGCGAGTTCTGCATGTCCTACTGCTCGCGCGGGGTGCTGGTCATGAGCCGGAAGTTCAACCGCAAAGGCTACCACTATCCGGAGGCGGCCCAGCCCCAGCTCTGCGTGAACTGCCACTTCTGCGAGGTCATCTGCCCAGAGTTCGCCATTTTCTCCACCGAGGCCGACCAGGCGTAGCCGAAGCCGGCCAGGGAGCGCGACGTGCCGGGAAAAGCGGTTCTTAGCGGGACCCACTTCATGAACGGGGACGAGGCCTGCTGCGAGGGCGCGCTGGCCGCGGGCTGCCGCTTCTTCGGCGGCTACCCCATCACCCCGGCCACCGAGGTGGCCGAGCGCATGAGCAGGCGCCTGCCCCAGGTGGGCGGCGTCTTCATCCAGATGGAGGACGAGATCGCCTCCATGGCCGCCATCCTGGGGGCCAGTTGGGGCGGGGTCAAGTCCATGACCAGCACCTCCGGGCCGGGGTTTTCGCTGATGATGGAGAACATCGGCCTGGGGCTGTGCACCGAGACGCCCTGCGTCATCTGCGACGTGCAGCGGGCCGGCCCCAGCACCGGCCTGCCCACCCTGGTGGGCCAGGGCGACATGATGCAGGCGCGTTGGGGCTCCCACGGGCCGTATGAGATCATAGCGATCTGCCCGGCCTCGCCCCAGGAGATGTTCGATTTCACCATCAAGGCCTTCAACCTCTCCGAGCAGTTCCGCCTGCCGGTCTTGATCATGGCCGACGAGGTGGTGGGGCACATGAACGAGCGGGTGGTCATCCCCCCGGCCGATCAGATCGTCGTCGTCGACCGGCCCAAGCCGGGCGTGGCGCCGGCCGACTACCTGCCCTACCATCCCGGCCCTGACGGCGTGGCCCCCATGGCCAACTTCGGCGACGGCTACTTCATGCACGTCACCGGGCTCACCCACGACGAGCGCGGCTATCCCACCATGACCCCGGCGGCCCAGGTGGAGATGACCGAGCGCATCGTGGGCAAGGTCAAGAACAACCTGGAGCGCATCCTGGACTACGAGACCCTGTTCATCGACGACGCCCAGGTGGCGGTGGTGGCCTACGGCATCAGCGCCCGCTCGGCGCGGGGGGCGGTGCTGGCCGCGCGGGAGGCGGGCTTGAAAGTCGGCTTGGTCAAGCTCAACGTGGCCTGGCCATTCCCGGAGGACTTCATCCGCGCCCTGAGCCACCAGGTGAAGGCGATGATCATGCCGGAGATAAACCTGGGCCAGATGGTGCTGGAGCTGGAGCGCCTGGCCCAGGGGCGCTGCCTGGTACGCCTGGTGGCCCACCCCGGCGGAACCATCATCGCGCCGGGGCGCGTGCTGGCCGCCGTCAGGCAGGCGTTGGAGGACGTGGCATGAACGCTTTGGCCCCGGCCGCCCCGGTCCATCCCCACGACAGCCTGTTGCGCACCGAGCGCATCCCGCACATCTGGTGCTCCGGCTGCGGCATCGGCATCGTCTTCGGCGCGCTGATGGCCGCCATCGAGAAATCCGGCCTGGACCGGCGCGAGGTGGCGGTGGTCTCCGGCATCGGTTGCACCGGCCGCATGGCCGGCTACATCCGGCTGGATTCGTTCCACACCACCCATGGCCGGGCCATCCCCTTCGCCACCGGGCTGAAACTGGCCCGGCCCCAGGGCACGGTCATCGTGGCATCCGGCGACGGCGACCTGCTGGCCATCGGCGGCAACCACTTCATTCACGCCGCCCGGCGCAACCTGGACCTGACCGTCATCTGCGTGAACAACTTCAACTACGGCATGACCGGCGGGCAACTGGCTCCCAGCACTCCCTTCGGGGCCAAGACCACCACCACGCCCATGGGCAACCCGGACGAGCCGTTCAACTTCTGCGCCCTGGCCGCGGCCTGCGGCGCCACCTATGTGGCCCGCTGGACCGCCCTGCACATCCGGCGGCTGACCAACACCATCCATGAGGCCATGCGCCACAAGGGCTTCAGCTTCGTGGAGATCGTGGCCCCGTGCCCCACGGCCTTTGGCCGGCGCAACAAGATCCGGGGGGCGCTGGACCTCTTGAAGTTCTACTACGACCGCTCGGTGGTCCGTAACCACGTCGCGCCGGGCGAGGCCACCATCGACTTCGACCACAACCTGGTGGTGGGCAAGTTCGTGGACTATGACCGCCCCACCTTCCTGGACCACTACCAGATGGTGAACCGGGGCGAGGTGGAGGCCTGGCCGGCCACCGGGGCGGACGCGGCCGCGGCCGGCAAACGCAAGGCGGGATGAGGCACATGGCGGAAAACGCGCAGCGCGAGCTTATCATCACCGGGTTTGGCGGCCAGGGCATCATCCTGACCGGCAACATCCTGGGCACGGCCGCCACCATCCACGACGGCCGCCACGCCACCATGACCCAGTCCTACGGGCCGGAGGCCAGGGGCGGCGCCTGCTCGTCCCAGGTGATCGTGGCCGACGGCGAGATCGCCTTCCCCTACGCCGAGCGGCCCCAGACCCTGATCTGCATGAGCCAGGAGGGGTTCGATAACAACCGGGGCGCGCTCGTTGCCGGCGGGATGCTGATCTGGGACACCGACCTGGTGGAGACCCACGACCTTGATCCCGCCTGGGTCTGCCACGAGATACCAGCCACCCGCTTCGCCGAGGAGCTGGGCAACAAGATGATGGCCAACATCGTCATGCTGGGCTTTTTTTCGGCCCTGAGCGACATGGTCTCCACCGAGGCCCTCAGGAAGGCCATGCTGGGCTCGGTGCCGCCGGCCACCAAGGCCAAGAACGAGGCCGCCTTCGAGCGCGGACGCGACTACGGCCTGGCCATCCTCAAGAGCCGGGCCAAGCAGGGAAAGGCCCAGCCGTGAGCGGCCGTGCGGATGACGCCGCCGCCCCCCTGCGGGCGGTGCTGGTGGCCGGTTCGGGCTATGGCGCCTTGAAGGCGGTGGAGGACCTCTCCCACGCCGGCATCCCGGTGGTCTGGGCCGCCCAGGCCCAGCATTTCCTGGCCCTGCCCGACGGCGTGGAGCCGTTTCCGGAATGGCCGGCCGACCTCTCCTTCCAGTTCCGGCCGCTCTACCTGCGCGTCACCCGCCACCCCCTGGTCACGCCGCTCACCCAGGCCAGGGTGGAGTCGTTGGCCCGGGCCGGCGATGGTCTGGCGGCGGTGGTGGCCCAGGACCCGGTCTACGTGGATTACGACCTGTGCACCGGCTGCGGCCGCTGCCAGGCGGCCTGCCCCCTGGTCGATGGCGACCACCCGCCCCTGGGCCGCAGCCCGGCCTATTGCCCATCGCGCTCGCTGCTTTTGGAAAAGCGCGCCTTGAGCCCCTGCCGCCTGGCCTGCCCCCTGGGCGTGAACGCCCAGGCCTACCTGGCGCTGACCGCCGCCGGCCGCTTCGAGGAGGCCCTGGCCGTGATCCGGCGCGACAACCCCCTGCCCGGCGTCTGCGGCTACATCTGCAGCCACCCCTGCGAGGGAGCCTGCCGCCGGGGCGAGCTGGACGAACCCCTGGCCATTCGCGACGTCAAGCGTTTCCTTTTTGATTACGAGGCCGAGGAAGGCCCGGCCGCCCTGCCCGCGCCGGCGGCCCCCCGCCAAGGCCGACGGGTGGCGGTGGTGGGCTCCGGCCCGGCCGGGCTTTGCGCCGCGCACTTCCTCAACCAGGCCGGCTATGACGTGACGGTCCTGGAGGCCCTGGACCAGGCCGGTGGCATGCTCAGGACCGGCATCAACGCCTTTCGCCTGCCGCGCGCGGTCTTGGACGCCGAGCTGGCGGCGCTGATGGCCAGCGGGGTTCAGATCGTCACCGGTCGCCGGGTGGATTCGGTCGGAGCGCTGCTTGACCAGGGCTTCGCGGCCGTGCTGCTGGCCACCGGCGCCCACGCCGACCTGCGCCTGAACCTGCCCGGCGAGGATCTGCCCGGCGTGCAGCACTGCGTGGCCTTCCTGCGCCGGCTCAATCTGGAGGGCGCGGGCGCGGTGGGGCCGCGCACGGTGGTCATCGGCGGCGGCAACTCGGCCATGGATGCGGCCCGCACGGCGCTGCGCCTGGGGGCCAAGGAGGTCACGGTCCTGGCCATCGAGGACGAGGGCAGCCTGCCGGCCGCGCCCCAGGAGGCGGCCGAGGCCCGCGAGGAGGGCGTGCAGTTCCGGTTGGGCTTCGCGCCGGTGGAGATCGTCGGCCAGGCCCAGGTGGAGGAGGTGCTCTTCCGAGCCGCCCACTGGGAGCTCCCGGCCGGAGCGCCGGCCCGCATCGTCTTTGATTCTGACCAGCTCCTGAGCCTGGAGGCCGACAGCGTAATCGTGGCCATCGGGCAAAGGCCGGACCTGGGCGACGGCCCCCTGGGGGGCGAGGTGGCCCTGGGCCGGGGCGGCCGCCTGGCGGTGGACGCCAATCTGGCCACCAGCCGGGCCAGGGTCTTCGCCGCCGGCGACGCGGTGACCGGCCCCAGCACCGTGGTGCAGGCCATGGCCGCCGGCCGCCGGGCGGCCGGGCGCATCGTGGCCGCTCTCGCGGGCGGGGATTCGCCCTGGCCTGAGCTGGCCGAGCACCCGCGCGGGGTGGGCGAGCATCGCCCCATCTCCGAGGACATCGTGCAGCAGCCCCGCCAGCGCATGGCCCAGCGCCAGCCCCGCCTGCGTCGGCGCGATTTCGGCCCGGTGGATTTGGGCTTCACCACCTCCCAGGCCAGCGAGGAGGCCCGACGCTGCCTGCAATGCGCCACCTGCTGCGAGTGCCTGGCCTGCCAGGACGCCTGCGGCGAGGTGGGGGCCATCGACCATCTGCGCCCCGGCCGCCGGCTGAGCGTGGCCGCCCCGGCCGTGATCTGGGCCGAGGCCGGCGACCCGCCATTGGCCGCCGGGAATACGCCGGCCGGCCTTTTCCGGGTGGACCCGGCCGGCTACTCGGCCGACCTGATGGACGCCCTCATGGCCGCCAGCGCCGCCGCCGGCCTGGCCATGGCCCCGGCCGCGGGCCTGCGCGCCCCGGCCCGACCGGCCGAGCCAATCGCCGCCCCGGCCCCGGACCAGGGCCGGCTGGGGTTCTTCCTCTGCACCTGCAACGGCACCATGGCCAGCCCGGAGACCCTGGAGCGCATCCGGTCCATAGCGGAGGCCCTGCCGGGGGTGGTGCACGCGGCCACGGTCTTCTCGGCCTGCCATCCCCGCGGCGCGGACCAGATCGCGGCGGCCGCGCGGGCGCAGAACCTCTCGCGGGTCATCATGGCCTCCTGCGTGTGCTGCCCGCTGAACTTCCAGTGCATAAGCTGCAACGATCAGCGCACCCGCGCCCGGCTGCACCTTTTCGAGCGCCTGGGCCTGGAGCGCAGCCGCTTCGAGCTGATCAACCTGCGCGACCACATCCAGGCCAGCCCCCGCGACCAGGAGGCGATCGTGGCCTGGGCCAGGGCCCAACTGGGCGCGGCCCATCTGCGCTGCCGCCACCTGGGCGCGCTGCGCCAGGGCGCCACCGAGATGGGCAGGCGGGTGCTCATCCTGGGCGGATCCCAGGTGGGCGCCAGCGCGGCGCGCAACCTGGCCCTGCAGGGCCTGGATGTGCGCCTGGTGCACCGGGCCTGGCCCAGCGGCGACGAGCTGCCGGCGGCCATCGCCGCCCGGCCCAGCGAGGATGGGCTGCCGGGCTCCATCGCCCAGGTGGAGGCGGCCGAGATCGGCGGCCTCAGCGGACACCTGGGCGATTTCAGCCTGCGGGCGCGGGTGGACGGCCGCTGGCGCACCTGGAAGACCGACGTGGTCTGCCTGACCGACGACAACCTGATCGTGCTGGCCATGTACGCCGGCCCGCCGGGGCTTAAAAAGTTCTACCGCTACGACTTCGCCTTCTTCAACACGCCCCAGATCGGCGTCTATCGGGTGATGCCGGTGACCTTAAGGCGCGTGGACCCCCACCAGGCCGGCGCTGCGCTGGCGGTGGAGGTGGCCACCACCGCGGCCAAGGCCTACTTGCAGGACCACCAGCTCAGCCCCAGGGTGGACCCGGACCTGTGCCGGGGCTGCGGACGCTGCGTGCAGATCTGCCCCCTGGACGCGGTGCGCCTGGCCGAGAACCCCGACGGCGGCTTCACCGCCGTGGTGCAGCGCCACAACTGCGTGGGCTGCGGCGGCTGCGTGGGGCGCTGCCCGGTCACCGCGCTGGACATGCCCTATTTCTCCAACCGCCTGCTGGCCGAGCTGGCCGCGGCGCGCTTGAGCGGCGAGGTCTGACATGGCGCGGGTTAACATCCTGGGCATTGCCTGCAACTGGAGCCCCTACTGCTGCTATAACGCCGCCGGCCAGGCCGGGCTGATCATGCCGGCCAACTTCCGCCTGATGCGGGTGATGTGCATCGGCCGCATCAACCAGGCCCTGATCCTGCGCGCCTTCGAGCACGGCGCGGACGGGGTGATCGTGCTGGAATGCGAGGACGCCGACTGCCGCTACGGCCCCGGCCCGGAGGTGGGCCACAGCAACGTGGCCCGGGTGCGCCGCCTGCTGCGCTATCTGGGCATCGGCCAGGAGCGCCTGGTGGAGCGCACCTTCCAGGCCGACCAGAAGGAGGCGCTGGTGCGGGCCGTGACCGAGTTCGCCGAATCCATCGCCCTGCTGGGCCCCAACCCGGCCAACCCCCGGCAGGAGCGCGTGGCCGCATGCAGCTGAACAGCCCTGAGATCAAGCGCATCATCAGGGAATGCTCGCTCAACCTGTGCCTGGAGTGCGGCAAGTGCTCGGCCTCCTGCCCGCGCCTGTTGGCCGGCAAGCAGTATTCGCCCCGGCTCTTGGCCCACAAGCTCATCGCCGAGCCCGGCGACCGAGCCTACATCGAAAACGCGATCTGGGAGTGCCTGACCTGCGCCCTGTGCGAGGAGCGCTGCCCATCCCAGGTGCAGTTCAGCCGCTTCATCCGCGAGATGCGCGCGGTGCTGGCCGACGACCTGGGGCTCTTGGGCCGGCCGGCCCACGACGGCGCGCTGCACACCTGGATGCGCATCATGACCGCGCCGGAGCTTAGGCAGGACCGCCTGGGCTGGCTCACCCCGGAGCTGAAGGTGGCCCAAGCGGGCGAGGTGGCCTTTTTCACCGGCTGCGCGCCCTACTTCGACGTGTTCTTCGCCAACCTGGAAGTGGACACCCTGCGCCAGGCCCGGGACAGCATTCGCCTCATGAACTTCCTGGACATCGCGCCGGTGGTGCTGGGCAACGAGCGTTGCTGCGGCCACGACCTCCTGTGGAGCGGCGACCGGAAAAACTTCGCCGCCCTGGCCCGGCTCAACTACCAGGAGTTCAAGGATCGGGGCATCAGGGAGGTCGTGACTTCCTGCCCGGAGTGCTTCTCGGTGCTGGGAGCCTTCATGCCCCAGGTCATCGAGGGCTACGACCTCAAGGTGACCTTCCTGCTGGATCTGATGGAGCGGGAGATCAACAAGGGCGGGGTGTCGTTCAGGCCGCTGGAGCGGCGGGTCACTTATCAGGACCCCTGCCGCCTGGGGCGCATGGCCGGTCGCTACGAGGGGCCGCGCAACCTGATGAGGCTCATCCCCGGCCTGGAGCTGACCGAGATGGCCAGCTCGCGCCACAGCGCCCAGTGCTGTGGCAACAGCGCCTGGATCAACTGCGACGCCTATAGTAAGCGCATCCAGGTGGGGCGGCTCAGGGAGGCCAAGGCCACCGGCGCGGACCTGTTGGTCACCGCCTGCCCCAAGTGCCTCATCCACACCACCTGCGCCATGCGCGACCCGGTGCAGGGCGATCCCCTGACCATGGAGGTGGCCGGCCTGGTCAGCCTATTGGCCGATCACATCCAGTGGGCCCAGGGCGAGACGCCCCGGCGCGATTAGAGCCGGCGAAAGATAACCATCGGGACCATAACCCGCAGCGGAAGAAGAGCCAATGGCCGAACAAGCATCCAGCAACCAGCCCCGCGTCGGCGTCTACGTCTGCCACTGCGGGCTCAACATCGCCGGGGTGGTGGACTGCGCCGCCGTGGCCGACTACGCCGCCGGCCTGGCCGACGTGGTGGTGGCCCGCCACGACGGCTACTGCTGTTCCGAGCCGGGGCAGAAGGCCATCCAGGCCGACATCGCCGAACACGGGCTGAATCGGGTGGTGGTGGCTTCCTGCTCGCCGCGCCTGCACGAGCCCACCTTCCGCACCTGCGCAGCCCAGGCCGGGCTGAACCCCTACCTGGTGGAGATGGCCAACCTGCGCGAGCAGTGCTCCTGGGTCCATTCCGGTCAGCCCCAGGCGGCCACCAGCAAGGCCAAGGATCTCGTCCGCTCGGCCGTGGCCCGCACCCGCGGGCTCATGGTGCGCCAGGAGATCGTGGTGCCCATGGCCAAATCCACCCTGGTCATCGGCGGCGGGGTGGCGGGCATCCAGGCCGCGCTGGACCTGGCCGACGCCGGGTTCCAGGTGACCCTGGTGGAGAAGCAGCCCAGCATCGGCGGCATGATGGCCAGGCTGGACAAGACCTATCCCACCATGGACTGCTCGATATGAATCCTGGGGCCTAAAATGGCGGATGCCGGTCGGCATCCCAACATCAGGCTCCTGACCAACAGCGAAGTCAAGGCCGTGACGGGCTACGTGGGCAACTTCGAGGCCCGCATCCTGAAGAAGGCCCGCTTCGTGCGCGAGGACGAGTGCACCGCCTGCGGCGACTGCGCCCAGGTCTGCCCGGTGGTGGTGCCCGACGAGTTCAACGTCGGGCTCAAGACCCGCCGGGCCATCTACCAGCCCTTCCCCCAGGCCGTGCCCGGCGCCTACGTGCTGGACAACGAGCACTGCCTGGGCCACGACCCCATCAAGTGCGGCAAGTGCGCCGAGCGCTGCCAGAAGCACTGCATCGACTTCGACATGAACGACGAGGAGATCGCGGTCAAGGCCGGCACCATCGTGGTGGCCACCGGCATGGAGGTCTACGACCCCACCGTGCTGGACGAATACGGCTACACCCGGTTCCCGGACGTGCTCACCAGTCTGGAGCTGGAGCGGCTGATCAACGCCGGCGGCCCCACCCAGGGCGAGGTGGTGCGCATCAGCGACCGCAAGCGGCCTAGGTCGGTGGCCTTTATCCAGTGCGTGGGTTCGCGCAGCCAGCGCCGGGGCAATCCCTATTGCTCCAACATCTGCTGCATGAACACCATCAAGAGCACCTTGCAGCTCAAGGAGCACTATCCCGACATCGAGCTCAAGGTCTTCTATATCGACATCCGCGCCTTCGGCAAGGGCTTCGAGGACCTGTTCCGCCGCAGCCGGGGCGAGGGCGTGCAGTTCGTGCGCGGCCTGCCGGGGGCCGTCCGCGAGGACGCGGCCACCGGCGACCTGATCCTGACCGTGGAGAACACCGCCACCAACCAGTTGGAGGAGCACCGGGCCGAGATGGTGGTGCTGGCCACCGGCGTGCAGCCGCCGGAGCAGATGAAGATCGTCCAGGAGATGCTGGCCCTGCAGAAATGCTCCGACGGCTTCTACCTGGAGGCCCACCCCAAGCTGCAGCCGGTGGACTCGGCCACCAAGGGGATATTCTTCGCCG
Organism: Thermodesulfobacteriota bacterium; assembly: GCA_049322275.1. Lineage (GTDB taxonomy): Bacteria > Desulfobacterota > Desulfarculia > Desulfarculales > Desulfarculaceae > JACRDC01. The sequence continues at coordinate 12,117 of JBMORH010000082.1, forward strand.
GCTGCGCCGAGGGGCCCAAGGACATCAAGGAGTCGGTGACCCAGGCCTCGGCCGCGGCGGCGCGGGCCATGCGCCTGATGACGCCGGGCCGGCTGCTGGTGGAGGCCATCACCGCCGAGGTGCGGGCCGAGGGCTGCACCAGTTGCGGCATCTGCGCCCAGGTCTGCCCCTACAACGCCATCACGGTGGAAAAGAAATCCGGCCGGCCGGCGGTGGTCAGGGAGGCGGCCTGCGCCGGCTGCGGCACCTGCGCGGCCGAGTGCCCGGAGAACGCCATCCACATGCACCATTTCAGCGACGACCAGATCAACGCCCAGATCGACGCCATCCTGGAGGGCGACCCCCTGGCGGTGATCCCGGTCTTCGCCTGCAACTGGTGCTCCTACGCCGGGGCGGATTTCGCCGGGGTGGCCCGCATGCAGTACCCGGCCAACACCCGGCTCATCCGCACCATGTGCTCCGGCCGGGTGCGCGAGGACTTCGTCTGGCGCGCCTTCGCGGCCGGCGCGCCGGTGGTGCTGGTCTCCGGCTGCCACATCGGCGACTGCCACTACATCAACGCCAACCACTGGACCGAAAAGCGCGTCAAGCGCATGTGGCGCAAGATGGAGAAGCTGGGCATCCGGCCCGAACGCCTGCAACTGGAATGGATCAGCGCGGCCGAGGGGGTGCGCTTCCGCGACGTGATGCTGCGCATGGAGGAGATCAGGGCCGGGGTGACGCCGGCCGAGGCGGCCGAGACCAGGCTCGTCCTGGGCCAGGAGGCCGCGCGCAAGGCGGCCAGGCGCAAGAAGGAGGAAGCCGCCTAGCCGAGCGCAAGTTGGTTCTAAGCGGCGGGCGCGGCCTTGCCGTAGATGGCCTCGATGTCCTCGGCGAACTTCTGGGCGATGTTGGCCCGGCGCACCTTCATGGTGGCGGTGAGCTCGTCGTCGTCGTGGTCCAGCTCCTTGGTCAACAGCCGGAACTTGCGCACGTTCTCCACCCGCGCGAACTGGGCGTTGACGTGGTCCACCTCGGCCTGGATCAGCCGGCGCACGTCGGGGTTGGCGGCCAGGCTCTTGAAGTTGGTGTAGGCGATGCGCCGGTCGGTGGCCCACTTGCCCACGTTGTCGAAATCGATCTGGATCAGGGCGGCCAGGTAGTTGCGCCCATCGCCCACCACGATGGCCTCCTTGATGTAGGGGCTCACCTTGAGCGCGTTCTCGATCTCCGAGGGCGCGATGTTCTTGCCGCCGCTTGTGATTATCAGGTCCTTCTTGCGGTCCACGATCATCAGGTGGCCACGCTCGTCCACCTGGGCCACGTCGCCGGTGTGCAGCCAGCCGTCCACCACCGTCTGGCGGGTGGCCTCCGGGTTCTTGTAATAGCCCACGAAGATGGGCTCGCCCCTTTTCAGCAGCTCGCCGTCGGCGGCCAGGGTGAACTCGATGCCCGCGATGGGCTTGCCCACGGTGCCGATCCTGATGTCGTCGCCCATGTGGATGAAGGAGAGCCCGGTGCTCTCGGTCATGCCGTAGCCTTCCTTGACCACGACGCCCAGGTCGTGGAAAAAGCGCAGCACCTCCGGGCTCACCTTGGCCGCGGCCGAGAAACAGAAGCGCACCTTGCGCAGGCCGACGTAGTTTTGCAGCGAGCGCAGCATCAGCCAGTAAGCCGCCCAACCGGCCAGCCTTAGCCCCAGCCCCGGCCTGCGGCGCTCCAGGCGGCAAGCGGCCAACTGGTGGCCCACGCGCAGGCCGAAGGCGTAGAGACGGCGCTTGATCCAGGTGGAGTCCTTGATCTTGATCTGGATGGAGGACTGGAGCTTTTCCCAGATGCGCGGCACGCCCAAAAAGACCGTGGGGGCTATCTCGCGCAGGTCGGACTGGATGGTGTTGATGCTCTCGGCGAAATTGACCGGGTAGCCCACGAACAGGGGCAGGAAGAGGCTGAATATCTTCTCGGCCACGTGGCAGAGCGGCAGGTAGGAGACCACCGAGTCGGCGGCGCTGGCCCCGATGGCCGCGATGGTGCCCAGGGTCATGGACTCCACGTTGCGGTGGTTGATCATGGCGCCCTTGGGCTTGCCGGTGGTGCCGGAGGTGTAGACCATGATGCAGACGTCCTCGGCCTTGCCCTTGGCCACCTCGTCCTCGAAAAGCCCCGGCCGTTCGCGACCCAGGGCGCGCCCCAGCTCCTCCACCGCGGCGAAGGACATGATGCGCTCCTGGGGATAGTGGCGCAGGCCCTTCATGTCCTTGACGATGATCTTCTTGACCAGGGGCAGGTCGTCGATCACCTCCAGGATCTTGTCGGTCTGCTCCTGGTCCTCGCAGACCACGAAACGGGCGTCGGCGTGCTTGACCACGTAGTGGACTTCGGGGTAGGGGCTGGTGGGGTAGACGCCCACCGAGACCCCGCCCAGGCAGATGGTGGCCAGGTCGGCATAGAGCCATTGGCGGCAGTTCTCGCTGACGATGGCCAGGTTGTGTCCGCGCTCGAACCCCAGGGCCACCAGCCCCAGGGCGAAATCGCGCACGTGCTCCAGATACTGGCGCCAGGTCACCCGCTGCCAGATGCCGAAGTCCTTCTCGCGCAGGGCCACCTGGTCGCCGCGCTCGGCCACGCGCTCCAGGAAGAACTGGCCCAGGGTCTTTCCGCTCAGCTCCACGCGTTCGTCTCCCGCGTCATGGCAAGTCGTGGACAAGGCCATCCATGGCTTCGCCCGCCTGTGGGCCGGACAAGCCCAGGTTCTGCCCGCCCCGCATGTCCGGTCGCGATCTGTTTTGGCCGCGAGCCGGCATCAGCTCAGCCAGCGCTTGCGGCGCTTGTAGTGCTTGACCTCGCGCAGGCTCTTGCGCCGGCCCTGCTCGCCCAGGCCCAGGTAGAACTCCTGCACGTCCTGGTCTTCCAGGAGGCGCTCGACCGGTCCATCCAGCACCACCCGGCCGTTTTCCATGATGTAGCCGTAGGAGCTGACCGACAGCGCCATCTGGGCGTTCTGCTCCACCAGCAGGATGGTGGTCCCCTCGCGGCGGTTGATCTCGGCGATGATGGCGAATATCTCCTCGACCAACAGCGGCGCCAGGCCCAGGCTGGGCTCGTCGAGCATCATCAGACGCGGCCGGGCCAAGAGCGCCCGGCTGATGGCCAGCATCTGCTGCTCGCCGCCGCTCAGATAGCCGGCGGTCTGCTTCAGCCTTTTTTTGAGCACCGGGAAATAGGCGAAGCACTTGTCCAGGTCGTCGGCCATGCCCTGGCGGTCGCGGCGGGTGTAGGCGCCGCAGGCCAGGTTCTCCTCCACGCTCAGCTCCTCGAAGATGCGCCGGCCCTCCAGCACCTGAAACACGCCCTTGCGCACGATGTGGTGGGGCATCAGCCCGGCCAGGTTGGCGCCCTCGAACTCGATGGAGCCGTCGGTGATTTCGCCGTCCTCCAGGGGGAGGAAGCCGCTGATGGCCTTCAGGGTGGTGCTCTTGCCCGCGCCGTTGCTGCCCAACAGCGCCACCACGCCGCCGCGGGGCACGCTGAGTGAAAGGCCCTTGAGCACCAGCACCACGTGGTTGTAGACCACCTCTATGTTGTTCACCCGCAGGATGGCCTGGGGTTCGCCCGCCGCGCTCTCTGTCATGCCCGCCCATCCTCGGCTTGCTGGTCATGCGCCCCGGCGCGGAGGGCCGCCGGCCGGCGGCCCTCCGCGCTGGCGGTTGGTCAGTCCAGGTAGATCCAGTCGGAGGCGGCCACGAACTTGCCGCCCTGGGCCTTGAAGACCTTGCCCACCGCGGTGGCGTTGCTGGTCTTGAAGCTGATCTTGCCGGCAAACCCGCCGGTGTCCCAGTCCTTGACCAGGGGGATCATGTTCTTCAGGTTCTCGCCGGTGACGGGCAGGTTCTTCTCCACGCACATCTGGGCCAGCTTGGTGAAGATCATGCCGGTGAACCAGCCCTGCATGTAGGAGTTGGGCCGGTAGTCGATCTCCGGGTGGTGCTTCTTGTTAAAAGCCCGGATGGTCTGGATCATGGGCACGTTCTCGTCATACCAGTAGGCGTAGGGGCAGACGCCCATGTAGCCCTCGGCGTCGGGGCCCAGCTTGTCCAGGAGCATCTTGTCCATGGCCCAGAAGGTGCCCATGAAGGTGGTGTCCAGGCCGAAATCGCGCGCGCCGCGGATGACCTCCGGGATGGGCGGCACCACGTAACCCTGGAAGATGCAGTAGTCGGGCTTCTTGCTCTTGAGGTCCAGCACCTGGCTGGTCACGTCCACCGCGCCCACCGCGGTGACCTCCTCGGCCACCACCTCCACGCCCAGTTGCTTGGCCATCTCGCGGGCGGCCGGGATGGGGTCGCGGCCGAACTCGGTGTCGCTGTAGAAGAAGGCCACCGTGGGCTTCTTGCCCTTCTGCTTGGGGTTGGCGGCGATGTACTTGAGCAGCACGCCGAACTGCTGGGCGTAGGTGGGGCCGGAGACGAAGATGTAGGGGTTGGCCTTGCGGTCGGCCAGCTCCTCGGAGAAGCTGGTGGAGCCGTAGAGCACCTTGTAACGGTCGTTGATCTCCGGGGCCATGGCCTTGCCCACGCCGGTGGACTCGCCGTACATCATCACCGGGTTGTACTGGGCCATCATCTTCTTGAAGCTGGCCACCGCCCGGTTAAGGTCGTAACCGGTGTCCTCGTAGTAGTACTTGAACTTCTTGCCGCCCACGCCGCCCTGCTCGTTGGCCCAGGCCAGGGCGTCGGCCAGGCCGTCGTTGATGTGCTTGCCGGCGAAGGCGAAGCGCCCGGTGATCGGCTGGCCGGCGCCGACCACGATCTCCTCGGTCGCCATGGCCGCCGGGGCTCCAAGACCCAGACCCAAGGCCAGCAACAATGCCATCACGCTTTTCTTGGCCCTCATCGTCCCCTCCTTGCTTGGCGATTCTCCTCTGCCGGCCGGGCGCCAGGGCCCGATCCGAATTATCCGCCCGCCCCGGTCCGGCCGCGCCGGGCCGGGGTCTTCGTCAATACTCGAACGGCCAGAGGCGGAAATAGTTCTTGGTCCGCCGCCACATCTCGGCCAGGCCGTGAGGCTCGAAGACCAGGAAGACGACGATCAACAGGCCGAAGACCACCGTCTGCAACGGGAACAGGAAGCTCATGGCCCGCGGGGTGACGTCCTGCATCAGGTTGAGGGCGCTTTTGAGCACCTCCGGGATGATGGTCATGAAGACGGCCCCGAAGATGGAGCCCAGCACCGAACCCAGCCCGCCCACGATGATCATGGCCAGGTAGCGCACGCTCTCGTGCAGGGGAAAGTGCTCCGGGGTGACGATCTTGAGGAAGTTCACGTACAGGCAGCCGGCCAGCCCGGCGTAGAAGGAGCTGACCGCGAAGGCGTAGAGCTTGTAGCGGAACAGGTTGATGCCCATCAACTCGGCCGAGAAGTCGCGGTCGCGGATGGCGATGAAGGCCCGCCCCACGCGGGTGCGGAAAAGATTGCGCGCGGCGGCCACGGCCAAGGCGGCCAGGGGCGCGCTGACGAAATAGAAGCGGTGCTCGCTGTTGAGCGGCAGCCCGAAGAAGTTGGGCGGGGGCACATTGATGCCCCGGATGCCGCCGGTGAGCGACTCCCAGTGCACGAACAAGAACTCGAAGATCATCTGGGCGGCCAGGGTGGCGATGCACAGGTAGAGGCCCTTCATGCGCATGCTGGGCGCGCCCACGATGACGCCGCAGGCCGCGGCGGTCAGCCCGCTCAAGGGCAGGCACAGCCAGAAGGACAGCCCCAGGCGGGTGGTGAGGATGGCCGCCGCGTAGGCCCCCACTCCGATGAAGGCGGCGTGGCCCAGGGAAATCTGGCCCGCCGCGCCGGTGAGGATGTTCAGCCCCACCGCGCCGATCACCGCGATGGCGGTGAGGTTGGCCAGATAGAGCAGGTAGTCGCCGGCCAGGAAGGGGAACAAAGCCAGGACCGCGGCCAGAACGCCCAGCCAGAAGCGGGTGGTGGGGCTGCGGAAGACCGCTTCGTCGGCCGCGTAGGTCTCCTTGAAGTCGCCGATGCGCATGGATGCTCCTGCTATAGCCGTTCGATGTCGCGCTTGCCGAACAGACCGTAGGGCTTGAACAGCATGATCAGCACCAGCACCACGAAGGGAGCCACGTTCTTGATGCCGCCGCCCACCAGGGGGTCCAGGTAGCCGCCGGCGATGTTCTCCACCAGGCCCACGATGAAGCCGCCCACCACCGCGCCGGCGATGGAGTCCAGCCCGCCCAGAATGACCACCGGGAATATCTTGAGCCCCACCCCGCCCAGCACCGGCGAGATGCCGCCGATGTTGCCGATGATGATGCCGCCCAGGCTGGCCGCGGCCGCGCCCAAAACCCAGGCCAGGGTGAACATGGAGCGTACGTTGATGCCCATGGAGAAGGCCGCCATCTGGTCCTCGGCCGTGGCCCGCATGGCCACGCCGACCTTGGCGTACTTAAACAGCAAGGCGAAGACGGCCACCAGCGCCATGGCCACCACGAAGCCCCAGAACAGGTTGGAGCGGATGATGATGTCGCCGATGACCACCGGCGCGCGGGGGAAGATGGGCGGGAAGCTCTTGAACTCCGAGCTCCAGATCATCTCGGCCAGCCCCATGAGGATCGAGGACAGGCCGATGGTGACCATGACGATGCTGATGGTGGGCTGGCCCAGCATGTGGCGCAGGATGGCGCGCTCGACCACGAAGCCCAGGCACGCCGCGCAGGCCATGACCAAAAGGAAGGCCGGCACCACCGGGGCCCCGGCCAGCACCGCGAAGGAGTAGAAGAAGTAGGCCCCGATCATCATGAACTCGCCGGTGGCGAAGTTGATGATGCTGGTGGCCTTGTAGATGAGCACGAAGCCCAGGGCGATCAGGGCGTAGACCCCGCCCGCGGCCAGCCCGCTCACCACCAGTTGCAGAAAGGCGTCCACTGCCCCTCCCGCTGCGCGCTAGCGCCGTTTCTCGCCCAGATAGGCCCGGATGACCTCCGGGTGGCGGCGCACCTCCTCCGGCGCGCCCTCGGCGATTTTTTGGCCGAAGTTCAGCGCCAGCACCCGGTCGCTGATGTCCATGATGACGTTCATGTCGTGCTCGATGAGCACGATGGTCACGTCCCGCTCCTCCTTGATGTCCAGGATGAAGCGGGCCATGTCCTCGGTCTCCTCGTTGTTCATGCCGGCCACCGGCTCGTCCATCAAAAGCACCTTGGGGCGCATGGCCAGGGCGCGGGCCAGCTCCACCCGCTTTTGCAGGCCATAGGCCAAGGAGCCCACCGGCTGGCGGCGGATGTGCTCTATCTCCAGGAAGTCGATGATGTCTTCCTCCACCTGCCGCCGCAGCTCCATCTCCTCGCGCCGGGCCGGACCCCAATAGAGCAGGGCCGCAAGCAGGCCGGTCTTCAGGTGGGCGTGGGCGCCCAGCTTGATGTTGTCCAGCACAGTCATCCCGCGGTACAGGGCGATGTTCTGGAAGGTGCGGGCCAGGCCCCGGCCGGTGCGGCGGTCCGGGGAAAGCCTGGTGATGTCCTGGCCGTCGAAGAAGATGCGGCCCTGATTGGGTTGGTAGAAGCCGCCGACGCAGTTGAGGATGGAGGTCTTGCCGGCCCCGTTGGGGCCGATGATGGAAAATATCTGGCCGGGCTCTACCGCGAAGCTGACCTCGCTCAGCACCGCCAGGCCGCCGAAGGCCAGGGAGACGTTGTCCAGCGCCAGGATGCTCATGGCTGCCCCGCCCGGCGGCGGGCCGGCCTGGGCTCCGCCTCCGGCTGTGCGCTCAACCCCCTGGCCAAAAGATCCATGGCCAGGTCCAGGGTCGGCTTGAGGTGGTTCTTGCCGGGATCGAAGATGCGCTTGCTTTCCTCCCACAGCACCAGGCCGGAGAAGACGGCCCAGACCAGGTCGGCCATGGCCACCGGGTGGCAGCGCCGGAAAACGCCCTGGTCCATGCCCTGGCTGAAGATGCCGGCCATGGTGCGCAGGGCCTTGGTGGCCATCTGGTTGATCTCCAGCGAAAGCTCCGGCGACAAGCCCCGCAGGGCCTCGCTGGACTGCATGTGGAAGACGTTGGTGAGGATCAGGGGGTCGAACCGGTAGACGTCGTACATGGCCTGGGCCAGGCCGCGCACCCGGCCGGCCGGGTCGCCGCCGGCGCGGGCGGCCACCCGCTCCACCCGCTCGCACAGGTATTTGAGCATGCGCAGGTTCAGGGAGGCGTAGAGCTCGTTCTTGTTCTTGAAGTAGATGTAGAGCGTGGCGGGGCTGAGCTCGGCCTCCTGGGCGATTTCCTCGATGGTGGTGCCGCCGAAGCCCTTGCGCGAGAAAACCCTTTTGGCGGCGTCCATGATCTGGAGCCGGCGTTGGCTTTTCTCGCGGGCCTTGCGTTCCGCTACCCCCATCGCCTCCACCGCCGAATGTTGTTCATTTTCTAAATTAGATTCGTAGCCTTTCGCGCCTTATCAAGTCAATCCCCCATAGGAATTGTGAACTTTTATTCATGCCGGGCGCGCGGTCGGGCCGTTGGCCGAAGTGAGCGCAAATGCCGGTTGAGGCCTGGCGACTTGGCCATGCTATAATTTTCAAACCAGCTCACCCGCCTTGGCCCAACCTGTCCTTCAGCCACGGCCGAGTGACGCCCATCGCAGGAGCGCGGTTGAAAACGGTTGCGGGGCGCGGCTTCTCGTGGGGGTAGGACTTTGGCCACGATTCTGCTCTTGATTTCCGACCAGACCCTGCGCGAGCGGGTTTCCGGCTGGCTGCGCGAGGCCGGACACCAGGCGCCGGAGGCCGCGGGCCTGGCCGATCTGCCCCAGGACTGCGACCTGATCCTGGGCGACGGGGCCGGCTGGGCCTGGGCCGGGCCGAGCCTGTTGGACCGCAGGGCCGCCGCCCATCCCGGCTCTTTGCCCCTGGCGCTCATCCAGACCGACTCGCCCGCCCCGGCCGGGGCTGCCCGGCCGGAAGGCGTGGATGATATCCTGCCCGCCGAGGCCGGGCGGGAGGTCCTGCTGGCCCGCGTGGACCGCCTCCTGGGCCTGCGCCGCCTGGCCCAGGAGTTCGAGCGCCGCTATAACGCCATGGCCGAGGCCATGCCGGCCGGCGTGCTGCTTTTGCGCGAGACCCGCATCGCCAACGCCAACACGAGATTTTTTGCCCTGACCGGCCTGGCTCCCGGCCGAGAGCAAGGCCTGGAGCTCCCGGAGCTTTTCCACCCCGGCGACCGCAAGAAGCTCCTGCGCTGCCTGGCCGGGCTGGCCCAGGCTCCGCCCCGGCCCGCGATCATCGAGACGCGCCTTTCCCCCGCCCTGGGCGAACACTGGGTGGAGCTGAGGCTGACCCGCCTGGACGATGCGGACCCTGGCTGGATGCTGGGCATCCTGCAGGACATCCAGCGCCGCCGCCAGGCGCAGGAGAGCCTCAAGCGCAGCGAGCGGCGCTACCGGCGGCTTCTGGACGGCATGCTGGAGGGCTGCCAGATCATCGCCCCCGACCTGACCTATGTCTATGTCAACCAGGCCGCCGCGGGCCAGGGCCGCCGGCAGGCGAAGGACCTGGTGGGACGCAAGCTGACCGAAGTCTACCCCAACCTTGAGCGCGACAACCCCCTGCTCATGGCCAAAATCAGGCAATGCCTGGAGCAGGGCGCGACGGAGCGCTTTGCCAATGAGTTCGTCTACCCCGACGGCAGCCGGGGATGGTTCGAACTCAGCCTGCGCCCGGTGCCTGAAGGGGTCTTCATCCTGTCCATGGACATCACCGCCCGCGAGAAGGCCCGGCGCGAACTCCAGGAATCCGAGCGCAAATACCGCACCTTGTTCAACTCCATGGCCCAGGGCGGCGTCTACCAGGACCGGGAAGGGGCGATCATCGACGCCAACCCCGCCGCGGAGGTCATCCTGGGCCTGACCCTGGACCAGATGCGCGGGCGCACCTCGCTGGACCCGCGCTGGCGCTCCATCCGCGAGGACGGCTCGGAATACCCCGGCTACGAGCATCCATCCATGCTGGCCCTGATGAGCGGAGAGACGGTGAAGGACCGGGTGATGGGGGTCTACAACCCCCGCGACAACGCCACCCGCTGGATCAAGGTCACCGCCGTGCCCCAGTACGACCAGGACGGCCAGGCTCCCGCGCGGGTCTTCACCACCTTCGAGGACATCACCGAGCTTAAGCTGATCGAGAAATCGCTCCGGGCCAGCGAGCAGAAGTTCAGGACGCTTTTCAATTCCGCCGGCGACGCCATTTTCATCCTGGACGCCAGCGGGCGCTTCATCGAGGTCAACGAGGTGGCCTGCCAACGCCTGGGCTATTCGCGCCAGGAGCTGTTGGGGATGACTCCGCGGGACATAGACACCCCCGAAGCGGCGGCCCTGGTGGAGGAGCGGGTGCGGATGGTGCTGGCCAAGGGGGAGGCGACCTTCGAATCCAGCCAAATGGCCAAGGACGGCCGGGTGATGCCGGTGGAGATCAACGCCCGCCTGATCGACCTGGAGGGCCAGCCCGCCCTGCTCAGCATGGCCCGCGACATCAGCGAGCGCAAGGCCACCCACCTGGCCCTGGCCCGCGCCCAGAAAATGGAGGCCATCGGCCAGCTGGCGGCCGGCATCGCCCACGAGATCAACACCCCCACCCAGTACATCTACACCAACGTGGAGTTCCTGGCGCAGGCCTTCCAGGACCTGCTGGGCGCGGTGCATCGCATGGAAAAGGCCCTGGACGAGGCCGCGCCCGGCGAGGGCGTCGACGCCCTGCGCGCGGCCTGGGGCGGCGAACGGATGGAGATCGGCTTCGATGACCTGGAGGCCGACGTGTCCGAGGCCATGGCGGCCTGCCTGGAAGGCCTGGGCCGGGTGAAGGCCATCGTGGAATCCATGCGCTACTTCAGCCATCCCGGCAGCGGCGAAATGAAGCTGGTGGATGTCAACCGCATCCTGGCCAACGCGGTGGTGGTGTCCAAGAACGCCTGGAAATACCACGCCACGCTGGAGACGGACCTTCAGGACGGCCTGCCGCTGACACCGGCTTTCGAGAGCGACCTGAGCCAGGCGGTGCTAAACATCATCGTCAACGCGGCCCAGGCCCTGGAGGAGGCCTATGGCGGCAGCCAGGAGCTGCGGGGGCGGATCGTGATGCGCAGCCGGCGGGAGGAGGACTGGGTGACCATCAGCATCGGCGACAACGGCCCCGGCATCCCGCCCGATGTCCGCCACGCCATCTTCGATCCCTTTTTCACCACCAAGGAGGTGGGCAAGGGCACCGGTCAGGGTCTGGCCATCGCCCATTCGGCCATCGTGGACAAGCATGGCGGCAGCCTGAGCTTCGAGACCGAGATCGGTCGGGGCACAACCTTCTTCATCCGCTTGCCGCTTAAGCCGGCGGCGCGCCCGGCTTCCATCGCCAAGCAGGGCTGAGGGCCTGGGCAGGCCGCCGGCGGTGTGGCCGGCGGTCCGGTCTGCTATATTGACGCACGGAGCCGGCCCGCCGGCTCGCTGGCGAAACCAACCCGCACCGGCGACGGCCGGGGGAGGCAACGGTACATGGAGACCATCGGCTTCATCGGTTTGGGCATCATGGGCGCGCCCATGGCCGAGAACCTCGTCAAGGCCGGTTTCGCGGTGACGGCCTACAACCGCTCGCGGCCGGCGGTGGACCGCCTGGCCGCCGCCGGCGCGCGTCCGGCCGCCTCGGCGGCCGAGGCCGCCGGGTGCGCGGTGGTCATCACCATGCTGCCCGACAGCCCCCAGGTGGAGGAAGTGGTGCTGGGGCCCGGCGGCGTGGCCGAAGCCATCCAGCCCGGCGCGCTGTTCATCGACATGTCCACCATCGCCCCGGCCACCGCCCGCAGGCTGGCCGCCGCCCTGGCCGTCAAGGGCGTGGACGCCCTGGACGCCCCGGTCTCCGGCGGCGAGGTGGGGGCCATCAACGCCACCTTGTCCATCATGGTGGGCGGAACGGAGGCGGCCTTCGCCCGCGCCCTGCCGGTGTTCAAGGCCATGGGCCAGACCTTCACCCGCATCGGCGAAGCCGGGGCCGGCCAGGTGGCCAAGGCCTGCAACCAGATCGTGGCCGCGGTCACCATCCAGGGCGTGGCCGAGGCCCTGGTCCTGGCCAACAAGGCCGGGGTGGACGTGGCCAAGGTGCGCGAGGCGCTTTTGGGCGGCTTCGCCGGCAGCCGCATCCTGGACATCCACGGCGAACGCTACCTCAAGCGCAACTTCAAGCCCGGCTTCAAGGTGAAGCTGCACCGCAAGGATCTGGGCATCGCCCTGGCCGCCGGGCGCGAGCTGGGGTTGCCGCTTTTGGCCACCGCCCAGGTGGCCGAATTGATGGACGCGCTCATCGGCATGGGCCAGGCCGAGGCCGACCACAGCAGCCTGGCCCTGTTGTGCGAACGCATGGCCGGCCTGGAGGGCAGGTGAGCGGCCTGGCCCTGGAGCTTCTGCCGGGGCGCTACGCCGTCTGCCGCCTGGGGCCGGCCGCGCCCTGGCCGGCCTGGGCCGAGGGCCCCGGTCTGGTCAGCCTGACCCGCAGCGAGGCCGAGCTCTCGGTGGTCTGCCCCCAGGAGCGCGCGCCGGCGGAGGTGACCGGCCGGCGCGGCTGGCGGGCGCTTCGGGTGGCGGGGGTGCTGGACCTGGGCCTGGTGGGGATCATGGCCGGGCTGTTGGCCCCGCTGGCCGCGGCCGGGGTCAGCGTCCTCACCCTGGCCACCCACGACACCGACTACCTGCTGGTGGGCGAGCGGGACCTTTGCCGGGCGCTGGCCGCCCTGGCCGGGGCCGGCCACCGCGTGGCGCCCGTCCCGGCGGCTCAATTGACAGAATAGCGGGCCAAAAATATAATTACCGATCTGATAAAATTTGCCCCCGTGAGCCCAACCCCTAGCTACGCCGAGGATAATCCCATGAAAAAGAGCGCATTGATCGTCCTGGTGGTCATGCTGGCCATGCTGCTGGCCACCTCCGCCTGGGCCAAGACCGTGATCAAGCTGGCCAACGCCGGCCCCAACAACCCCGACAACCGCACGGTCAAGGCCGTGGAGATCTTCAAGCACATGGTGGAGACCGGCACCAAGGGCGAGATCGAGGTGCGCGCCTATCACGCCTCGGCCCTGGGCAACGAGCGCGAGGCCCTGGAAGGCATCCGCATGGGCACCGTGCAGATGGGCACCCTGACCAGCGGCCCGGTGCCGGGTTTCTTCAAGCCGGTGATGGTCTACGACATCCCCTTCATCTTCACCAGCGCCCCGGCGGCCTGGGAGTTCTTTGAGAGCGACTTCGCCAAGAAGTTCGCCGAGGAGTTCCGCAAGACCAGCGGCGTGCGCATCCTGGCCACCACCGAGAACGGCTTCCGCCACTTCACCGACAACACCCGGCCCATCAAGACCCCGGCCGACATGAAAGGCCTGAAGATCCGCACCATGGAGAACCCGGCCCACATGGCCATGGTCAAGGCCCTGGGCGCCGACCCCACCCCCATCGCCTTCGGCGAGCTTTACATGGCCCTGCAGCAGAAGGTGGTGGACGGCATGGAGTGCCCGGTGGTGCTGATCCACGACATGAAGTTCTACGAGGTGCAGAAATACATGGTCCTGGACGGCCATCTATACAACCCGCTCTTCGTCTTCATCAACGACAAGTTCTTCAGCGGGCTGACCCCGGAGCAGCAGAAGGTGGTGGCCGAGGCGGCCAAGGTGCTGGCCGCCACCCACAACGGCTTCAGCCAGCAGGCCAACATCGAGGGCCTGGAGAAGCTCAAGGCCAAGGGCATGGAGATCTACGCGCCCGGCAAGGACGAGCTGGCCCAGTTCCGCGGCGTGGCCCAGCCGGCCGGCCTGGAGTTCATCAAGAAGGAGGCCGGCGAGCAGTGGGTGCAGGAGGCCCTGGCCGCCGCCGCCGCCGCCGAGGCCAAGGTGGGCGACAAGGCCGACGCCATCGTGGCCGACTACATCAAGCAGGCCCAGGCCAAGTACGCCGAGATCAAGAAGTAGACAACGGCCCCTAGACGGGCCGCGGGTTGGACCGGGGGGCTTCGTCGGCCCCCCGGCCTTTTCGCGGACCAGGGAAACAGCGACGATGCAAAAGCTTTCCCTCTGGCTTAACCTCTACGCCAACTGGCAGAGCCGCCTCTGCTCCTGGGTCCTGGTGGCGCTGGGCCTGGTGATGACGGCGGTGGTTCTGGCCCAGGTGTTCTTCCGCTTCGTGGTCTACCTGCCCCTGCCCTGGTCCGAGGAGCTGGCCCGCTACCTGATGGTCTGGATGGGCATGCTGGGGGCGGTGGTGGCCCAGCGCAAGGGCCTGCACATCGGCGTGCGAGTGCTGGTGGAGCGGCTGCCCAAGCCCCTGTGGGACCACCTGCTGGCCCCCCTGGTCCAGCTCGCGGCCATGGCCTTTTTGCTGGTGATATTCTGGCAGGGCTGGGCGCTGACCGCCTTCAACGCCAGCCAATTGAGCCCGGCCATGCAGATGCCCATGTATCTGCCCTATGTCTCCATCCCGGTGGGGGCTGGCATGCTGGTGATCAACTTTGTCTCCGATATGCTGCACGACCGCTGGCCCAGCCCGGCCGGCAGCCGGGCCGATCTGGCCACGCCCGTGCTGGGTGGCGGCCGGGCCATGGAAATATAGGGAGGCCGCCATGACGCTCGCCATGGCCCTGGTCTTCCTGCTCACCCTGGCCCTGGGCTTCCCGGTGGCCTTCTGCCTGGGCATCACCGCGCTCTCCGGCCTGTGGCTCCTGGACGAGCCGCTGTTGCTGATGGCCCAGCGCATGTTCACCGGCATCGACTCCTTCCCCCTGATGGCGGTGCCCTTCTTCGTGTTGGCCGGCGAGATCATGAACCGCGGCGGCACCACCCGGCGCCTGATCGAGTTCGCCAACGTGCTGGTGGGGCGCATCCCCGGCGGCCTGGCCCACACCAACATCGTGGCCAGCATGTTCTTCGGCGGCATCTCCGGCTCGGCCGTGGCCGACGCCTCGGCCATCGGCACCATCCTCATCCCCGGCATGGTGCGCCAAGGCTACAGCCCCGGCTTCTCGGCCGCCGTCACCGCCGCCAGCTCCACCATGGGGCCGATCATCCCGCCCAGCATCTTCATGGTCATCATGGGCGTGACCACCGGCATCTCCATCGGCGGTCTATTCGCCGCCGGCATCATCCCAGGCTTCCTCCTGGGCGTGTCCATGATGGTCTACTCCTACTTCCTGGCCGTGCGCAGGCGCTTTCCCCGCGACACCACGCCCTTCAGCGCCGCCAGGCTGTGGCGCGACTTCGTGGCCGCCGGGCCGGCGCTCCTGGCCCCGGTCATCATCCTGGGCGGCATCCTGGGCGGGGTCTTCACCCCCACCGAGGCGGCGGCGGTGGCGGTGCTCTACGCCTATTTGCTGGGCGTGTTCGTCTACCGCGAGCTCAAGTGGCGCGACCTGATCGGCATCTTCATCGCCAGCGGCACCACCACCGCGGTGCTGCTGCTCATCATCGGCATGGCCAACATCTTCGCCTGGGTGCTCACCGCCGAGCAGATCCCGCAGCAGATCGCAAACGCCCTCTTGGGCCTGACCAAGAACCCCTACCTGATCCTGTTGCTCATCAACGTGCTCCTGATCTGCGTGGGCATGTTCCTGGAGGGCGGGGCGGCCATCATCATCCTGGCGCCCACCCTGCTGGCGGTGACCGAGGCGGTGGGCGTCAACCCCCTGCACTTCGGCCTGGTGATGGTGCTCAACATCGTGGTGGGGCTCCTCACCCCTCCCCTGGGGGTCTGCCTGTTCGTGGTCTGCGGCATCACCGGCATGGAGTTCGGCCGCCTGACCAAGGCCATCATGCCCTTCCTGGCCCTGGAGTTCGGGGTGCTGCTCCTGGTCACCTACTGGCCCGGCCTGATTCTGTGGATACCGCGCCTGCTGGGGTATAACTAGATGGCGGAGATGGCCGACAAGCTCTCGCGCGTGGTGCGTGGCCACGCCCCCAGCCTCATTCGGGAGATGTTCCAGCGCGCCGCCCAGTACAGCGACGTCATCAGCCTGGGCATCGGCGACCCGGACTTCGACACCCCGGAGCCGGTTTGCCGGGCGGCGCTGAACGACGCCCTGGCCGGCCACACCCACTACACCCAGAGCCAGGGCGACCCGGAGCTGCTCTGCGCCCTGGCCGCGGACCTCAACCGCCGCTACGGCTTCGGCTGCGCGCCCACGGACATCGTGGTCACCTTCGGCGGCATGGGCGCCCTGGCCGCGGCCTTCCGGGCGCTATTGGACGACGGCGACGAGGTCATCATCCCGGAGCCGTTCTTCCCCGACTACACCTCCCACGTGGAATTTAGCGGCGGGGTGTGCGTCTTCGCGCCCACCGAGGTGGCAAACGGCTTCACGCCCGACCCGGCCGTGGTGGAAGCGCGCATCACCCCGCGCACCAAGGTCCTGCTGGTCAACACGCCCTGCAACCCCACCGGCGCGGTCATCCCCGGCCCGGTGCTGGACGCACTGGCCGATCTGGCCATCCGCCGCGACCTGGTGGTCATCAGCGACGAGGTCTACGACCGCCTCACCTTCGGCGCGGCCCATGAATCCATCCGCACCCGGCCCGGCATGGCCGAGCGCACCCTGGTCATCGGCAGCTTTTCCAAGAATTTCGCCATGACCGGCTGGCGCATCGGCTGGGCCCTGGGGCCGCAATGGCTGGTCAGGGCCATCCTGAACGTCACCACCCACAACACCTCCTGCCCCAACAGCGTCAGCCAGCGCGCGGCCATCGCCGCCCTGGCCCAGCCCCAGGAGACCTGGGAGGCCATGCGCCGGGAGTTCGCCGCCCGCTGCGCCCTGGTCCACGCCCGCCTGGCCGCCATGCCCGGCGTGGCCGTGGCCCCGCCGCGGGGCTCGTTCTACATCTTCCCGCGCATCGCCCAGATCGGCGGCGACGGCCGCCGCTTCGCCCTGGAGCTATTGGACCGGGAGCAGGTGGTGGTGGTGCCGGGCGAGGCCTTCGGGCCATCGGGGACGGGTTGCGTGCGCCTGGCCTGCACGGTGGGGCTTGCACGCCTGGCCGAGGCCATGGACCGGCTGGGGCGCTTCCTGGCCGGCTACCGGGGCTGACGGGCCGTGCAGGCCGCCCTGGCCCTGGCCCGCGAACTGCTGGCGCGGCTCACGCCCTTGGCCGAGACTTCCGGGGACGAGGCGCGCACGGCCGGACTCATGGCCGAGTTCCTGGCCGGCCTGAATCCGACCCGCCTCCTCACCGGCCTGGGCGGCCACGGCGTCCTGGCCGAGTTCGCCGGCCGCGCACCCGGCCCCTGCCTGCTCTGGCGGGCCGAGCTGGACGCGGTCTGCGCCGCCGACGGCGCGCCGGCCCATCTCTGCGGCCACGACGGCCACCTGGCCATCCTGGCGGGATTGGCCGCGCATCTGGCCCGGAACCCCCCGGCGCGAGGCAAGGTGTTGCTGGCCTGCCAGCCGGCCGAGGAGACCGGCCAGGGCGCGGCGGCCTTTTTGGCCGACCCCCGCCTGACCGGGTTGGCCGTGGACCGGGCCCTGGCCCTGCACAACCTGCCCGGCCTGGAGCTGGGCCGGGTGGTCTGCCGCGCCGGGGCCATGAACTGCGCCTCGGTCGGCCTGGCAGCCCGGCTCACCGGCGCGGCCAGCCACGCGGCCTATCCCGAACAAGGGCGCTCGCCGGCCCCGGTCCTGGCCCGGCTCCTGACCGATCTCCCCGCCCTGGCCGGGTGGCTGAACGGTTTCGGCCTGGTGACCATCGTCCACGCCCGCCTGGGCCGGCCGACCTTCGGGGTCAACCCCGGCCAGGCCGAACTCATGGCCACCCTGCGGGCCGACGGCGACGCCGGCCTGGCGACCCTGGCCGCCACCGCCGCCGAGCTGGTGGCCACGGCCAGCCGGGAGGCCGGCCTGGAGCAGGCCATCGCCTGGCAAGACCGCTTCGCCGCCACCGTCAACCACCCGCAAGCCGCCGCGGCCGTGGCCCGCGCCGCCGTCAGCGCCGGCCTGCCATATCAAGCGGCGGCCGCGCCCTTCCGCTGGTCCGAGGATTTCGGGGCCTTCTGCCAAAAATGGCCCGGCGCGCTCCTGGTGCTGGGCGCGGGACCGGATTGCCCGCCCCTGCACAGCGCGGATTACCGTTTTCCGCCGGCGCTCCTGGAGCCGGGCCTCCGGCTGGCCCTGGCCTGCGTCGCCGAATGCCTGGCCGACTGACCAGAACGTAGGCCCGCCGGGTTGTTTTTACGCGCAGCCCAAGAGACGGGCGGGGTTTATCCCCGCCCCTGTGAAAAAATAGCGAATTTTGCTTTGGATTTCGTAGGGGCGGGGTTTATCCCCGCCCCTTGTATGTTAGTAGTTATGTGTCTGAGTGCGTGTCAGACCGTCCGCCCCTTGGGTTCGAGCCCGTTTTGTAGCGTGAGTCGTCACGCACTTCCCATCATAACCC
>JBMORH010000083.1:0-2100 GCA_049322275.1 Thermodesulfobacteriota bacterium
CCGACAAAGCCGGCCAGGGCGGCAATGGTCAGGACATAGGGAATCATCAACAGCAGCTGGTAGGGTATCCCCGAATTGGCCGCCTGCAGGCGGTACTGGAGGGCGTCACCGGCGCCGAAGAGCAGGGCCGCCCCCAGGGTGCCCAGCGGCGTCCACTTGCCAAAAATTACCGCTGCCAGGGCAATAAAGCCGCGGCCGGCCGTCATGTTTTCCGTAAAGAAGTTCAGCAGGCTCAAAGAGAGGTAGGACCCGGCCATCCCGGCCAGCATGCCACCCACGATACAAGCGCCATAACGGACGTTAAAGACATTGATCCCCACTGTATCGGCGGCCCGGGGGTGTTCGCCTACAGCACGGACTTTCAGTCCCAGGGTGGTGCGGAAAAGAAGGAAATGCACCAGCGGCACCAGGATCAGGCCCAGGTAAACCAGCTCCGAGTGGTGGAAAAGAACCGGACCCAGGATGGGTATTTTTGCTAAAACAGGTATGGCTACCGGTTTAAAGGAATCGATCTGGGGCGGGGCGGTATTGACACCAAAGATAACCCGGGCAAAGGAAGTGGTGAGGCCCAGCCCCAGGATATTGAAGGCCGTACCGATCACCACCTGGTCGGCGCGGGCCGTCACCACCAGGTAGGCAAAGAACAGGCCCAGGATGCCGCCGGCCAGCACGGCTACCACGACCCCCAGCCAGGCATTGCCCAGGAAGTAGGACCCGGCCACACCGGCCAGGGAACCCACCAGCATCATCCCTTCCACGCCGATGTTGACAATCCCGGCCCGTTCGGTAAAGATCAGGCCTGTTGCCGCCAGGAGCAAGGGCAGGGCCGTACGCAAATCGGCTGAGAGGAAATTGACAATCTCATTAATCCAGTTGAGATCACCCATTCTTGCTCACCCCTTCCGCAGTGAGGACGGCACTCCCGGTTGCCCTCCGGGCCGCTCGCCGTTTGCCTTGCCAGCGCCGTAGCAGCGCCTCGGCGGCCACAAAGATAATGACAAAGGCCTGGATGATATAGACTACCGCTACGGGCACGTTGGCCATCATCTGCATCATGTTGCCGCCGGCCCGCAGGATGCCGAAAAGGATGGCCGCCAGCAGGATGCCCACAGGGGTGTTATAACCCAGGAGGGCCACGGCGATACCGTCAAAACCGTAGCCAGGGGAGAAATTCTGGAAGAGGCGATGCTGGATACCTAAAATCTCCCCCACACCGGCCAGGCCGCCCAGGCCGCCGGCCAGGAACATGACCAGCAGGGTATCCCGCCGGGCGTTCATGCCGGCATAGGCCGCAGCCTGGGGGTTCTGGCCCACCACGCGGATTTCATAACCGGTATTGGTCCGCCACAGGAAAACATAGTAAGCCAGGATAACCAGCAAAGCAATGATAAAGCCCAGGTGCAGGCGCGTCCCGGCCAGGATGATGGGTAACTGCGCCGCTGCGGCAACCGGCGGGCTCTGGGGGAAGTTACCCGGCGGCTCAATTAGCGGTCCATTAACCATATAACTGACGAAATACTGGGCAACATAGTTTAACATCACGGTGGTGATAATCTCGCTGGCGCCAAAACGTATCTTCAGCCAGCCGGAAAGCAGCCCCAGCAGCCCTCCGCCGATGAAGCCGGCCAGGATGGCCAGGGGTAAATGGATAAAGATGGGCAATCCCTTGAAGGCGATGCCGACGATAACACTGCAAAGGCCGCCCAGGTAAAGCTGGCCTTCGGCGCCGATGTTAATCAGGCCGCCTTTTTTAGCCAGGGCGAAACTCAAACCAGTGAAAATCAACGGGGTAGCTTTCACCAGGGTTTCGCCAATACCGTTGGTGGAACCCAGGGCTCCCTGGAGCAGGCTCTGGTAAGCCTTCAGGGGGCTCAGGCCCATGAGAGCAATGGCGGCCGCCCCCAGGATCAAGGCCAGAATAATAGCGATTACCGGTGTAATTAAATTCTTTAAGCCGCCGGCAATGAAGGTGCCGGCGGAATTACCAGCCCTGGTTGTCATGCTTTCCCTCCTGCCGTTTAGTAGGCCACCGAACGCCAGGGGCGAGTACTGGCCAGCCTGGCCGTACTGGCCCGGGCGGCCAGCCTGCCCGCCGCTGCG
>JBMORH010000084.1:0-2001 GCA_049322275.1 Thermodesulfobacteriota bacterium
CCGGCCGGCCACGGCGGAAAATTACCGCCGCCTGTATCAGTACGCCTATGACGGCCTGCTGGTGGACTTTTAAGAGGGGGTTTTGTGATGCACGGTTACATGGGTAAAATAGCTTTTGTGGATTTAAACCGGGAGCAGGTGGAAATCCGGGAGTTGGACCCGGCCCTGGCCCGCAATTATCTTGGCGGCAGCGCTCTGGCCGCCCGCCTCTTCCTGGATCTGAGCGCTCAAGACGCTGAGCCGCTGGCACCGGAAAACCCGCTCATCTTTATGACCGGGCCGCTGGTGGGCACGGTGGCCCCTTCCGCTTCGCGCTTTGCCGTGTGCGCCCGCTCGCCCCTCACCGGCATCTGGGGCGAGGCCACCTCGGGCGGCGTTTTCGGCGTGCGGCTGAAGATGGCCGGCCTGGACGGGCTGGTGATCACGGGCCGGGCCGCCGGCCCGGTATACCTGCACGTAACCGGCGGGCAGGTGAGCGTCCAACCGGCCGATAAGCTGTGGGGGCTGGACAGCTACGCCACCCAGCAGGCGCTGAAAGCGCAGCATCCCCGGGCCAGCGTGGCCTGCATCGGCCCGGCCGGGGAAAAGCTGGTGCCCCTGGCCGCGGTGATGAACGACGCCGGACGGGCGGCCGGCCGTTGCGGTCTGGGAGCGGTGATGGGGTCCAAAAATTTAAAAGCCGTGGTGGCGGAAGGCCAGGAAAAGGTCACTTACGCCGACTTTAACACATTCAAGATGGTCAGCGACTTTGCCGCGGAGCAGGTGCGCCAGGCCACGGGTACACTGCGCCACTACGGCACGCTGGGCTACCTGGACGTGGGCTTTTACTTCGGCGATGTGCCGGCCCGCTATTACACGGCGGGCATCTTCCCGGCGGAAAAGGTGACCGGCAAAAGGCTGCGCGAGGATTTTGTGGTGAAAAACAGCGCCTGTTTCGGCTGTCAGACGGCCTGCGGCCGGCGGGTGCAGTATGTTGTGGACGGCCAGACAGTTTCTGTGGACGGGCCGGAGTACGAGACAGTGGTGGCTTTCGGGCCGCTCTGCGACAACTACGACCTGGCCAGTGTGATTGAGATCAACCACCTCTGCAACCGGCTGGGCCTTGACACCATTTCGGCCGGGGCCAGCATTGCCTTTGCCATGTACCTGCAGGGGGAAGGGCTGGTGCCGGCGGAAAGGTTCGGCCGGGCCATTCCCTGGGGCGACGCGGCGGTGATCAAACAGCTGGTGGAGGACATGGCCTACCGGCGGGGCTGCGGCCAGCTGCTGGGTCAGGGCACCCGGGTCATGGCCGCCGCGCTGGGCGTGGACCCGGAACTGGCCGCCCAGGTGAAAGGGCTGGAAATGCCCATGCACGACCCGCGTGCCTTTGCCGGCCAGGCCCTCTCCTACGCCACCGGGCCGCGCGGCGCCTGCCACCTGCGGGGCGATTTCTACCTGGTGGATCTGGGGCTGTACACCGACGAGAAGACCGGCCTTACGCCCGGGCCGCGCCATGCGCTGGCCGGCCGGGTGGACGCGGTGATCACTCTGCAAAACATCCGCGAGCTGGACAATGCTTTATTGCGCTGTGTCTTCGCCTCCCTGCCCGTGGACGCCACCGCCGGGCTGCTGGGGCTACTCACCGGCCAGCCCTGGACGGTGGAGGATTTGCTCAAAGCGGGTGAGCGCAGCTTCAATTTAAAGCGGCTTTTGAACAATCACTGGGGTGTGACGGCGGCCGACGACCGCCTGCCCCGCATTTTGAGCCAGGCCTACGCCGACGGGGGTGCCGCCGGCCAGGCCGTGGACCTCACTGCCGCCCTGGTGGAGTATTACGCGCTGCGGGGCTGGGACGGCAGCGGCCGGCCGGGCACGGCCAAGCTGGCCGGGCTGGGGCTGGGCGAGCTGGCGGGCAGGCTTTAGTTTCATCCTGACCTATATGCCGCAGGCGCGGCACCGGCGGCAATTGGGGAAGTCTAAGTTTATAAAAAGTTAAGCATTTGTTCTAAAGATTTAATC
>JBMORH010000085.1:0-27831 GCA_049322275.1 Thermodesulfobacteriota bacterium
AGTGATTGAACTCGAAACCAAAACTCATCAGAGACTTCCCACGAGCGAACTTTGGCCATGGCGCACCTCCCACTCCACCTTAGGGAAGTGCCGATTAAAAGTCAACTTATTTACGGATAAGTTCTTATACGCTGATTACGCCCACACCGAATCGGTCTGATTATGCCCCGCCCGGATCGGGTCCGGCAACGCCCTGCTTCAGCCGTTGC
This sequence comes from Thermodesulfobacteriota bacterium, assembly GCA_049322275.1. Taxonomy (GTDB): domain Bacteria; phylum Desulfobacterota; class Desulfarculia; order Desulfarculales; family Desulfarculaceae; genus JACRDC01. Next base: position 210 of record JBMORH010000085.1, read on the forward strand.
AGCCGCACCAGGCGGGCGTAGACCCCGCCCAGCGCCATCAACGCCTCGTGGCGGCCCTGCTCCACGATGCGTCCCTTTTGCATGACCAGGATGTGGTCGGCGTGGCGCACGGTGGTCAGGCGGTGGGCGATGACCAGCGCGCTGCGCCCGGCCATGAGCCGGGGCAGGGCGGCCTGGATCAGCCGCTCCGACTCCGGGTCCACGCTGCTGGTGGCCTCGTCCAGCACCACCAGGGCCGGGTCGCCGGCCAGGGCGCGGGCCAGGGAGAGCAGTTGGCGCTGGCCGGCGCTGAGGCCGCGGCCGCCCTCGCCCAGGGGCGTGTCCAGGCCCTGGGGCAACTGGGCCACCAGGTGGGCCGCGCCGCTGACCTTGAGCGCCGCCTCCAGGCGCGCAGGCGTCACCTGGGGCCGGCCCAGGGTCAGGTTGTCGCGCACCGTGCCGGAGAACAAGAACACGTCCTGGTCCACCAGGGACACCCGCCGGGCCAGCTCGGCCGGATCGTACTCGCGCAGGTCCACCCCGTCGATGAGCACCCGGCCCTGGTCGGGGTCGTAGAGGCGCAAAAGGAGCGCGGCCAGGCTGGTCTTGCCCGCGCCGGTGGGGCCCACCACGGCCCAGGCGCCTCCGGGGGGAAGCTCGAAATCGACGCCCAGGAGCACCGGCCGGGCCGGGTCATAGCCGAAGCCGACGTTCTCCAGGCGCACGCTGGCTCCGCCGGCGGTCCGGGGCGCGGGGGCGGGCCTCGCCGGCAGGGGCAGGGCGCGGGGGTCGTCCAGCAGCACGAAGATGCGCTCGGCGCTGGCCATGGCCGCCTGCAGGATGTTGTACTTCTCGGCCAGGTCGCGCAGGGGGCGGAAAAACATCTGCATGTAGGCCACGAAGGCCACCAGGGTGCCCAGGCTGAGGCGCTCCTGAACCACCTGGCCGCCGCCGTGCCACAGGATGAGCGCCACGGCCAGGCTGCCCAGGAATTCGGTGACGGGCAGGAAGATGGTCATCACCCAGACCTGGCGCATGCCGGCGCGGTAGTAATCCCGGTTCAGGCGCGCGAACTCGGCCTCGCCGCGGGCCTCGGCCCTGAGCAGCTTGACCACCATCAGGCCGCCCAGGGTCTCGGCCAGGCGGGCGTTGATGCGCCCCAGGTGGCCCTGCAGGTCGCGGAAGGCCTCGCGGGCCAGGCGCGAGAAGAGCCAGGCCACGGCCGCCACCGCCGGGGCCAGGGCCAGGCAGGCCAGGGCCAGGCGGGCGTCCAGCCACAGCAGCACCGCCACGATGCCGGCCAGGAGAAAGATATCCTGGAAGAACGCCACCAGGGTCGAGGTGAACAGCTCGTTGATGTTCTGCACGTCGTTGGTCAACCGAGTGACCAGCTTGCCCACCGGGTTCTGGGAGTGGAAGGCCAGGCTGCGGCCGAGCAGGTGGCCGAAGAGGTGCTGGCGGATGGCCAGCATCATGGACTGGCCGGTGCGCTCCAGGATGATTTGCTGGCCATAGCCCAGGCCGAAGGCCAGGCCGGCGGCCAGGCAATAAAGCAGGGCCAGGCCGATGAGGCCCAGGAGGTCCGGCCCGCGCAGGGCGCGGCGCTGGTCCGGCGTCAGCCTGGCCAAGTCGGCGCTGGCGATGAGCCAGCGGCCCTGCACCTGCCTGAAAAGCTCCGGCCGTTGGGCGGCCAGCTCGGCCGCCGGGGAGGCAAGCGGGGCCAGGTGCCAGGCGGCCGGGTCCAGGGCGCCGGCCTCCTTCAGCCGGGCGGCCAGGCGGGGATCCAGGCCGCGCCAGGTCGGGCCGGGCGCGAAGACCGCCCCGTCGGCGTCGGTGAGCGTCTCCGGCCCGACCTGGGCCGCGAACTCGGCCATGAGCGCGGCCGGGGCGCGGCCGGGCAGCACCCGCCGGGCCTCCGGCACGATGTAGTCGTCGATGCCGCTGCGGGTGAGATAGGGCAGCAACAGATCCAGGCCGGTGCTGAGCAGGATCAGCGCCACGGCCAGGGTCACCGCCCGCGCATGGGGCCGGGCATAGGTCATCAGCCGGGCCAACAGGCGCAGGTCGTAGGGCTTGCCCAGGGCCTCGCCTTCCATGTAGCCGTACTCGTAGGGTGGCATGGCGGTCAGCCCTCCAACTCGGCCATGAGGGCTTGCTCGGCGAAAAGCCGGGCGTAGAGGCCGTCGGCGCCTTTTTGGGCCAGGAGCTCGGCGTGGCGGCCGGATTGCGCCACCCGGCCCTGGTCCAGCACGTAGATGCGCCGGGCGAAGGCCACGCTTTTCAGGCGGTGGCTGACCACCAGGGTGGTGCGTCCGGCGCGCAGGCGGTCCAGGTTGGCCAGGATGCGCTGCTCGGTCTCGGTGTCCACCGCCGAAAGCGGATCGTCCAAAAGCAGCACCGGCGGATCGGCCAACAGCGCGCGGGCCAGGGCCAGGCGCTGGCGCTGGCCGCCGCTCAGGGTGTGGCCGCGCTCGCCCAGGATGGTGTCCAGGCCCTGGGCCAGGGCGCGGGCCTCGTCGGCCAGCTCGGCGGCCTTGAGCGCCGCCCACAGCTCGTCGTCGCCGGCGTCGGGCTTGGCCAGGAGCAGGTTCTCGCGCAGACTGGCCGAGAAGATGAAGGCCTCCTGGGGGGCCATGCCCACCAGGGCGCGCAGGTCGGCCTGGCGCAGGCGGCGCACGTCCACCCCGCCCAGGCGCAGGGCTCCGGCCGGCGGGTCGTGCAGCCGGGTGGCCAGGAGCAGCAGGGTGGACTTGCCGCTGGCCACCGGACCCACCAGGGCGGTGGTGGCGCCGGCCTCGGCCGCGAGGCTCACGCCGTCGAGGGCCGGGCGGGCCGCGCCGGGATAGGTGAAGGTCAGGTCGCGCAGCTCCAAGCCGGGGGCGGGATCGGAAGGCGGGGGCAGGGGCTCGGCCGGGTCGGCGATGGCCGGCCGGGCCGAGAGCACCGCGTCCACCCGCTCCAGGCTGGAGCGCGCCCGCTGCACCAGGCTGACCACCCAGCCCAGGGCCATCATGGGCCAGGTGAGCATGCCCAGGTAGGCCGAGAAGGCCACGAAGTCGCCGGCGGTGATCCGGCCCAGCAGCGTGAGCCAGCCGCCGGCCCCCAGCACCACGGCCAGGCTGAGGCTGGTCAGGAGCGTCATCAGGGGGAAGAACAGGGCCAAGTCGCGGGCCAGGCCCAGGTTTACGTCCAGGTAGGCGCGGCCGTGGTCCAGCAGGCGGGCGCTCTCGCGCCCGGCCAGGCCGTAGGTCTTGACCAGGCGCAGGCCGGCCAGGGCCTCGCGGGCCTGCTCGGTCAGGCGGCCGAAGGCGTCCTGGACCTGGTTGTAGCGCCGGTGCAGGCTGCGCGACTTGCGCCGGGTGAGGATCACCACCAGGGGCATGGGCAGGAGCGCCAGGACGGTGAGCAGGGGGCTGATGTAGAGCATGAAGCCCACCGCCGCGCAGCCCATGATGAGGCCGTCCACCGCCGCCACCAGGCCGATGCCGCTGGCCATGCGGATGCTGTTTAGGTCGTTGGTGGCGCGGGCCATCAGCTCGCCGGGGGGGTGTTCGGCCAGGTAGCTGAGATGCATGCGTTGCAGGTGGGAGAATAGGCGCTGGCGCAGGTCGCGCTCCACCTCGCGGGAAAAGCCCATGATGAGCGGTCGCCAGACCATGCGCATCAAGGCCACGGCCAGCGCCAGGCCCAGGACCAGGCCGGCCTGGGCCATGAGGGTGGCGGGCGAGGCCCGGCCCATGGTCAGGTCGTCCACCGCGTGCTTGATGACGCGCGGCACGTAGAGCTGCAGCGCGTCCACCACGAGCAGGGCGAGGAGGCCGGCGGCGATGGCCCAGGCCTGGCGGGCCAGCACTGCCCGCAGGAGGTGGAGCCCGGTCATGCCCCGGCGGCCACGGTCAGCGGCCGCGCGCCGCCGGGAGGCAGGAGGCGGGGATGACGAAGTCCAGGCTCTTTTCCACCGGCTTCATCTTGTCGTCCAAAACCGCCACCCAGGTGCGGTAGGCGCCTTCGCCGGCCAGGGGCGGCAGCTGGTCGCAGCCGATGAACAGGTTGTAGTAGGGGCGGGTGGGGTCGTCCACCTTGAGGTATAGCGCCTTGGCCTTGCCGGCCGCCTCCAGCCCGGAGCCGCGGCGGAGCTCCGGCTGCAGGGTCACCTGGAGCCAGAGATCCTTGCCGGTCTTGACGCCGGCCAGGTCGGTGACCACGTGCACCGAGACGCCGGGGCCGCTGCCCGTGGCCGGGCTCTCGGTCACCCAAACCTGCTTGACGCGGGCGTCAACGGCGTTGTTCTGCACGCCGTTGTCCGGCATCGGCGCCGAGGTCTCGCGCGCGGCGGCCTGCCCGGCCGGGGCGGCCGGGGCTGCGGGCTCGGCCCTCTCCAGCGGCGAGCGGCGTTCGCGGAAACGGGCGGTGGCGGCGCAGGGTTCGTCGATGCTGAATTCCTGGCTGGTTTCCAGCGGCTTGAGGTCGGCCCCCAGGATGGCCAGGTTGGCCTTCAGACCATCGTGCGAGCCGGGCGGGAGCTGGTCGCAGGCCACGAAGAGGATGTGGCGGGCCTTGGTGGCGTCGTCGATGCGCTGAAACAGGCTCTTGGCCGCGCCGCCGCTGGGCTTCATCTTCAGCTCCAGCCACAGCCCCTGCTCCGGAGGCAGGTCGGCCACGTCGGCCCGCACGTAGAAGGCCAGGCCGCGCCTGCCGTCCAGCTCGTGGTTGTCGCTGACGTGGATGGAGATGAAGCGTTTCTCGTGGGCCTTGCGCAGGGTCACGGAGGCCACGGAGGGCGCGGGCGGGGCCGAGCCGCCCAGCAAAGGACGCACCGCGGCCAGCAGGGCGTCCTCGCTGGCCAGGCCCTCGAAGCGCCCAACCACCCGCCCCTGGGGGTCGATGACCAGGGTGGTGGGCAGCACCTTGACCTGGCCCAGCCGGCGGGACTGCTCCATGCTGCCCAGCACCACCGGGAACTCCACCCCGTTGCGCACCACGAAGGGCTTCATGGCGTGCAGGCCGCCGTTGTCCACCGAATAGCCGATGACCGACAGGCCCTTGCCGCCCCATTGGCGCTGGAGCTGGTTGAGTTTGGGGATGGCGTCCTTGCAAGGCCGGCACCAGGAGGCCAGGAAATCCAGGAGCACCACCCGGCCCCGGAAATCGCTGAGGCGCAGGTTGCCGCCCATGACCGTGGGCAGGTCGAAATCCTCGATGGGCTGGGCCGGGGCGGCGGTGGGAAAAACAACCAAAATCGCCAGGCAGAATAGAAGCTTTCGGATTGCGGCGGCCATGCCAGACTCCCCCTGTGGGCGATTGCCACATAATACCACTTCGGCGTGTTTTTGCCGCCACTCAGCGCTTGGCCGGCCGGCCGGGGGGCCGCCGCCGGGCGGCCGGCCAAGTTGACACCCCCCGGCCGGGCCGGTATGCTAACAAAACCCAAGCTATCGTAAGCTCCAGCGTTTTTGGCCGAGGCCCGGCCGAAGCCGACCATGACCCCAGGGCCGAGGACGCAGCGCCCATGACCGACCCCGTAGGACATCTGGTCGAGTTCATCGACAAAAACCGCATCGTCCTGGGGTTGGTGCTCTCCAACAAGAAAGGCCGCCTGGGGCTGTGGACGGCCCAGGACCGCCAGGTGGCCCTGCCCCAGGGCCGGGTGCTGCTGATGACCCCGGCCGCGGTGGCCGCCGAGGCCCCGCGGGCCATCCAGGTCGAATACATGCAGAAGGTCGAGGCCCGGCGCGAGGCCCTGGCCGGCCAGGTGGACGTGAACGAGCTCTGGGAGCTGGTGCACGCCGAGGCCGAGCCCCTGGGCCTCAAGGACCTGAGCGAGCTGTGCTTCGGCGGCGGCCAGGACGGCGACCACCTCTCGGCGACCTTGCGGGCCTTGTTCAACGAGCACAACCACTTCCGCCTGGCGGGCAACGACTTCGTGCCGTTGAGCGCCGAGCAGTTGGACCAGAAGATCCAGCAGCAGGAGCGCGAGAGCGCCCACCGGGCCGAAGTGGACGCGGCCGTGGCCTACCTAAAGACCCTGCCGACCAAGGGGTCGCCGTCCCCGCCGCCGCCGGGCCTGGCCGAGCTCCTGGCCGAGCTGACCATTTTTGAAGACGACGCGCCCCAGGCCAAGAAGGCCAAGGAGATCGTGGCCTTGGCCGATCTGGGCGGCCGGAGGCAGGTCTATAACCTCCTGGTGCGGTTGGGGCATTTCCGCCCGCATGAGAACCTGGAGCTGTTGCGCGACGGCCATGCGGTGGCCTTTGGCCCGGAGGCCGAGGCCGAGGCGGCGGCCGTCTCGCCCTTTTCGGCTTGCGACAACCAGCGCGAGGACCTGACCGGCCTCTACGTCTTCACCATCGACGGCCCCTACACCACTGATTTCGACGACGCGCTCAGCTTCGACCCCGACCCGGACGGTGGCGGGCTCCTTGGCGTGCACATCACCGACGCCGCCGCCACCCTGCCTCTGGGCGGGGTGCTGGACGGCGAGGCCATGGCCAGGGGCAGCAGCCTCTACCTGCCCGACCAGCGCATCCCCATGCTGCCGCCCCGGCTGAGCGAGGACGCTCTCTCCCTGCGCGAGGGCGAGCTGCGCCCGGCCATCAGCTGCCTGGCCCGGGTGGACGCCATGGGCCAGGTGTTGGAATACCGTCTGAGCCGCAGCCTCCTGCGGGTGGCCAAACGCCTGACCTACGACGAGGCCGACGCCATGATCGAGGCCGAACCCCACCTGGGCGGCCTTTTCCGCACCTGCGAGGCCCTGCGCCGGCGGCGGGCTCAAAACGGGGCCTATTTCCTGCCCCTGCCAGAGGTCATCATAGGCGTGGACGAGCAGGGCCAGGTCTGGGTGCGGCGCATCGACCGCGACGGCCCGGCGCGGGAGATGGTGGCCGAGACCGCCATCCTGGCCAACGCCCTCAGCGGCCAATACCTGGCCGAGATGGGGGTGCCGGCCCTGTTTCGCACCCAGGCCCCGCCGCGCGAGCCTTTCGAGGAGGGCGACCCGGCCGATCTCTACCTGCATTTCAAGCAACGCCGCCTGCTCAACCGAGTGGAGCTGACCACCGAGCCGGGGCAGCACGCCAGCCTGGGGGTGCAGCACTACACCCACGCCACCAGCCCCATCCGGCGCTATCTGGACCTGGTCGTGCAGCGTCAGTTGGGCGCGGCCCTGGCCGGGCGCAAATGGCCCTACGAGCTGGAGGACCTCAAGCGTCTGGCCATGGAGGTGGAGCCAGCGGTGCGGCGGGGGATGAAGCTGCGCCAGGCCCGCCAGCGCTACTGGCTGCTGCGCTGGCTGGAGGCCAAGGGCGGCGAGCCCCTGGAGGCCATCGTGATGGAGCACCAGGTGCGGCGCTGGCAACTACTCATCACCGACATCATGCTGCTCACCACCATCCCCACCCAGCCGGGGCTGTCCCTGGAGCCTGGGCAGAAGGTGATGATCCGGGTGCAGAAGGCCGACGCCTTCTACGACATCCTGCGGGTGGGCCTGGCCTGAGGCCGGGGCCCGCGGATCGTTCTTTCCTCCGCCCAGCCCCGGGTGGCAATCCATTCCTCAGGCCGCCGGGTGATTCCTGCGCAGCGCGGGCGGGGTTTATCCCCGCCCGTGTGTTTTATCATGGCGCGGGTGGAGTGCTTGACGCGCCCGCCAGCAGATCGGCCATGGCCGCGCGCCAGGCTGGGGCCTGGGCCGGCCAGGCCAGGGCCAGGCCAGCCCGGCGGGTGGGTTCGTCGGGCTGGCGGGCGGCAGCGGGCGCGGCGGCCAGCGCGGCCAGCGTGGCCAGCGCGGCCAGGGCCTCGGCCAGATGGCCGGGTTCGTAGAGGCATTGCGCCGGATACAGCTCCGGGTAGACCAGGGCGCGGGGCAGGAGCAGGCGGCAGCCGGCCGCGGCGGCCTCGGCCACGCTCAGGCCCTGATACTCCTGGCGGGCGGTGCTCACCGCCAGGTCGGCCCAGAGTAGCCAGCGCCAGTACGCGGCCCGGTCGGCGGCGGCGCCCCACTGGGCGATATGGCCGGCCAAACTGGCGCGGGCTTCAGCGAAGATCGCCGGCGGACGGCCGGAGGCCGGGCCCAGCACGGCCAGCTCATAGGCCAGCCCGGCCCGGTCCAGCGCGAAAAGCGCGGCGAAGAACGCCTCCGGGTCCTTGTCGTGGTGCCAGCGGTGGTTCCACAGGATGCGCAGCGGCCCGGAGCGCGGCGCGCGGGCCGGGCCGGCGGCCAGGCTTCCGGCCTGGTCCGGGTCGATGGGCACCGGCAGCACCCGGCTCTTGCGCTCGATGGCCTCCATCAGGCCCGTGGGCGCGGCGTCGGGCAACTGGGCCAGCAGCGCACGGCCGGCGGCCAGGAATTCCTGGCGGTGGTGTTCGGAGTTGAAGGCCACGATCTTGGCGGCCTGGGCGGTGGTCAGGTTGGACCAGGCCAGGAACAGATCGCGCTTTTGCTGGGCGGCGTCGGCCCGGCCCGGCGCGGGATAGGCGAGCTGGTTCTCGTGGAAATAGGCCAGGGCCGGCGCGGGGGCCAGGCCGGGGGCCAGGCCCTTGAGCTCGGCCAGGTTGAGCATGGCCGAGCAGACCAGACCGTCCCAGGGTTCGGCCAGGATCGCGGCGGCGGCCTGGGCCAGATAGGCCGCCGCGCCCCGCAGCCGCCAGCGAAAATGCCGGCCGGGCAGCGTGAGCGCGGTCCAGCGCGCGGGCAGGTGGGCCATCAGGCCCGCCACCAGGGCGCGGTGGGAGGCGTTGGCGTAGGGTTCGATGATCAGCAGGCGGGGGCCGGCCTCGCCCTGGCGCTGGATGCTCAGCTCGCCGGCTGGCACGGTCGGGCCTAGTCCCCGCGGTGATAGGGCAGGCCGGCCAGGATGGCGTGCGCCCGATAGAGTTGCTCCAGGGCCACCAGCGCGGCCAGCTCATGGGCCATGACCATGGGGCCCAGGCTGACCCTGGCCTCGGCCCGGGCCAGCAGCGCCCGGTCCAGGCCCTCGGCCCCGCCCACCACCAGCGCCAGCCGCCGCGCGCCTGCGTCGCGCGCCTTGGCCAGCCGCTTGGCCCACCACTGGCTGGACCAGGCCTCGCCGCTCCGGTCCAGGGCCCAGACCACGTCGCGGGGGTCCAGCCGGGCCAGGAGGCGCTGGCCCTCCTCGGCCATCAGCTCGGCCGGGGCGCGCCCCTTGGCGGCCCGGGCCGGTCGCACCGCCTCCAGGGCGCAGCCGCCCCAGGCCTTGAGACGGCCGGCGTAATCAGCCAGCCCCTGGGCCGCGTAGGCGGCCTTGGGCTTGCCCACGGTCAGCAACAGGTGGGTCATGGCCGCCGCCCCGCGTCCGATTGGGGGTTAGAAATACACCACCCGGTCGCTTGCGGTGATGAGCCGGTAAAGCTCCTTTTGGGTGGACTTCTTGATCTGCTCGTCCTCATCCACGCCGTGGACGCCCATGGACTTGCCTCAGGCCAAGAGCACGCCCTCGCTGAGCACGAAGGTCTTGGCCAGGAGGTTCAGGGGAAACTCGGCGCTGTCGCCCCGGCGAAACTCCACCGCCGGGCCGTTGAGGAAGATGCTCACCTCGTCTTCCTCGTTGAGCATCAGGTTGGCCAGCCGGAAGGCGTTCCAGAGCACCTCCGGCTCGCCGCTGGTCACCACCAGGGCCAGGTTCATTTCCGCTCCTCCCTTTGGATCGGGGCAAGTGATATCGTTCAATCCTATCACTTGCGCGGCCAGGCCCGCAAAAACATCAATGCATGCCCCGACGGCCGCACCGCCCAGGACGACAGGGGGCGCGAAACTCAGGCCGGGTCCGGCCCGGAGCCCAGCCTCTCCCCTGGTGTTGGCCGCTGGTCGAGGACATGATAGCCAACCCTCGGTCCATAGTCGAGGCCCTGGCCCGGGGCCGGGCGGCCCCTGGCGGCGTCGCCGGCGCTCAGCCCCCCTGGGCCGCGGCCGGAGGAGCCAAAAGCTCCTCCAGCACCGCCCCGGCCGAGGCCACGAAACGCGGGCAGAGCACCTCGAAAAGCTCCTGGTCCACGGCCGCCTGATAGCCGGTGTCGGTGCTGGGGTCCACGCCCAGCAGCTCGCGGCAGACGATGCTGCCGTGAATCTCCCTGAAGCGGCGCAGGAACCGGCGGTTGAGTTCCCTTACCTTGGCCCGCAGCTCGCGTTCGTCCGGCCCGGGCTGGCCCTGGGTCAGCCCCAGGACCACGGCCGCGCCGCTAACCGCCCCGCAGACCTCGCCCGCGCCCAGGCCGCCGCCCAGGGTGCGGCCCAGGCGCAGGGCCAGATCGGCATCCAGGCCCAGCGGCTCGCCGAAACCGGCGAGGATGGCCTGGCCTCAATGCATTTTTTGGGCGAAAAGCCGGTTGGCCCTTTCCGCGCTGGTCATGGACGCCTCCTCACACCCTGGGCCGCGCGGCCCGGATGCGCCCGGCGGCCAGGTAGTCCTCGATGCCCCGGCCCGGGGCCCACTCGGCGATCATGGCTCGGCTGGCCGGATCGGTCTCCACCCGCACCTGCTCGTAGCCCAGCTCGATGAGCAGGCGCTCCAGGTCCTGGCGCAGCATGGCCCCGGCCGCGCAGGAGGCCCACAGGGCCAGGTCGCCGGCCAGCTCCGGGGGCAGGGGCCGCAGGGCCACCACGTCGCTGATGGCCAGGCGGCCGCCGGGCTTGAGCACCCGCAGGGCCTCGGCGTAGACCGGCCGCTTGTCCGCGGCCAGGTTGATCACGCAGTTGCTGATGATGACGTCCACGGATGCGTCGGCCAGGGGCAGGTGCTCTATCTCCCCCAGGCGGAATTCCACGTTGGCCGCGCCAGCCTGGGCCGCGTTGCGCCGGGCCAGGGCCAGCATGTCCGGGGTCATGTCCACCCCGATCACCCGGCCGGCCGGCCCCACCTGGGCCGCGGCCAAAAAACAGTCGAACCCGCCGCCGCAGCCCAGATCAAGCACCGTCTCGCCGGGCTTCAGCTCGGCGATGGCCTGGGGGTTGCCGCAACCCAGGCCCAGGTTGGCGCCTTCGGGCGCGGCGTCCAGCTCGGCCTGGGAATAGCCCAGCACGCTGGCGATTTGCTGGGGGGTGTAGCCCGGCGCGCAGCAGCCCCCGCCTCCCGCGCCCCCGCCGCAACAGGCCCCGGCCGCCGGCCCCTCCTGGCGGGCAACCTTGGCATAGCGCTCGCGCACCGTCTCCCGGATCGTCTCCTTGGCCATCTCGTCCATCTTCGCCTCCATTAATTATATATCTGGAAATATCGAATCATGATCCCAAAAAAATTACCCGCGCTGGATGGGGGCCACCACGCCCGCGCAGCAGTCCTTCAGCAGGAAGCCCAGCACCTCCTTGAGCGCCTGGTAGTCGGCCCGGCAGCGCAACACCCGGCCCTCGCGGGTCTGGCTGATGAGCCCGGCCGCCACCAGGTGGGCCAAGTGATGGGAGAGCGTGGACTGGGGGATGCCCAGGTGGGCCTGGAGCTCGCCCACCGCCAGGCCGGGCGGCCCGGCCTGGACCAACAGACGCACCACGGTCAGGCGCACGGGATGGCCCAGCTCGGCCAGGCGTTTGGCGGCGGTCTCCAGTTCCATGCAACCCAGTCTAGCGGTTCCCAGGAGGGTTGTCAACTATATTTCTGGTAATATCGAAACAACCATGCCGCCCGCTGCCCTAACCAGGCGCTCCCTGGCGCCCACCGGCATCCGTTTCGGCCCTTTCCCGCCCATGCCCTACAACAACCTCCCGCCCCGCTCCATCTCCAACAGCGCGCGTTTCATGGGCAGGCCCGCGCCGAAGCCGCACAAGTCGCCGCCGGCGCCCAGCACCCGGTGGCAGGGCACAAACAGCGGCACCGGATTGCGGTGCATCACCTGCCCCACCGCCCGGGCCGCGCCGGGCCGGCCCACCTGGCGGGCGATGGAGCCGTAGGTGCGGGTCTGGCCAAAGGGAATCGCCGCCACCGCCTGGAGCACCGCCACGGTGAAGTCGGTGAGCCCGGTGAGATCCAGCGGCGCGTCCAGGGTGGTGCTCTTGCCCCCCAGCCAGGCCAGGAGTTGGCGGCCGGACTCGGTTTCGTCGGCCTCCACGCTGAGGGGCTCGGCCCCCGGCGCGCGCCGGTCCAGGAGAAGGGCGAAATCGCGCCCGGAATGCACCGGGATGCCCAGCGCGCACAGGCCGCGCTGGCTCTCGGCCCCGAAAAAGGTGCCCACCCGGTGATCGATGGTCCAGACCTTCACCCGCAGCTCGGACATAACGCCCCCTGCCTGAGATCATGCTCCAGCATATAATGCGCCAGTCGCTTGAGGGCAAGACCCTTGTCCGCCGCCCAGGCCGGGGCCAGCAGCCGGTCCGGGCCGGGGTCGGCGGCCAGGCGGTGAATGATAACCCGCCCCGGCAGCCGGGCCAGGAACTGGGCGGTGGCCGCCGCCCACTGCTCCAGGCCCCAGGGCGTGAACCGCCCCGCCCGCCATTCACGCTCCAGGGCCGCGCCCTCCAGGACCATCAGGCCGTGTAGCTTGACGCCCCAGACCCCCAGCCGGGCCAGGTGGTCGGCGGTGGCGTTGGTCTGCTCGACGCCCTCGCCGGGCAGGCCAAGCACCACGTGGGCCACGACGTCCAGCCCCCGGCCGTGGGCCTCGGCCGCGGCCGTGTCAAAACTGGCCCGGCCGTGACCGCGGTTGATGGCCATGAGGGTGGCGTCGTGGGCTGATTGCAGGCCCAATTCCAGCCAGAGGGGCAGGCGCTGGGCCAGCGCGGCGACCATATCCCACCGGACGGGGTCGAGGCAGTCGGGCCGGGTGGAGACGATGGCCCCGGCCGTTCCGGGCAGGTCGGCCACCTGGTCGAAAAGCGCGGCCAGGCGTCCGGGCGGGGCGTGGGTGGCCGTGCCGGCCTGAAGGTAGGCCAGCATGGCCGGCGGGGTCTGGCCCCGGCGGGCGGCGGCGGCGCGCAGGCGTTGGCGGCCCAGGCGCCACTGTTCGGCCAGCGGCAGACCGGCCAGGCCGCGCCCGGCGGCCAGCGGCGAGCAGAAAACGCAGCCGCCCGCGCCGGTGACGGGGTCGCGATGGGGGCAGCCCAGGCCGGGGTCCAGGCCGATCTTGGCCGTGGGGCCGCCGAAGCGCCGCCGCAGCCAGGGCCCCAGCAGGTTGACCCGCGCGGCCAGGACCGAGGCGTCCACGGCGCGGACCTAGGGCCGCCCGGATTCGGGGGCCGGGGAGGGGCAGGCGGGGTCGGGCATGATCCGCGCCGATTCGCGCACCACCCAGATGCGGTTGAAGTGGCCGGGGATGGGCTGGCCGCGGCCGTAGAGGCGGCGGTATTCGGGGTTCTTGCACAGGCCGAAGTAGTGGCGCTGGACAAAGGGGCCGCCGAACTCCAGGCAGACGCTCTGGCCGCCCTGGTCATTGGGATGCACCTCGTAGTCGATCTTCCAGCCCTGGTCCCAGCCGATGTAGGTGTCGTCCAGGCCGCGGGGCCGGGCGGTGTGCATGGCGTCGGGCGGGAAGCGGCCGTCATGCAGGGCGGCGTAGCGCTCCAGGGCGGCCTGCACCTGGGGGGCCAGCTCCAGGAAGCGCTCGTAGGCCTCGCGCTCCTTGCGGCCCTTGCCGTGGGCGGCCAGGAAGACCAGCACGCCGCAGAGAACGAACAGGCCCCAGCGCTCCCAGGCGCGCAGGTCGAGGGGGTGGGTGTGGCTGGCGCGCGGCATGATCCGGGAATATAGCACAGCCGGCCGCGCTTGTCCCCGGCCTGAGGTGGCGTATATAATCGCCCCAAACCCAACCCAGGAGACGCCATGAGCCAAGCCGAAGCAGACCCCGCCGGGCTGATGACCATCCGCCAGGTGGCCCAGGAGACCGGGCTGGCTCCCAGCACCATCCGCTACTATGACCAGCAGTTCGAGGAGTTCCTGGGCGTGAGCCGCGGGGCCGGCCGCCGCCGGCTGTTCAGCCCCCAGGCGGTGGAGCGCCTGCTGGTGGTGCAGCGTCTGCTCAAGGACGAGGGCCTGAGCCTGCGCCAGGCCCGCCAGAGCCTGGCCAGCGGCCTGGCCTCCCCCGCCGCCCAGGCCGCGCCGACGGCCCCGCCGGACGCCGAGCTGGAAAAGCTGCGGGCGGAGCTGGCCGGCCTCAAGGCCGAGGTGGCCGGCCTGGACCGGCGGCTCAGGGACATGAAGGAGATTCAGGAACGCACCCTGGCCCTGGTGGCGGGTCTCACCAGGGCCTAGGCGCGCAAGGGGTGGGTCGGGGTCGGGCGCGGCTCAGGCCCGGCGTCCCTGCCGGCGCTGGTTATACAGCTCCAGATACACCGCCACGCCCAATCCCACCAGGGCCAGCACGGTTAAAGCGATTTGCCAGGCTCCCATGATGCGCCTCCTTTTTATCTTCATCCCAGTGGGTTAGACCACCAGGCAGCTCACCTTGAGATCCGCCAGCACCAGGCGGATGGTCAGCGGACAACGCGGGCCATTGAAGTTGGCGCAGCGGCGCGCCTCGTCGTCCCATTCCATGCCCTGGCAGCGCAGGCAAAAAAGCTCCGGCTCGAACTTGTCCCTGGTGACCGCTGTCTTTTCCATCCCTCGCTCCGGCGTTGGGGCCTTGTCACGTCCTCGCCCCGCAATTTAGCAAAGAGGGTGCCAGCCGGGGCGCGGCTCGAAACTCCCTGATACGGCGGCTTAATTTCGTCGCAAGCCGCAGGACGGCGGCGGCGGCGGCAATTGTTGCCCAGGCCGTGGCCGCCAGGGGCCGGCCGCGGGGCGCAAAGATTGCCCGACCCGGCGCGATATTGCCGCATTGACTTGGCGCTCTAAGCACATTAGCTTGTGGTGTATGGAACAGGCCGGCACAATATTCGGCCCCCACGCCGAGGTGGTGCTGCGGCGGCGCTACTTGGCGCGCGACGCGGCGGGGCGGGTGGTGGAGACCCCCGAACAGATGCTGGCGCGGGTGGCCGGGGCCGTGGCCTTGGCCGAGGAGCGCTGGGGCGGCGCGACGGCGGCGGCCGAGTGGTCGGGGCGTTTTTTGCGCCTGATGGCCGAGGGGCGCTTTTTGCCCAACTCCCCCACCCTGATGAACGCCGGCCGGCCCCTGGGCCAGCTCTCGGCCTGCTTCGTGCTGCCGGTGGAGGACTCGCTGGACTCCATCTTCGACGCGGTCAAGGAGACCGCCTTGATCCACAAGTCCGGCGGCGGCACCGGTTTCTCCTTCAGCCGCCTGCGCCCGGCCGGCGACCGGGTGGCCTCCACCCTGGGGGTCAGCTCCGGGCCGGTGAGCTTCATGCAGGTATTCGACGTGGCCACCGAGGCCATCAAACAGGGCGGCACCCGGCGCGGGGCCAACATGGGCCTATTGTCCGTGCGCCATCCGGACATCGAGACCTTCATCCAGGCCAAGCTGCGGCCGGGCTTCCTGGAAAACTTCAACATCTCGGTCATGGCCGACGACGCCTTCATGCAGGCGGTGCGGGAGGGCCGGGACTGGGAGCTGAGAAACCCCCGCGACAACCAGGTGGTGCGGCGGGTGGCGGCGGCGGAGGTCTTCGCCCGGCTGGTGGGCGCGGCCCACGCCTCCGGCGAGCCGGGCCTGGCCTTCTACGACGCCATCAACCGGGCCAACCCCACCCCCCTCCTGGGGCCGCTGGAGGCCACCAACCCCTGCGGCGAGCAGCCGCTGTTGCCCCACGAGTCATGCAACCTGGGCAGCCTCTGCCTGCCGGCCTTCGTGCGCGGGGGCGAGCTGGACTGGGCGGCCCTGGAGGAGGCGGCCAGTCTGGCGGTGCGTTTCTTGGACGATGTGGTGGAGGTTAACCGCTTCCCGCTCAGGCAGGTGGCCCAGGCCACCCGGCTCACCCGCAAGATCGGGCTGGGGGTGATGGGCTTCGCCGACCTGCTGGTGGACCTGGGCGTCGCCTACGACAGCGACGCGGCGGTGGAGCTGGGCGGGCGGGTCATGGCCGCCATCGCCGCGGCCGGCCGGGCGGCCAGCGTGGAGCTGGGCAAGGCCCGCGGCAGCTTTCCGGCCTTTCCCC
This sequence comes from Thermodesulfobacteriota bacterium, assembly GCA_049322275.1. Lineage (GTDB taxonomy): Bacteria > Desulfobacterota > Desulfarculia > Desulfarculales > Desulfarculaceae > JACRDC01. The sequence goes on from JBMORH010000085.1 coordinate 16,171, forward strand.
AAAGCCGTTGGCGCGCAGAAGGCTATCGCCACCTGCGCAACGCCACCGTCACCACCGTGGCCCCCACCGGCACCCTGAGCCTGATCCTGGGCTGCTCCTCCGGCATCGAGCCCTACTTCGCCCTGGCCTACACCCGCCGGGTGCTGGAGGGCGAGGAGCTGGTGGAATTGAACCCCCGCTTCCTCAAGCGCCTGGTGCTGGCCGGCCTGGACGGCCCCCAACAGCGCCGCGCCCTGGCCCAGAGCGGCCGGGCCGGGGCGGTGGCCGGGCTGGAGCCGGCCGTGGCGCGGCTTTTCACCACCGCCCACGAGGTGCCGGCCGCCCGCCACCTGGCGGTGCAGGCGGCTTTTCAGGCCCATGTCGACAACGGCGTGTCCAAGACCGTCAACCTGCCCGCCGAGGCCGGGCCGGAGGCGGTGCGCGCTGTCTTCCTTAGCGCCCATGCCCTGGGTCTCAAAGGCGTCACCGTCTTCCGCCACGGCTGCCGGGGCCGCCAGGTGCTGGAGCTGGCCCCGCTGCCGGGGGCCGAAACCCGCCCGGCGGCGGTCAACGGCCAGCACTGCCCCCGCTGCGGCGGCCTGCTGGCCACCGACGGCGGCTGCCGCACCTGCGCCATCTGCGGGGCGTCGGGCTGCGAATGATTGCCCCACCGGGCGGCGGAGATTAGAATAAATGAAGGAGCGGCGTCACCTGGATTTCGGTTGCATCTCCGGGGCGGGTGGCGTTGACTGGGGACGGGGCGGGGCGCCAGGCCCGCGCCCCGCGGGCGAGCCAGTAACCGCGTCCGGTCGGCGGCGCGTATAAGCGGGGGATGAAGATGCCCAACGTCAAGCAACTGCGCGAGATGGCCAAGGACCTGGAGATCAAAAACATCGGCAAGCTGCGCAAGGAGGAGTTGATCCACGCCATCCAGCTGGCCGAGGGCAACAGCGACTGCTTTGGCAGGATACCGGACTGCGGCGAGATGGATTGCCTGTTCCGGCCCGACTGCCTGCCGGAGCAGATGCAGGTCTAGGCGCCTGTCGGGAAAAGCCGTCCATGGCCCGCTTATGAGCCTGTCGGAGCGGTTTCTCCGACAGGCTCCTAGCCCATCAGGGCCCGCCCAGGGCCCAGAGGCCGCGGCCGCCCCGCCGCGCCTGGTCCTCCAGGCGCAGCAGCCGCTCCAGGCCCTGGCAGCGGCAGCGCCGGTAGACCCGCGCGTAGCCCTCGGCGATGAGCAGCTCATTCAGTTGCCGGCCGTCGGCCAGGTGCACCCAGGCCAGCAGGCGCCGGTGGTCGTCGCGGCGCTTCCCGCCGGGTTCGAAAACCAGGCGCACCCTCTCCCCCGGCCCGACCAGGCCGGCCACGTAATCCCTGGCCATGTCCCCCAGGCGGGCCTCCTGGCCGGGGGCGCGGCCGGCGCGTTGGGCCGCCCGCTCCAGTTTGCGGCTGTGGCCGGTCTCCGGCGCGTCCACCGCCAACAGCCGCACCCGCTCGTCGCGGCCGCGGTAGCGCACCGTCAGGGTGTCGCCGTCGTGCACCCGCGAAACCCGCACCCAGACCCCTTCCGGCCCGGCCTTGGCCGGCGCGGGCCAGGCCAGGGCCAGCAGCCAGGCCAGGATCAAGGCCAGGCCCGCACCGGCCAAGGCCGGGCCAGGCGTATTTGGCGGGCGGACCGTCCTCATGCGCCCAGCCGCACCCGCAGGCCGTCATGGGCCACCGTGGCCGGCATACCCAGGCCATGGTCGGCCAGCACGCGCTCCACCACCGCCTGCCATTGGGCCTGGTCCAGGGGGATGGGATAGGGCGCGCCGTCGGGGCCGGCCAGGGGCTGGGCCGGGGCGAACTTCTTGAGCATGGCGTTGGCCGGCTCGTCGCCGGGGATGAAGTCCTGGCAGGAGATGTGGGCGAAAAAGACCCGCCCTGGCCGCCAAGCCCGGAGCAGGGGCAGGGCCTTTTGCAGGCTCAGATGATTGGGCCGGTTCACCTCCGGCTCGTTGAGGAAATGGCACTGGCAGACCAGGGCGTCCAGGCCCGCGAAACTCATCGGATCGGGCAGGCCGACCATATCGCTGGTGTAGCCCAGACTGGCGGCCCCGGCCGGTCCCCGCGCCTGGATCACGTAGCCCACCGCGCCCTTGGGGATGGGGCCGTGGTCGGTCTTGACCGGTGTGGCGGTGAGCATCGGCCCGAAGGGTTCGCCGGCCAGGGGTTCACCGGGGATGGCCTGGCGCGGCTCGATCAGGGCGGGGGCCAGGTAGGCGAAGCGGGCCATGATGGCCGGCCAGGCGTCGGGGTGGGCATAGACCGGGATCGGCCGCCAGTCGGCCGGGGCCACGGCCCGGCGGAAGCAGAGCAGCTCGTCCAGGCCCAGGAAGTGGTCGCCGTGCTCGTGGCTGATGAGCACCGCGTCGGGCCGGGGCAGGTCGTGGCGCATGAGCTGGGCGCGGGCGTCTGGGCCGCAGTCGATCATGATCCGCGCCCCGGCCTGAAGCCACAGGCTGGTGCGGGTGCGGCCTTGGCCGATGGCGCGCAGGCGGCGGCAGGCGGCGCAGGGACAGGCGTGCTCCGGCAGGCCCCAGGCCCCGCCGGTGCCCAGGAAGATGATCTCCATGTTATACTTTCTCCCAAGCCGGGCGCGGGCCGCTCCGCCTGGCCGGCCCTGACGGCGCAATTGTAGCAAACCTGCGCGGACGAAGGCATGGGCGATAAGGAAAAAGACAAGCGTCCGCCCCGGCTGCGGGTGGCCACGGTGGTGGTCATGGACGGGGCCATGCTGGAAAAGGCCCGCCAAAAGGCCGAGGAGCACGGCATCCCGTTCTCCGACTACCTGGAGCGCTCGGTCCGGCTCTATGGCAAGTTTCTGGACAAGAAGGTCAGCGTCATCGCCCGGCCCATCTAGGGGAATCGGCCCAAACCGCGCATCGGTTCACACCCTCATTCCCCCCCGCCGAGCCTGAGCCCCACGATGCCGGCCACGATGAGGCCCACGCAGGCCAGGCGCCAGGCGCTGGCCGGCTCGCCGAAGATGACGATGCCCATGAGCGCGGTGCCGGCCGCGCCGATGCCGGTCCAGACCGCGTAGGCGCTGCCCACCGGCAGGCCCTTCAGGGCCAGGGCCAACAGCCCCACGCTCACGGCCATGGCCGCCAGGGTGAGGAGGCTGGGCCAGAGCCGGGTGAAGCCCTGGCTGGATTTCATGGCCAGCGCCCAGACCACCTCGAAGACGCCGGCGACCACCAGCATTAGCCAGTTCATGACCAGACTCCGCTGACGATGGGGGAAGGCTCGCGCCGGCCGGGCGGGCCGGAGTTCAGGACAGGATGCGCAGCAGATCCTTGAGTTCGCTCAGCACCTCGCCCACCACCTCCGGGCGGGGCGGGGCGGGGGCGGCCGCGTCCGGGCCGGGCTCCGAAGGCGCGGCGCCAAAAAGCGAGGCCTGGGACGGAGCGGCCGCCGGCGGCTCGCCGGCCTCCAGCTCCTCCAGCTTGCGCCTGGCCCCGGCGATGGTGTAGCCCTCGGCGTAGAGCAGGCGGCGGATGATGAGCAGCTTGGCCACGTCCGGACGGCGGTAGAGGCGCTGGCCGCTGGGGGCGCGGGTGGGGCTCAGGTGGGGGAACTCGTTCTCCCAATAGCGCAGGACGTGGGTCTCCACCCCCAAGAGCTCGGCCACCTCGCCGATGCGGAAATAAGGCTTGTTCGGGAGCGCAGGCGCGTCCATCCCCTCTCCCCGCTGGCCCCGCCGGAGTTGGCCGCCGGCCGTTGGCTATCTAGCCTAGCACACCCGGCCGCGCCCCGGCCAGGCCCCCGGCAAGGCGACAGGCCCCGGCGGGGCTTCCGCGGGGGCCTGTCGGGACCGTGGGCCGCAGCTTGGCGCGTGCGGAGGCGCTAGGCCCCCTTGGCCATGCCGGTCAGGGCCGCGAAGGTGGCGGCGTCGCTGACGGCCAGCTCGGCCAGGATCTTGCGGTCCAGGGCCACCGAGGCCTTGTTGAGGCCGTCGATCAGGCGCGAGTAGGAGACGCCGTTCTCGCGGGCGGCGGCGTTGATGCGCACCACCCACAGCTTGCGAAACTCGCGCTTCTTGACCTTGCGGTCGCGGTAGGCGAAGGACATGGCCCGCTGGACGGTCTCCACCGCCGAGCGGAAGAGCTTGCGCCGGCCGCCCACGAAGCCCTTGGCCAGTTTCATTACCTTGTTGCGGCGGTGGCGGGCCTTGAACCCGCGACGTGCTCTGGGCATGGTTCGTCTCTCCCGATGCTTTGCGCCGGCGCCTACAGATAGGGCAGCAGGCGGCGGATCTGCCTGGCGTTGGTCTGGTCGACCAGGTCGTTCTTGCGCAGGCCCCGCTTGCGCTTGCGGGTCTTGCTGGTCAGGATGTGGCTGGCGTAGGCCTTGCTGCGCTTGACCCGGCCGCCGCCGGTGGCCTTGAAGCGCTTGGCCGCCGCGCGATTGCTTTTCAGCTTGGGCATGATGATCTCCTCGCCACGCCCCTGGCGTGGCCTCTTAGCGCGGCCGGCTGGGCCGCCCGCGTCGGCTGGATCCAGAACGGATCGCTATTTGGGCGCCAGGAAGATGGACAAGAAGCGCCCTTCCATCTTGGGCGTGCCGTCCACCGTCCCCAGTTCCGCGACCTCCTCCGCCACGCGCTCTAAGAGACGGCGGCCGGCCTCGGCATAGGCGATCTCGCGGCCCCGGAACTGCACCGTGACCTTGACCCGGTTGTGCTCCTCCAAGAAGCGCATGACGTTGCGCATCTTCACGGCCAGGTCGTGGTCCTCGATCTTGGGCCGCAGCTTGATCTCCTTGACCTGGGTCTGGGTCTGCTTCTTCTTGGCCTCCTGGGCCTTCTTGGCCTGCTGGAACTTGAACTTGCCGTAGTCCATGATCCGGCAGACCGGAGGCTCGGCGTTGGGCGCCACCTCCACCAGGTCCAGACCCGCCTCGGCGGCCTGGCGTAGGGCCTGGTCGATGGGCACGATGCCCACCTGCTCGCCGTCGGCTCCCACCAAGCGCACCAGGGGCACCCTGATGAGCTGGTTGACCCTCACCCGATCCGTCGTCTGCTTGGTTATGGCCATAACCTCCCAAAGTTGGGGTTGGCTGATTTCTGGGGCGCGCCGGCCATCCCCCGGCCGGCGGCCGCGCCGCTAATCCCGGCGGCTACGGGTCTGCGCCATGACTCTCTGGGCGAAGGCGTCCAGCCCCATGGCCGGCAGGTTCTCGCCGCTGCGCAGCCGGGGCGTGACCTGGCGCTCGCTCACCTCGCGGTCGCCCACGATGAGCATGTAGGGCACCTTCATCAACTGGGCCTCGCGCACCTTGGCCGAGAGCTTCTCGTTGCGGAGATCCGCCTCGACCCGCACCCCGGCCGCGCGCAGGGTCTCCACCGCCTCGCGCGCCCAGTCCTCGCCGCGCTCGGTCACCGTGAGCACCCGCGCCTGCTCCGGGGCCAGCCAGACCGGGAAGGCCCCGGCGAAGTGCTCGATGAGCACCCCGATGAAGCGCTCGATGGAGCCCAGGATGACCCGGTGCAGCATCACCGGCCGGCGTTGGTTGCCCTCGCTGTCCACGAAGGTCAGGTCGAAGCGCTCCGGCAGGGTGAAGTCGCACTGGATGGTGGCGCACTGCCACTCGCGCTTCAGGGCGTCGGTGAGCTTAACGTCGATCTTGGGGCCGTAGAAGGCGCCGTCGCCGGCGTTGATCTCATAGGCGCGGCCGGATTGCATGAGCGCGTTGGTCAGCGCGGCCGTGGCCCGCTCCCAGTCCTCGTCGCTGCCGATGCTCTTTTCCGGCCGGGTGGAAAGCTCCAGCTTGTAGTCGAAGCCGAAAACGCCCATCACGTCGGTGACAAAATGCATCACGCCCAGTATCTCGTCGTTCACCTGCTCCGGGGTGCAGATGATGTGGGCGTCGTCCTGGGTGAAGGCCCGCACGCGGGTCAGCCCGTGCAGCACGCCGGATTTTTCGTGGCGGTGCACGGTGCCCAGCTCGAAATAGCGCAGGGGCAGGTCGCGGTAGGAGCGCAGCTTGGACTTGTAGATGAGCATGTGGGCCAGGCAGTTCATGGGCTTGATGCCGTAGGCCCCGCCCTCCACCTCGGTGAAGTACATGTTCTCGCGGTAGTGGTCGAAATGCCCGGAGCGCTCCCAGAGCTCGCGCTTGAGGATTTGCGGGCCCTGCACCATCTGGTAGCCGCGTTTCAGGTGCTCCTGGCGCTCGAACTCCTCGATGAGGTAGCGCAAGAGCATACCGCGCGGGTGCCAGATCACCAGGCCGGCCCCGGCGTCCTCGTGGAAGGAGAACAGCTCCAGCTCCCTGCCCAGCTTGCGGTGGTCGCGCTTCTTGGCCTCCTCCAGCAGGCGCAGGTGTTCCTTCAACTCCTTCTTGTCGAAAAACGCGGTGCCGTAGATGCGCGACAGCATCCGGTTGTTCTCGTCGCCGCGCCAATAGGCCCCGGCCACCGAGAGCAGCTTGAAGGCGCCCACCCGGCCGCTGGAGGGCAGGTGCGGCCCCCGGCAGAGGTCCGTGAACCCGCCCTGGCGGTAGATGCTCACCGCCTCGGCGTCCAGGGCCTCGATCAGCTCGACCTTGTAGGGCTCGCCGGCGGCCCGGTACATGGCCAGGGCCTCGGCCTTGGGCGTCATGCGGCAGACGAAGGGCTGGTCGGCCTTGACCAGCTCCAGCATCTTCTGCTCAATGGCCGGCAGGTCCTCCGGGGTGAAGGCGCGCTCATAGTCGAAATCGTAGTAGAAGCCGTCGGCGATGGCCGGACCGATGGCCACCTTGACGCCGGGGAAGAGCGCCTTGACCGCCTCGGCCATGAGGTGGGCGGTGGAATGGCGCAGTATCTCCAGGGCCTCGCGGCTGCCGGGCAGCACCGGCTCCACCGCCTGGCCGGAATCCACCGGCGCGGCCAGATCCACCACGCGGCCGTCCACCCTGGCGGCCACCGCCTGGCGGGCGGCCTTGGGGTCGCTCTGGGCTATGTGCTCGCTGGCGGTCATGGACGGCTAACCTGCTCCCACAAAAGCAAAAAAACCCCCCGCAACCCGCTCCGGGGCCCGCTCGGCGCGCTTTCGCCGCCAGCCGGGAGCCACACTCGGTGCGGGCCGGGTTTGGTAGGCACGATGGGATTTGAACCCATGACCTCTACCGTGTCAGGGTAGCGCTCTCCCCCTGAGCTACGTGCCTGAAACCGAAACCACCTTTTACCAGCCGCCCAGGGGCCTGTCAAGGCGGGGCCGCGGGCGGCCGCCGGGTTTTTTCGTCCGCCAGCCGGGGAGGATAGCTCCCCTGGTCCGGCTCGGCTATTGGGTCTTGGGCACCAGGGTCAGCCGGATGCCCTCCGGCGAGCTCTGGGTGACGTTGACCAGGAAATCGCCGTAGTTGGCGGCCATCAGCTCCTGGGCCAGACGTTCGTGGCCGCCGCGCAGCTTCACCCTGAGCCCGGCCCTGCCGCCGGCCATGGACTCGCGCCTGACCTCCATCACCAGGGCGGTGAGCCTGCGCATGGCCGTTTCGAAACGCACCAGGTCGCCCAGGCTGCGCAGTCCGGCGATCTCCACCGGCAGGAAGGTCTCGATCACCGCGCCTTCGGGCAGGCCGGCGGCGGCCTGGCGCAGCAGGCGGGTGAGGGCCTCCTCGGCCAGGGCGGCGGCCTTCTCCTGGCTCTCCGGGCCAGGCGGCAGCACGGGGGCCTCGGTCTCCTCGCTGGCCAGCACCTTGCCACCGGCCGTTTCCAGGGCCATGAGCTGGGCCAAGGGCGGCGCGCCCGGCGCGCCGGCGGGATAGGGCCGCACCCGGCCCAGGATCACCAGCCCGGCCCCGGCCGCCCGGCCCAGGGCCGCGGCCTGCTCCTCGCCCAGCACCGGCTGGCGCTCGGCGGGCGGAATCTTGGGCGCGAAGGCGGCCGGGTCCACCACGGGCAGGTCGTGGGCCTTGGCCACCCTGGCCACCACCGCCGGCAGGGCGGGATTGGCCACGCCCTCGCCCCACCAGAACGCCGGGGCCGCGCCGGGGGCGTTCTCCTGGCTGACCAGGGCCAGGACGGCCGGCAGCCTGAGCGGCAGCTTGACCAGCCCGGCCCCGCCCAGGGCCTTGGTCAGGGCGGCGCGGTCGATGGTCAGCGCCACCAGCAGCGCCGTGCCCGCCGGGCCGCGGGCCTGGCTTTGGGGGGTGTAGGCGGTCACGAAGCCGGCGTATTTGGCCAGCACCTGGTTCTCCAGGGCCTCCAGGCCGGCGCGCAGCAGGGCCGGGTCGCTCAGCTCCAGGGCGGCCTGGGTCACCCCCCGGCGCAGGGCGTCCTGCACCGCCGCCTCGCGGGCGGCGGCCTCGTTGGTCAGCGCGGCCGGGGCCCGGCCCAGGCTGAGCAGGCTAAGCGGCGCGGCGGCCTCGCCGGCCGGGGCGGGCAGGGCGGATGCAAGCGATATCAATAGGGCCACAAGGCCCAGCCAGGGGCGCATGGCGGTCATGCCTCCAGGTTCCAAAACTCGCGCGCCCGGCCCATCAGGCCGGGCAGATCGTCGGGATGATGCCATTTTATACCTTCTAGCCCCCGGAACCAAGTGAGCTGGCGCTTGGCGTAGGCCTTGGTCAGCCGGATCATCTCCGCCAGGGCGTCGGCCTCGTCCTGGCGGCCCATGAGCACCGCCACCGCCTGGCGGTAGCCCAGGCTGTTCAGGCTGTGGGCGGATGGCGCCAGGCCGGCGGCCAGCAGGCCGCGCGTCTCGTCCAAAAGCCCACCCGCCCACATGGCCCGGCAGCGCGTCTCGATGCGCTGGTTAAGCTCCGGCCGGGGGCGGTCCAGGCCCAGGGCCAGATGGGGATGGCGCGGGGCGCTGAAACCGTGGCCGGCCTGGCGGCGGCTGATGGGCTCGCCGGTCTGGAGAGCAAACTCCAGGGCCCTCAGCACCCGCTGGCGGTCGGCCGGGTGCAGGCGGGCGGCGCTCTGCGGGTCCAGCCCGGCCAGGCGCGCGTGCAGGGCCGGGCCGCCCTGGGCGTCCCACTCGGCCCTGAGCCGCGCCCGGAGCGCGGCGTCCACCGGCGGGGCCGGGGCCAGGCCGTAGACCAGGGCCTTGACGTAGAGCCCAGTGCCGCCGGCCACCAGGGCGCGTCGGCCCCGGCGGGCGATGTCGGCGATGGCGTCCTCGGCCAGCCCGGCCCAGCGGGCGGCGCTCATCTCCTCGTCCGGATCGGCCACGTCCACCAGGTGGTGGGGGGCCTGGGCGCGCTCGGCGGCGGTGGGCTTGGCCGAGCCGAGGTCCAGACCGCGGTAGACCTGCACGCTGTCGGCGTTCACCACCTCGGCCCCCAGCGCCCGGCAGATGGCCACCGCGGCCGCGGTCTTGCCCACCGCGGTGGGGCCGACCAGCAGGACCAATGGCGGGGCGGCTGACGCGGGCATGGCGCCGGGAGCGGGCATCAGGCCGGCTCCAGGCCGCGCTTGAAGCCGCGCAGCAGGTCGCGGCGGCCGAGCAGCAAGAGCACCGGCCGGCCGTGGGGGCAGGTGACCGGCGGCGGCAGGGCCGCCACCCGCCGGACCAGCGCCTCCATTTCGGGCGGGGAGAGCTCTTGGCCCTGCTTGAGGCTGGCCCGGCAGGCCAGGGCGCGCAGGGCGGTCTCCTGGAACTCCGGGGTGTCCGGGGGCAGGCCGCTGGCGGTGAGTTCGCTCAGCAGGTCGCGCGCCAGGGGGGCCGGGTCCAGACCGGCCCAGGCCGGCGGCACGGCGGTGACCGCCCAGGTTCGCCCGCCGAAGGGCGTCATCTCCAGGCCCAGGCGCGCCCAGGCCGCGGCCTGGGCCTGCGCGCCGGCCGCCTCCACCGGGGTCAGCTCCAGGGTGGCCGGCATGAGAAGCCCCTGGCGCGGGGCTTGGTCCTGCCTGGCGGCCCGCTTCATGGCCTCGTAGGTCAGGCGCTCGTGGGCCGCGTGCTGGTCGATGATGACCAGGCCCTCCGGCGATGAGCAAAGGATGTAGAGCCCGTGGAGCTGGCCGATCACGGCGAGCTCGCCGGCCGGGGTGAAGAGCGGACGCGGGGCCGGAGCGGCCTCCGGGCCGGCGGAGCGGGGCCAGGCGGCTTCCGCCAGAGGCGGCGGCGGGGGGGTGGCCGGCGGCGGCCAGGCCGGAGCCGGCGATGGATCGGGCTCGCGCACCACCCCGCGCGGCGGGGGCCAGGATTCATGCGCGGCGGCGGGCCAGGTCGGCGGGGCGGGGCGGGGCGGGCCGCCGGCCAAGGCCCGGCGCAGGCCCTCCACCAGGGCCTGGTGCACCTCTTGGGCGGCCCGGAAGCGCACCTCCACCTTGGCCGGATGCACGTTGACGTCCACCAGCTCCGGGTCCAACCCGAGCAGCAGCACCAAGACCGGCCGCCGGCCGTCGGGCATCAACCCGCGGTAGGCCTGGCCGATGGCCGAGAGTAGCAGGCGGTCGCGCACCGGCCGGCGGTTGACGTAGGTGAAGGCCTGGTCGGCCTGGGGGCGGCTGAGGGAGGGCAGGCCGGCCAGGCCGGAAAGCGTCAGCGGACCCACCCTGGCCTGCACGGGCGTCATCTGGGCCACCGTCTCCCGGCCCAGCAGCGCCGCCGCCCGGGTTGGCAGATCGGCCGCCGCCGGCAGGTCGTAGAGGGCCTGGCCGCCCACCGTGTAGCGCAGGGCCACCTCCGGCCGGGCCAGGGCCAGGCGCAGGAAGGCCTGGCCCAGGTGACCGGCCTCGGTGGCGGGGCTTTTCAGGAATTTGCGCCGGGCGGGCAGGTTGTAGAACAGGTCGGCCACCTCCACCACGGTGCCGGGCGGGCAGCCGGCCGGGCCGTTTTCGCGCAGACTGCCGCCCTCGATGCGGGCCTGGTAACCGGTTTCGGCCCCCCTGGGCCGCGAACGCAGGACCAGCCGGCTCACCGCGGCGATGGAGGGCAGGGCCTCGCCCCGGAAGCCCAGGCTGGCAACCCGGGCCAAGTCGTCGCCGCTGGTCAGCTTGCTGGTGGCGTGGCGCTCCAGGGCCATGAGCAGGTCGTCGGGCAGCATGCCGCAGCCGTCGTCCACCACCCGGATCAGGCGGCGGCCGCCGTCCTGCACCTCCACCGCGATGCGCCCCGCGCCAGCGTCCAGGGCGTTCTCCAATAGCTCCTTGAGCACGCTGGCCGGGCGCTCCACCACCTCGCCGGCGGCGATCTGGTTGGCCACCTCGTCGGGCAAGAGACGCACGGGGCGGGGGGCGGGAGTTTCCATGGCCATAGCATATAACAGCCCGCTCGCCGGGGCCAGGCCGCTTGCCGCCCCGGCCGGGCGGATGCTATGCTGGCTTCGCCGGGGATGGGCCTCCAAGGTTTATCTTCGCGCGCCCCCGCCGGGAACGAGAAAGTGCCTTCTTCCTTCCGGCGGGGGCTTGGCATTTCTGATCCTGCCCAGACTCTGCGGACACCTTGGTAAGCGAGTGAATTTCGCTGGAGAGGTGATCCATGAGCAAACAGAGGAAAGGGCAGTCGGTGCCACGTCGGCGGCACTCGGCCGAGTTCAAGGTCGAAGCCCTGGGCTTGGCCGATCGCGTGGGCGTAGCCAGCGCCGCCACACAATTGGGGCTGCACGAATCGCAGCTGTACGACTGGCGCAAGAAGGCCCGCTACGAGGCTGGCCGCAGCGAGCTGGAAAAGGAGCTTGCCGCCGAGAATGCGCGTCTGAAGCGTCAGGTGG